>NZ_CP021248.1:0-333125 GCF_017309955.1 Novosphingobium sp. KA1 | reverse complement strand
AAATTCAGGACTTCCGGGGACGAGAGCGAGGCGGCCTTCCTCGAGATAGGAGCGGATGAAGCCTTTGCGAAAATAGCCGCTACCCCCTGTCGCCAGGATATAATCGAGCGCGAGCGGACCATAGCTTATCGAAACGACGGCGTTAGGCTGATCCGGGAAAGCGGCGTGATAGCTCCCGGCAAACTCCTCACCCCAATCGATCTGAACATGATCTTCCGGTGCGAGAGGGCTGCTGGTTGGCGTGGTCCGCACCAGGACCAACTTTTCCTCGAACAAGAGTTCGGCGATGATCCCCGGACGGCTCGGCGCGGCATAGAGCACCGCCATATCGAGTGAGCCATCCTGGACCTGCTCCATCAGGCGTTCGGATGTGTCGATATGGGTGCTTACCGCGATTTCCGGACATTCCCGACGCATCCAGAGCAGCCAGTGCCGCAGCAAGGGACTCCACAGACTGAGCTCGGCGCCGACCGTTACCACGGTCTCCCGTCCCGGCGGGAGCGCGACGGCGCGGCGCGCCCGATCCCAGACCTGCACCATGGTGGTTGCAAAGCGCAGAAACTGCTCGCCCGCCGGTGTCAGCTTCGCACCTGCCTTGTTGCGGATGAATACTGGCCGATCGAGCAGGTCCTCAAGCACCCGGATGCGGGCACTGACTGCGGTCTGCGTGAGGTGAAGGTTCGACGCAGCGTTCACAAAACTGCCGGTTTTGACGACTTCCAAGAATGTGCGCGCAACATTGATATCCATAAGCCATCATCCTTGCGCTCAATGCGCAATAATATTCATTTGCTTGCTTCATGGTAGCGGGCCGATGATGGGATCACAAGGCAAGGCCCGTGTCATCGACCCTGGACAGGCACCAACAACCATAAAGCGTCCAACGGTTTGGGCGAACTTTCAGATGAAACCTTCAGGCCGCTTCACGCCCGAACCGCCGCCGCCGCGGGCCGAAATCTGGAAAGTCAGCATAGCGCTGGCGTCGCTGGTTTTAGGGATAGGCATAGCACTTTTCAGTTTTCACGACGCTGGTGCGATCAGCGACGATGTCTTCGTTGCCGTCGTGGTCTTCGTGATCGCGGTTTGTATCGGTGTGATCCTCTCTCTCGATTGGGAACAAACGGCACATCGCCGAGTGCGTCAGCCCTGGCAGGAAGTGCCCCCTCCGTTTGACTTCATTGCGCTGTGGTCATCTGAAGACCGACAGCCGTCGGGTGAAGATGCCCCTAATCTTCAGGAAACCTGCCGCCGCAAACCGCCTCCCTCGTCACGGACAAAGCTGCCGTGAAGGCTGACAACGATGATGACCGACAAGCGCGTGGACCAGAGCGCCCGCCCTCCATGTCCGGGCTCTATCTGATTTTCGCCGCAAGCATCGCCTTCGTCTCGATCCGCCTTTTTGTCGATTTGCTCCGCCAAAACGGCTTCGTCGCCGAAGGGGACGGCAATAGGATAGTGCTGTTCGCCATGCCGATAGCCCTCCTCGTGATCGTGGGGCTCGGACCGGGAACCCGGCGCTAATTTATATCCAATATCTTTGCTGATAAATAATAATAACATTCGTTTGTATGATGCTTCGTCCATCTCCACATCAGATCTGCGATATGAAGGAGTTCCCATGGCCATTCAGCTCGGGCAGATCGCCCCCGATTTCGAGCAGGACAGCACGCACGGCCGCATCAGCTTCCACGATTGGCTCGGCGGAAGCTGGGGTGTCCTGTTCAGCCATCCCAAGAATTTTACGCCGGTCTGCACGACGGAACTGGGCGAGGTTGCAAAGCTCCGGTCCGAATGGGACAAACGCAACGTCAAACCCATTGGCCTCTCGGTGGATCCGGTCGAAGCCCATCACAAATGGGAGCTCGACATTCACGAAACCCAAGGGACGAAACTCGACTTCCCGATGATCGCGGATGCCAACACCAAGGTGTCGGCGCTCTACGACATGATCCACCCCGAGAGCGACCCGACGGTCACTGTCCGTTCCGTCTTCGTCATCGATCCGTCACGCAAGGTGCGGCTGATCCTGACCTACCCGCCTTCGACCGGTCGGAATTTTGCCGAGATTCTCCGTGCCATCGACAGCCTTCAACTTACAGATGCCCGTAGCATCGCAACGCCCGTCAACTGGGAACCTGGCGAGCCGGTCGTCATATCGCCGAAGCTGTCGGACGAGGAGGCATCCCGGCAGTTCCCACAAGGCTACAAGACACTGAAGCCCTACCTTCGGTTCGTCGATCTGCAGGCTCCCGGGCAATGAGGCAATTGGAGGAGAGTGGAAAAAGACAGACCGCCGCCGACGGAGCAGACGACGGCGGCCTCTCCGACCTGTTGGCCCGCAACCGCGTATGGGCTGACGCCAAAACCCTGATCGATCCCGGATTCTTTAAAACGGCTCGTAGGCCAGCAGCGGCCACGCTACTTCTGGATCGGCTGTTCGGACAGCCGGGTGCCGGCCACCGAAATCGTCGATCTCGATCCCGGCGAGATGCTTGTTCATCGCAACGTCGCCAATCTCGCCACGCCGAGCGATCCTAACTTCGCCGCCGCCTTGGAGTTCGCGGTCGATGTTTTGAAGGTCGAGCACATCATCGTCGTGGGCCATTACGGGTGCGGCGGGATTCAAGCGGCAATGGCACCGGACAGGGACGACGCGATCGGGCTTTGGCTCGCACCGGTGCGTGAGCTCTATCAAACAGTCTGCTGCACCCCGGATACCAATGCAGACCGTTTGTGCGAACATAATATCCGCGCCCAGGTGAAAGCACTCGCAGCCAACCCATTGGTTCTTCGGGCCTGGGCGCGGCACGCTGCGCTAACGCTTCACGGTTGGGTCTACGCCATTGGAGACGGCCTTCTCCAACCGGTCTGCTCACCCGTCAGCCGCCACCCCGATGAGGCAGTTCCCAAACTCCGGATTGCAGGCGCGTCATGATCGCCATGCGCGCCCTGTGCCGCGTGAGGGCGATTGGCCATGACGACAGCCTCGTCGACGCCATCTCCGCCTGCAAGGGCGCGAGTGAACCCGATCGCGACATTGATGCACGGATTGCGCTGGCCGTATTTCCGGCACTGCGCAGCTTGACCGTTATTGCTCCGGGAGTCTGGCTGCAGGACGACGGCAACCACGTTCGGGCACTGCTCTACACGGCGACTTGCCGCGCTGCCGCTATGTTGGTGCCATCCGGCTATTGGATCGAAGCCGGCCCCCAGGGGAACCACCGTGGTGGGCGAGCTTGGCCAATGGACAGCCCATCACCCGGTTGAGGCAATCGCCCTGTGCATGGCCGCGCTCGATGCGCGAAGGGCGGAGCTGTCCTATGCACATTGACCGTTCTCACCAAAGACCATTGCAGCGCCCTGTGCGGCTGCATCAGCAATGGTCCCGCAGCGCTCATCATCAGGGCCTTCCTACCGACTTATCTGCGCCGGATGGTGCCGCATCATCACGCCTCGGCCGAAACGATTTCCGGCGCTATTTCTGCTCAAGGAGACAAGCGATGGCTGATCAAAGCCGCAATGCTGTAATAGCTCAATCCGACCTTGAGAGGCTCGTCTTCGAATTGCCTCCCCTGCCCTGTGGGACCAAGGATCTCGAGCCTGTCCTCTCGGCGGAAACACTGGAGATCCACCACGGCAAACATCACGCACGCTACGTGGAAACGCTCAATCGGCTGCTGGCCGAGCAGAATTTCTCGGCCCACACGCTCGAGGAAATCATCCGCATCGCGCACGGCAGCGGCGCGAAGGGCGTCTTCAACAATGCAGCCCAGGCATGGAACCATAGCTTCTTTTGGGAGAGCATGGCGCCGAAAACGGTTAAACCTGCCGGGCTGCTCGCCAGCGCCATTTCGTCCGAATTCGGGAGTCTCGAAACGCTGAGACAGCGTTTTTCCGCTGAAGGAACGGGCCATTTCGGATCGGGTTGGGTCTGGCTCATCGCGAAGCGCGACAAGCTCGAGGTGATCTCTACCCACGACGCGGGTAGCCCAATCCTTGAGGAAGGGGTCGCCGCTGCTTGCTTGCGATGTGTGGGAGCATGCCTACTACATCGATTACCGCCAGGATCGCGCGGGCTGGATCACGTCCTGGTGGAACAGGCTCGCAAATTGGAGCTTCGCCGAAACGCAGTTTGACGCGGCGATCGGCCAGGGCAAGCCGTGGCGCTATCCACCATCACAGACCGCCCGTTGAATAAGGAGGAGAAGTAAATGCTCGTTGACGTTTGGGCTGGCGATAGCAGTTCCCCAGCAGCCTGGGGCAGTTTTCACTTCGCGCGGTCACCCCAGGCAGGCGAAGAGATCGAGATCGACGGAACGGTCGTCGTCGTGACGCGGGCCTGGCATCGGCCCAGCATCTATTACAAGGGTGCCAAGTTCGCGATTCTCGTCGAGGAACCTGTCGCTGACGCCCAAGTGCGTCCAGAAGTCCGAGATCACGCCGACATGGCGGTTTGAGTAGACGCGGAGAAGGGCGATGTCGCCCTTCTCCGCGCTCAGTCAGGCGGCGAGCAATTCGTCCGCCGGACCGAAGAATTCGTAATGAATGCGGTCGGATGGGACGCCAGCCAGCGACAAGGTCGAGACGGCGTGCCGCAGAAACGGGCGTGGTCCGCAGATATAGTAATCGGCCTCACCTACAGGCGTGTTGGCGACCAGCCATTCATCGGTAATGATGCCGGCGACGTCATAATCCCGTCCTGCGACTTCATCTTCGAGCGGGGTCTGATGAAAATCGGTGACGGTGATTGACTTGCCCCGCCCAGCGACAGCGCGAACATGATCACGCATTGCGTGGGTATCGCGGTCATGAGTTCCGTGGACATAGTGCACGGGGACTCCCGCCTCGCCCTCAGCAAGCGTTTCGAGCATGGCCACCATCGGGGTCAGCCCCACGCCGCCCGACAGGAGGATCACCGGGCGTTCGACATGCGCTGCCAGGAAGAATTCGCCTGCAGGCGCGGCAACTTTGAGCACCGTGCCCGGCTTGGCTTCATCATGAAGCCAGCCTGACGCAAGACCAAGCGGCTCACGCTTGACCGAAATGCGATAGGTTTCGCCGTTGGGGGCTGCTGAAATCGAATAGTTGCGCTTGACTGGCGGATGTCCCGGAATTTCAAGCCAGAAGGTCAGATATTGCCCGGGCTTGTGCCGCATGACGGCCCCGCCATCAACGGGGCGCAGAACGAAGGAATTGATGACGCTGCTCTCACGCACGACGTCCTCGACGCGAAAATCGCGCCAGCCATTCCATCCGCCGGTCGCGTCCTTCTGTTCTGAGTAGACTCGCTGCTCGCGGGCGATCAGGATGTTGGCCAGGAACCAGTAGGCTTCGCCCCAGGCAGCGAGAATTTCATCGGTGGCCGCATCCCCCAGCACCGCCTTGATCGCCCCCAGGAGCGCCTCGGCAACGTGCGGATAATGTTCGGGCAGAATTTGCAGGCCAACATGCTTCTGCGCGATCCGCTCGACCGCCGGGGCAAGCGCACCGAGATTTTCGATGTTGCTCGCATAGGCGAGAATGGCGCCGGTCAGTGCCCGCGGCTGCGAACCGGCATCACCATGGTGCGATTGGTTGAAAAGGTCGCGAATGTTCGGGTTCTGGAACATCCGGGAATACATCTCGTTCACGATGTCGAGGCCATGTGCTTCGAGCGCGGGGACGGTCGCCTTGACGAGCGCGATGGTCTGATCGCTGAGGGGCTGCGTCATCAACTTCTCCTTTTTGAATGCGTTGAAAATCCCGGAATGTCAGAGCTTGGGAATGTGATCGTAAAAATCCACCTGCATCTTCATCGGCCCTGTCGGCGTTACGAAATGCGGTTGCTGAGGGAGAATCAAGCCAGGCTGGTCAGGCGTCAGGACGATCTCCGAAGGTGGCTCGAGGTAGGTTAGCCGGAGTTCGCCCTCCAAAACCCGGATCACGCCCCAAACACCAGCCTTCGTGTCATGTCGCGCGCGCAAGGCAGCCGGCAGAGTGTCCTGGTCGAACACCGGCGTGGAACGGTAAGGCAATATTTCACCCATGGGTTTGCCCTGGTCGCTCGATGGCATCCTTACGTTCCGCGTTGGCGACCGATGCAGCACTCCGTTCCTCCAGTTGGAAGAACATCGCCAGTTGCAGGCTCTCGGCGATGCGCCGCGCCTTCGCTTGTAGCGCCGCTGCCGCTTCGGGCGTCATCCTGTCATTGGTCGTTTGAACCCAGAGTGCGAGCCACCGCTCGAACAGCGCGGGCGTTATCCTGGCCTTATGCTTCAAATGGGCCGGCACCGGTTGCCCCTTGTATCGGCCACTGGTGAGCATGACGGAGGACCAGAACGCAGTCAGCTTCCCAAGATGCTCCGGCCAGTCATCGATCGCATCGTTGAAAATCCGCCCAAGCGCGGGGTCGGTGCGGACCCGCGCGTAAAATTCCTCCACCAAAGGAGTCAGCTCTTCTTCTCTGATTTTCGAGACACCGTCCACGACTCGCGCTCCAATCATGTATATATAATACATCTATCATGATTGCGCATAAACGCAAGGCTAGCGCATATTTCCAGGTCGTCGGTCGCGGCGATGTACACAGCCTGAGAAACTGCTCAGCCCCGCTAGTTTAGCCTTGAATCCGAAACACGAAGGCATAGCATCAGCCAGCGACCCGAAGGAGTCTCGGTAAGACGTAGACACCTTTCCTTGCCCGCCCGTCAAAAGACGGGCGGGTTTTCTTTTCCGATTCCGTCGGACATTCGCTGGAACGCTAATCCGCGTGATCTGGCGCACTCGGAATTTTCAAACACCGTCACAAATACCTAATTGTGCGCAGCTCAAGATCTACTCACCCGATTTTCGCGATCAAGCGGCCGGCGGCACCCTGCTCAGCCGCCAGATTGCGATTATAGGCGAGCGGCATCCGGGGACTCTTCCAGCGTAGCGCATCCATGATCCCCGCCAGATCCTCGCCGCTCGCAAACAGATCCTGGTTCAAGCCCACCCGCGTCGAATGCGCGCTCACGCCCTTGAGCAACTGCGCCAGATCATCGGCGGTGAGGTCGCTCAGCGCGCCCTTGTCGAAGGCGCGCCGGATCATTGCCCGCCAGATCGGCCCGATCGAACCCGGGTGCAACGCCCCCTCTCCCACATCATATTCGGTGCGCGCCGGCACCGCCGACTTCGGCAACGTCTTGCGCAGATCCCAGCTTTCGCGGCCAGAAATCGTCTCGATCCGCCGCCCCTTGACCGCGGCCCGCGCCTTGTAGCGGCGCACCTGCACCCGGCGAAACAGCGGTCCCTCCTCGATGTCGGCAGCCGCAGTCCAGGCGGCGATCGCCCGCACCGAGCGCGGGCTGAGGAACGCGGTCGCGCCCTTTCCCTCCTGATCGCCCTTGCTGCGCGAAATCGTCAGCAGCCGCGCCTCGGGATCGATGGCGTCCACAATGTGCTCGACCTCGACCGCGACCAGCTCGGAGGCGCGCAAGCCCGTGTCGTAGGCGACCGACAGCAAAGCCCGATCCCTGAGCCCCGGCAAATCATCCGCGCAGGCCTCAAGCAGCCCCCGCACATTAAGGGGTCAGTTCCGGTAGGGGGCGAAATGACACCCTAAGCGATCAGTCAAGGCTTTTCGCTATCGTAGCCGTGCTGGCTCGGCAATTTCATCGGCCTCTCCAGGCGTCGCATAGACCTCCTCGCGGATGATCCGATTGGTGATCTCGAGGAGATGGGCGGAGAGGGCCTCGCTGAGTTCCTCGAACTCGGGCCACAAGACCTGGTTGATGAAACTGACGGGCGCATGGACGATCACGGTCTGGCGATGCATGCGTGAATAGCGGAACGGCTTGAGGCCATAGCGCCTGCAGAGGGCTGTGAAGAGCTGCCGTGACCACGGGTCTGGAATCGAGAACTTGAACTCTTCCGACGTTTCGCGGCGGCTCGTTTCAGTGAACTGGCGCCTGATACGTTCTGCGGCGGCACCGGCTGCGGCCTTTTCGCCTGCCGTGGCGGCGCCGGCGAACAGGGCTTCGATCTTACGCAGTTTTTCGCGGAGGCGCTGCTCCGCATCCGAATTCTGGTTCAATGCCGCGTTCCCAACGGCGTAGTGATACCGGGGAGGGTTTGGGCGCGCGCCCGCGTGCAGGATAGAACCGCGGCATGGATTTCGGTCTCCATGATCTCGGTCATCACCCGCAGATGCTTGATCGTCTCCTTGATCTGCCCGCGATCCTCAGGTTCGTCCCTGGTGCGTTCGATGAGGTCGGCGATGCCCGCCATCATCGCTCTGATTTCCCCGAGATGCGTGACCGCTTCATGCGCGCGTTCGGGTAGCCCGGCTTCCTCCTCGCCATTGAACAGGCCTTCCACAAAACCTTCGACTTCCTGCGCGCGGACCATGCCCAGATTTCCCAGATTGGCGCTGGTTGGCTCCAGGGGAACACGAGTGGCTCGGAATGGCTTCTTTGGGTCCTGATGGTCGGCCAGTTCGTTCCACAGGCCCATGACCAGGGCGCCAAGCAGCGCATTGGCGTCATCCACGCTGTCAAACTCGGGTAACGCTCCGCCCCATAGGCCGGCGATAACCGCCATGGGTTGCACAGCGGGATCGGGACAGGCGATGTTGCCCAGCAACCGCGTCCTCACTTCGTGGTAAGGAACCGGACAGGCATGCTTGTCGAGCAAGGCGCGGATCGCACGTTCGGTTGGCGGTTTATCCTTGGACTGGCCCATTGTACTTTCTTGCAGATACAGATCACGGCTTTACCGGACAATTTTATAACGGCTCGGCTCCCTTGGGCCAGCGGTATTCGCCGGTAAGCAGGATATGAGCCCATCCTAGCGGCGAGATGTGCGCGAGCAATTCAGGCGGAACGTCGAGACCATCCCGGCGGCGCTGATCGACAGCCTTACCAAGGTGGAGCGTGTTCCAGTAGATGATAATGGCTGCGAGCAGATTGAGCCCCGCGATCCGATAATGCTGGCCTTCGCTGGTCCGATCCCGGATCTCGCCCTGACGGCCGATGCGCAGCGCATTCTTGAGTGCGTGATGCGCTTCGCCTTTGTTGAGGCCGATCTGGGCCCGCCGCTGCATGTCAGCGTCGAGAATCCAGTCGATCAGGAACAGCGTTCGCTCGACCCTGCCTACCTCGCGCAAAGCCAGGGCCAGATCGTTCTGCCGGGGATAGGACGCCAGTTTGCGGAGCAACTGGCTGGGGGTGATCCTGCCGCCGTTGACCGTGGCGACGCTGCGGAACAGATCGGGCCAGTTAGGTGTTTAGTCCCAACATGTGATGGTTAGGTTTGACGATAAAGATGTGAGGCTTTGATTTCCAGAGTTCCTCGACAGCTTCGTAAGGCGTTCGGAACTTGAGCGCCTTGAGCTGCTTGGCGAAGTTGTAGGCGGTCAGCCAGTCACGGACGTGCCGTCGCAGTTCGTTGATCGAGGCGTAATGGAAGGATTTGACGGTCGCCTCCTTGATGGTTCGCACCATGCGTTCGGCCTGCCCGTTGGTCCAGGGATGATAGGGCTTGGTTAGCCGGTGCTCGATACCGTTTTCCTGACAGACGCGGCCGAAGATGTGCGGGAAGGACAGGCCGGTGCCACGCTCGAACTGGGCGAACTGCACGCCGTTGTCGGTGAGGATGGTGTGAATCTTGTAGGGCACCGTCCTGATCAATGCTTTCAGGAAGCCGGCTGCGACCAGCTTCGTCGCTCTGCGATAGATGCGTGCGAAGACCAGCTTGGATGTGCGGTCCACGGCGACATAGAGGTAGGCCTTGCCATCCTCATAACGCAGTTCGGCGATATCGATGTGGAAGTAGCCGATCTCGTAGTTCTTGAACTTCTGCGGCTTCTCGCGATCGGCTTTGGGCAACTGGCTGATCCCATGCCGTTGCAGGCAGCGATGCAACGACGAGCGGCTCAGATGCGGGATCACGTCCTTGAGCGCGATGTAAACATCGTCGAGTGGCAGCCGGGCCTGCACCCGCAGCGCCACGATCGCGGCTTCCTCCATTGGGGAGAGCACAGTGCTGCGCCGCTCCCTCGGTCCCATCGGCAAGTCTTCCACCGATTGCCGCTTGCGCCACTTCAGGACCGTTTTCTCGTTGATCCCGTACTTCTTGGCGAGGTGCGCGACCGAAGCTTGCGATCGCTGTAGCTCTGCTCGAATGGCGTGCGTGGTCTTGGCGCTGCCATGGAGAACCTGGCCCATAAATCCCTCCGCTGTGATGGGGATACTTTTACACCATCACATGTTGGGACCAAACAGTTTCCACCACCGCATCGGCCATGGCCGCTTCCCATTCGATGACGCAGGCCGCGAGAATGGCCAACCGGCGGTTCGCGCCGGTATCGCGCACCTCATCGGTGAAGTAACGCTCCCCCTGCCGGCGTAGCCGTGCAATCCGGTGCATCGGAACACCGGCGAGGCTCTGTACCGACAAACCAAAGCCCTGAAGGAATTCAAGCCGATCCAAAAGACGGTTTGCTGCCGTCGAGTTATGGCCCACCTCGAATTTCCGAAGCCAGACGAACCGGCTGACATTGACGGGCATGACCTCTGTCAACAGCGCGTTCAGACGTTTACGCATTTCGAGATCAAGTCGGCCGACGATACGGGCTTCAATGTGACCCTCGGCTGCAACCAATGCATCAGCGCATAATCGCTCGATTGTCGATATCGCCGGCAGGATGGTCATCGTGTCGCGACAGCGTGCAACGAAGCGGCGGGCCAGATCTTCATTCGAGTGAGCCTGTTCCGCTTCCTCGACGAGCCACTGCCGAAAGGCTCGAGAATAACGACCTTGTCCCGGAAACATGCGATAGCCGTAAATACGGCGCAGCGCTTCCATGTGCTGCTGCCGGGTCTGACGACGGACAGCGTAGCGTACGAGCGCCTCACCCGGGATACCGATTTGGGCGCCCAAAAAGGCCGAGATGGCCTGGGGGATCAGTTCGCCCGGGGCAAGAGCGCGCCCGGGATAGCGCAACGGGCTCTGTTGCAAAAATCGTGAAGCTTGAGCATGCTTGGCGGAGATTGGACGGACGGAACGATGACGGATTTCAAGTGGCGCCATTTCCAGGGTGATGTGATCCTGTGGGCGGTGCGCTGGTATTGTCGCTATCCGATCAGCTATCGCGACCTTGAGGAAATGCTGGCGGAACGCGGCATTTCGGTCGACCATACGACGATCTATCGCTGGGTCCAGTGCTACGCCCCGGAGATGGAGAAGCGGCTGCGCTGGTTCTGGCGGCGTGGCTTTGATCCGAGCTGGCGCCTGGATGAAACCTACGTCAAGGTGCGGGGCAAGTGGACCTACCTGTACCGGGCAGTCGACAAGCGGGGCGACACGATCGATTTCTACCTGTCGCCGACCCGCAGCGCCAAGGCAGCGAAGCGGTTCCTGGGCAAGGCCCTGCGAGGCCTGAAGCACTGGGAAAAGCCTGCCACGCTCAATACCGACAAAGCGCCGAGCTATGGTGCAGCGATCACCGAATTGAAGCGCGAAGGAAAGCTGGACCGGGAGACGGCCCACCGGCAGGTGAAGTATCTCAATAACGTGATCGAGGCCGATCACGGAAAGCTCAAGATACTGATCAAGCCGGTGCGCGGTTTCAAATCGATCCCCACGGCCTATGCCACGATCAAGGGATTCGAAGTCATGCGAGCCCTGCGCAAAGGACAGGCTCGCCCCTGGTGCCTGCAGCCCGGCATCAGGGGCGAGGTGCGCCTTGTGGAGAGAGCTTTTGGCATTGGGCCCTCGGCGCTGACGGAGGCCATGGGCATGCTCAACCACCATTTCGCAGCAGCCGCCTGATCGGCGCAGAGCGACAGCCTACCTCTGACTGCCGCCAATCTTTGCAACAGAGCCATTCGCTGCTCATGTACGATCATGTCGTCGGCGCGGTGCACGAAGGACGCGATCCCCCACTATGGGGCCCCTACACCGAGCAACATCCGTTCCATGACCCGTTCACCGCATTCAGCTATCTCGCCGGCATCACCAAACGGATCGAGTTCATCACGGGCATATTGATCCTGCCCCAGCGCCAGACGGTGCTGGTTGCCAAGCAGGCGACCGATCTTGACCTTGTATCGCGCCAGCGGTTCACGCTCGGTGTCGGAACCGGCTGGAACTATGTGGAGTATGATGCGCTCGGCGAGGATTTTCACACGCGCGGCAAGAAGATGGACGAGCAGATTCCCTATCTGCGCCGGCTGTGGGGCGAACCCGTCGTCAGCTTCGAGGGGGACTTCCACAGCCTGGACCGCGGCAACATCATTCCCCGCCCCAAACGACAGATTCCGATTTTCTGCGGCGGTTTCGGCGAGGCGCCCTATCGACGCGCGGTCCGTATGGCGGACGGGTTTATCTTCGCGGCCGGTTTGGAGGAAAGTGCGCTTCCCGGCATCACCCGCATCAAGGAATTGCTCGCGCAGAGCGAACGACCAGTGGGCGGCTTCGGTTTTCACCTCGTGCTGCAGGACAAGACCGGGCGCGGGCTCGACGTGCCGGAAACACTCGACACGCTGCGCCGCTGGCGTGACGCCGGCGGCACGCATGCCAGCGTCGGCACGATGTATCGGGGCTATACAACCGCCGATGCGCATGTCGATTTCCTGACGGACGTGAAGCAGCGGCTGGATGTCTAGCTGCTGCTTCAGGCCATCGATGCGATGGTCTTGCGGAAACGCCTCAACGCGATAACGAAAAATACGGTGCCGATCGCGGTGACCGCCAGCATTTGCGGCCATACGACATCGATGCCTGCGCCACGGAACAGGATGGCCTGCCCCAGTTGCACGAAGTGCGTCGTCGGCGCGACGAGCATGACGTTCTGAACGAATTCGGGCATGCTCTCGCGCGGGGTCGTACCGCCCGAGAGCATCTGGAGCGGCAACAGTACCAGAACCGACAGCATGCCGAATTGCGGCATGTTCCGGGCGATCGTCGCCATGAATATGCCGAGTGATGTCGTCGCGAACAGAACCAGCGCAGCGCTCGCAAAGAAGAGCAGCTGAGAGCCGGCCACCGGCACGCCCAGTGCGCCCCTGACGACCAGTTGAAGTGATATGAAAGCGGCCAGCAACACAACCAGCCCCATCGACCATACCTTGCTGAGCATGATCTCAAACGGCGTCACGGGCATGACCAGCAAATGCTCGATCGTGCCATGCTCCCGTTCGCGGATCAGTGCTGCACCCGTCAGGATGATCGACAGCATCGCAATGTGGTTGATGATCTGGGACAGCGCGCCGAACCAGCTTTTATCCAGCGTGGGATTGAAGCGGGCACGCAGTTCCAGACGTACCGGCAAAGAACTTTCTCCGCGATACCGCGTCCTGAATTCTTCAACCTCGCTCAACACGATCTGCTGGATATAACCGCTGCCGGAAAAGGCCTGCGTCATCCGCGTGGCGTCCGTGTTCAACTGTATTTCGGCCGATCGCCCCGCCAGGACGTCGCGCTGGAAGCCCGATGGAATGTGCAGCACGAAAGTGTAGACGCCCGCGTCCATGCCGGGGTCGATCTGTGCTGGCGCGATCATGACAGGCTTTACGAACTGCGGCGGGTAAAAGGCCGAAGCGATCCGCTGGGAGAGCGGCGAACTGTCCTCATCCACGATAGCGATCGATGCCCTGTGCAGGCTTTCGGGAGAGGCTGTAGCGGCCGAATAGACTGCGAAAGTGAACATGAAGATGATAAGGAACAGCATGGTAGGATCCCGCCACAGGCTCCACAGCTCCTTGACGCCCAGCCGATAGATATTCGCGAACTTCCGGCGCATGATCAACGCTCCTGCTTTGCAAGGAGCATAGTAGCCACGCCGATGATCAAAGGCCCGGTAATCAGCAATGGCCAAAAGGCTCCGAGCAAGTCGGCGAAACCCAACGCCTTGTTGAAAATACCTCGACTGATCGTGAACATGTGACCCGAGGGATATATTTCGCCGATGATCCGAGCCCCGCCTTCGAGCGAGGATACGGGATCAAGCATGCCACCATAGGTAATGGTCGGAATCAGCGTACCCATCATGGCAAGGAACATCGCTGCGATCTGGCTTTGCGTAACCGCCGACGCCAACAGCCCCATGCCCGTCGATATCACGCAGAATAGCAATGCCGCCGTGACAAGCGCCATCACGTTACCGGTCGGCGGCACGTTGAACAGGAAGATCGCCATAAGGAACATGACCGCAAAATTGATCATGGCGAGCGCGATATAGGGGAGCTGCTTCCCAAGCAGGAATTCCGATCGCGTCACTGGCGTGACATACAGATTGATGATGGAACCGGTCTCTTTCTCTCGCACCACCGCCAAAGCCGTCAGCATGGCCGGCAGCATCAGCAGCAATAGCGGAATGACGACCGGTACCATCGCAGGCAGGCTGGTGACGTTGGGATTGTAACGAAAGCGATTTTCAACCGATACGGATCCAGCTGTCCCGGAAATGCCGGCCATACGCATCTGGTCGGCCAGCCAGTGCTGGTGCATGCCCTGGATATACCCCTGCACCGTTTCCGCGCGTTGCGGCATCGCGCCATCGAACCATGCACCGATGGCAACATCCTGGCCGCGTTGCACATCGCGGCCAAAATTGGGTGGTATCTCTATGGCCAGCGCCAGTTCGCCATTCTTCATCCGCCGATCGAGGTCGTCATAGTCTGTAATCGGACGTCGTTGGGTGAAATAGGGTGATCCGGAAATGTCGAGCTGGTAGCGCTCGCTCACACTGCTCTGATCCCGGTCGAGCACGGCATAGCGCAGGTCGTTGACGTCCAGCGTTATTCCGAAGCCCATCACCAGCATCAATATGACCGTGCCGCCCAGCGCCAATGTGCCCCGCACGGGATCACGCTGAAGTTCGAGCACCTCACGCCAGACATAGCTCAACATGCGCTGGAGACTGAAACTTTGCTTCACGGGAAGCGGCTCATGGACGACCCGGGCTTGATCCGGCGTCACCTCTTCCGCTTCGACCTCGCTCTCGCCCGTTGCCTCGATCAGATAGCCGATAAACGCTTCTTCGAGTGTCTTTGCGCCCCGCTTTTCCACAAGCTTCGCCGGAACGTCGCTGTCCAGCACCTTGCCCGCATGCATCATCGACATGCGATCGCACCGTTCCGCTTCATTCATGAAGTGGGTGGAAATGAAGATCGTCACCTTGTCGCGCCGCGACAGTTCGGCGAGCAGCCTCCAGAACGCATCGCGTGCAACAGGATCGACGCCGGAGGTGGGCTCGTCGAGGATCAGCAACTCGGGTTTGTGAACCATCGCGACGGCCAGGGAAAGGCGCTGACGGATACCGAGCGGCAAGCGCTCGGGCAGATCGTCCATCACAGGCTCCAGCCCGAACCGCGCCGCCATCTCTTCGACCCGGCCCGGTATTTCGTCGGCAGCCACATGGAACAGCCGGGCATGCAGCTCAAGATTCTGCCGGACCGACAGCTCGCTGTAGAGCGAGAAGGCCTGGCTCATATAGCCAACCCTGCCGCGCGTCGCCATGTCACGCGGATCAACCACGTTGCCGAACAGCCAGGCCTGCCCGTCGCTGGCTGGCAACAAGCCCGTCAGCATCTTCATCGTCGTCGACTTGCCGCAACCGTTGGAGCCAAGGAAGCCGAATATCTCGCCCCGCCGGATGCGGAAGCTGACATGATCGACCGCGACAAAGTCGCCGAAGCGCATCGACAGATTCTGGGCTTCGATGGCGATGTCATTCTCGTCAACGTCGAGCGGCGGAATGATCACCGGCTTGTGCCCGCGCTTCTTTTCCTCGGGCAACAACTCAGCAAACGCCGCCTCAAGATTGTCGGAGCCCGTACGTTCAAGGATTTCGGCGGGTGTGCCGGTGGCCAGCACTGCACCATCGTCCATCGCGACGAGCCAGTCGAAACGCTGCGCCTCGTCCATATAGGCGGTCGCCACGATCACGCTCATGCCGGGGCGCTGCTTGCGGATACGGGCGATCAGGTCCCAGAACTGCGCGCGCGCCAGCGGGTCGACACCGGTGGTCGGCTCGTCAAGGATCAACAGGTCTGGGTCGTGGATCAGCGCACAGCAAAGCCCCAGTTTCTGCTTCATCCCGCCTGACAGCTTGCCCGCCGGGCGGGACAGGAAGGAATACAGGCCGGTGCTCCGGGTAAGATCGTCGATGCGTCGCCGGCGTTCCTCTGCGCTGTGGCCAAAGAGGCGCGCGAAGAACTGCAGATTCTCTTCTACCGACAGCGTGGGGTAGAGGTTCTTGCCCAGCCCCTGCGGCATATAGGCGATGCGCGGGCAGACGGCATCCCGATGGTCGCTGTCGGCAATGTTGCCGCCCAGAACCTCGACCGTCCCCTCCTGCACTGCGCGCGCGCCGGCGATCAGCGCGAACAGGCTGGACTTGCCCACACCATCGGGGCCGATGACGCCGATCATTCGGCCGGCTTCTATATCCAGGTCGATCCCGCGCAGCGCTTCCGCCTTGCCATAGCGCAGGCGCACCTGTGCAAGGCGAACGACCATCGGGCGTTCCGCAGACAAGGCCACTGGCCTATTCCTTCACAAGATTGGAAAGACTGGCTGGCCAGGGCGTGTTGGGATCGACACGGACATAGGCCATGCCTGGCAACCCGGTCTTCACCTGCGCGATGTGACGGCGCAGAAGCGCGGGATCGATTTTTGCGCGCACCCGGAACATCAGCTTCTGGCGCTCGCTCTCCGTTTCCACCGACTTGGGCGTGAACTGCGCAACGTCGGCGACGAAACTGATCTTCGCCGGAATGACATATTGTGGAGCGGCATCGAGCACGAGACGAACCTCGCTACCGATGCCGACACGCCCGGCGGTCGTTTCCGGCAGGAAGAAGGTCATATACACATCCGACAGGTCGACCAGGTTCATCACGCGTCCGCCGCCGGCCACAACCTCGCCCGGCTGCGCCACGCGATACTGGATCCGGCCACCGCGCGGCGCGCGCAGATCGGCATCGTTGATGTCTGCCTTTATCCGCACGATCGTCGCGCGCGCCGCATCGACGTTGGAGCGCGCGCCGATCACCTGACTGCGCGACGCAGCGATTCCGGCCTGCGTCGATGCCAGTTGCGCTTTGGCCGCCTCGACGGTTGCCGCCGCCCCTTCGACGGCCGCCTGATTGTCGTCGCGCTCCTGCGCCGGCGTTGCGCCCTCACGCGCCAGCGTTTCGGACCGGGCAAGGCGCTTACGCGCGGCATTGAGCTCTGCTTCCCGCTGGCGGACTGTCGCCACCGCGGCTGCATGCTCGCTTTGCCGCTGGCCGACCTGCGTTTCGGCGATCTGGACATTGTTCAGGGCCTGCGCCAGTTGCGCCTGCGCTTCGGACAACTGCGCATTCAGCGTCTCGACATCCATATGCGCCACCACGTCGCCCGCATTGACCAGTTCGCCCTCGTCCTTGACGATATCGCGAATGCGGCCCGGGCTTTTGGCGGCAATGTCGATCTCCAGCGCCTCGATCCGCCCGTTCCCGCCGACGATGCCTTCCGGCAGCGCCGACGGCTTCAGCAGCGACCAGAGCAGAAGCCCTATTGCGGCCACGGCTGCCACGATCCCTCCCCTGATAAGCCAGGTCTTCTTCGTCGGCTGCGTCATGGATTGGATCCCCCATCAGTGTTGCCCTGAGGGCCGTTGTCAAAAGTCTGGTCAGCGACAAAACCGCCGCCCAGCGCTGAATAGAGCGCGACGATACTCGCCAGTTCGGCGCGCCGAAGCCGGACGAGCGCCTGTTCCGCGTCGAACAGATCGCGCTGCGCGTCCAGAACCTCCAGATAGGCCGATCGCCCATTGTCAAAGCGGAGCAGCGCGAGCCGCGCGCGTTCGCGTTGCGCATCGAGCATCGTGCGTGTCGTACCGATCTGAAGCTGCAACTGCCGACGCTGCACCAGCGCGTCGGAAACGTCACGAAACGCAGCCTGCACCGTACGCTCATACTCGGCGACGGCGCGTTCTTCCCGCGCCTTCGCCACGTCCAGATTGCCCTTCAGTCGACCGGCATTGAAGAGCGGCAGGGCTATGGTCGGTGCAAAGGTCCACGCCTTGCTTCCGGCTGAAAACAGTCCGTCCAGTTCGTCGCTCATGGTGCCATAGGCACCCGTCAGACTGATGTTGGGCAAAAAGGCAGCACGGGCAGCGCCGATATTGGCGTTGGCCGCGCGCAATTGATACTCGGCGGCAACAATGTCCGGACGATTGGTCAGCAGATCCGAAGGCAACCCGGCCGGCAGGACCATGTTTTCTGGCACGTCCGCAAGGGAAAGTCTGCCCGGCGAAATGTCCACCGGCCGTCCTACCAACAGCGCCAGGGCATTGCGATTGACGACGCGATCCTGCTCCAGCCCCTGCAACGTTGCCTGCGCCTGTGCCAGCAGGATCTGTGCCTGCATCATGTCCAGCTTTGAACCGGAACCAACGTCAAAGCGTCGGCGCATGATGCGCAGGGACTCTTCGCGTGTTCCGATGGAATCCTTTGCGAGCGCGACACGTTCCTCATATTCGCGCTCGAGCAGATAGCCATTGGCCACCTGCGCGATCAGACTGGTAGCAACACCCCTGCGGGCTTCTTCCGTGGCAAGATATTGCCACCGCGCGGCATCGCGCAGATTCCGCAGACGCCCCCAAAAGTCGATTTCCCAGCTGGCGCTCAACTGCGCGCTGATCTGTTTCACATCGACCGGTGTGGCCCCGACCGTCGGCAGGTTGAACAGCGTACGTCCCCGCGTGCCCGTTCCCACAGCATCGAGTTGAGGATACAGGGACGCCCCCTCGATACGCCAGGCCGCGCGTGCCTCCGCCACCCGCGTAGCCGCAATGCGGACATCACGATTGTTCGCAAGCGCTTCCTCGATCAGATGCTGGAGCTCGGCATGGCGAAAAAAATCACGCCAGCCCAAATATGCGATCGCCCTGCCGGGTACGGTCTCCGCATTATAGACAGCAGGGACCGGCTGGGCCGGTCGCACATGGTCCGGCGCGAATGAACATCCCGAAAGAAAGCCGAAAACAGCAAGCGCGCAGGCGGCCCGTGACGCTTGCCACCCTCTTCGGGCCTCCCCTGTTCCAAAACCAAATTTGTGCCGCACATCGTCCCTTTCTGACGCCACGATCAAGTTCCAGCCAGCCTGCACACGCACCTCCTAGCCCTCATGAAATATGGAAGGAGAGGTCCATGACTCTGACTCAAGCAATCATCAGGACGCCGGCTTTTTCTCGGCTTTGCCTTTCTCGCCTGCGGCAGCACCGGGCCACAACTTCGACAAGGATGATGTCCATGTCTCAAAGGCTGCAGCGAGCTGTTGACGGCCGGCGTCGGCCTCAAAGCAATGGCCGACGTCCGCCTGCCACGCTTTGAAGGCTGCCCTGGTTTCTTCCATGGTCGCTTGCCGGTTTTGTTCGATTTCCTGCCATATCTCCGAGAATCCGGAGAAGTTCGGCGCATGCACAGGTTGCGCCTGTTCGCCGTTCTTGGGCGACAGGATCGCAAGCGTATGCGTCGCGATGCTCGCCTGGCGTTCGCCCGCATGCCGCATGATCTCGGCATATTTCAAAAGCAGGTCCCGGTTCGCACCGGCAACAGTCGTCCATTGATCGAAGGGATAGCTCATCTGAAAAATCCTTTCAGGTCAGTTCAAGGTTACGTGGAGACGCGGGGATTGATGCCCCCGTAAGGTAGGTGAAAGCGCAGCATCACCCATTGGCAATATATTGCCCACCGTTCACGGTAAGGACCGATCCGGTGCAAAAACTGGCCATTGGAGAAACCAACCAGGTCACAGCAGAGGCGATTTCATCGGGCGCCCCAAGGCGACCCACCGGAATCGTGGACACGATCTTCGCTTTGACCTCATCCGGAACCATAGCGACCATATCAGTGTCGATATAACCGGGGCACACTGCGTTGACCGTGATGCCGCGTGCGGCGTTTTCCTGCGCCAGCGCCTTGGTGAAGCCGATCACGCCAGCCTTCGCGGAAGAGTAGTTGACCTGCCCGACCTGCCCCTTTTGGCCATTGATCGACGAAATATTGATGACGCGGCCGGAACGCCGCTCGCGCATGCCCTCGATCACAGGCCGCGTCATCGCAAACATGGAATCGAGATTGGTGGACAGTACGGCCCGCCAATCCTCCCACTTCATCTTGTGAAACATCACGTCGCGTGTGATTCCTGCATTATTCACAAGAACGGAAACAGGGCCGAGTTCCTGTTCAACCCGCGCAGTGCCCTCGAGGCAGGCCGCCTCGTCCGAAACATCCCATTTGAATATCGGCACAGCATTTTCCCGAGCAAAGCGCTCAGCCGCCACATCGTTGCCGTGATAGATGGCTGCGACCTGATATCCTTCTTTTTTCAAGGCCTTCGTGACCGCGGCACCTATGCCGCGTGTCCCGCCTGTTACGATCGCGATTCCAGTCATCGAGAACTCAGCTCCTTTGTCGCTCGGATGATCGCCTTTCACTCTTTCCATCGGCACGCAGGAATCAGTATGTATACGTATAAGTGTATATATCGCTTCAGGTCATATTCCAGCCTATGATTCTGCATTCGCGCACCGAGGAAAAAGAAATGGGCAAAGCCATACCGGGACAGCCCCAGATACCCGCACCGCACTCGAGAATTGGCCGGCCGCCCGGCTCCATCACCACATTGCTGGGCACCCATATTCTGGAGGTCGCGACCCAGCAGTTTTTCCTGCGCGGCTACGAAGCAACGAGCATGGATGCCGTGGCTGCGGCGGCGCAGGTCAGCAAACGTACGCTCTATCAGCGCTTCGGGTCGAAGCGCGGCTTGCTCTTGGCCATTCGCGAACAGGAAAGAGGCTATTTTGCGGCTCTTGTGGACACGCCACTGCCGCAAGGGAATGTTCGAAGAAAGATGGCCTTCCTTGCCAACATTCTTGTCGAGGCGACCACCACACCAAGAGCGCTGGCATTCATGGGGCTCAGGGAGGAACTGCGTCGCCTGGAACCCGATCTGGAAGACGGGACATATCAGCGCGTAATCGACCACTGGGTCAGCGCGTTTCAAAACATTTTACGGAGCGACCCTGGGGTGTCGGAAGCGACGCCGGAGCAAATCGACTTCGTTGCCGGCTTCCTGTTTGACGCGCTTGTAACGATCCCCCAGCGACGCATCCTGCGGCAGGGCGGCCTGTCGAACACAGCCGAGGAAAAGACGGCGTTCATTGACGCTACGCTGGATCTGCTCGCCAGCGGTGTGCCTGCCCTTCGCGCCTCATCCGAAGATGATCCCGCAACACTTCTTGGCGCACGGCAGCAACGGACGATGATCTATGGGGAGGTGCCACATGCCCGCTGAGCAAGAGCGCCCCGATCCGCTGGACAGTATTTGCGATGTGCTGGACAGAGCCGCCGCGTCGGCCGTCGCTCAGGCGACTTTCGGCCTTTCACCCTCGACACTTGCGCTCGCCGCCTCTGACTGGGCGATGCATCTTGCCCGTTCTCCGGGGAAGCAGCTTCAACTCGGCGCGAAACTGTCCCGCAAATATCTTCGCATGCTGGATTTCGTCGCGCGCAGCGCCAAGGATCCCGATGCCGCTCCGGCCATCGAACCGCTGCCGCAGGATCGGCGATTTGCGGATGCCGCCTGGAAACAGCCACCGTTCAATCTGCTCGCCCAGTCCTTCCTTCTCAATCAGCAATGGTGGCACGCCGCGACCACCGGGATCGGCGGGGTCAGCAGGCATCATGAAGACATTATGGAGTTCACGGCACGCCAGATGCTCGACATGTTTGCGCCGACAAACTTCATCGCCACGAACCCGGTGGTACAACAAAGAATAGTGGAAACCGGCGGCCAGTGCCTGGCCGACGGCATGCGTCATTTCTTTGAGGATGTGCAACGCACGGCGCGCGGAGAGCGCCCGGTCGGCACGGAGGATTTTGTCGTCGGCGAGAATGTCGCCACGGCAAGGGGCAAGGTCGTCTTCCGCAACCGGCTCATGGAACTCATCCAGTATGAACCGACCACAGAGACGGTCCGGCCAGAGCCGGTTTTGATCGTGCCCGCCTGGATCATGAAATACTACATCCTGGATCTGTCGCCCGGAAACTCGCTGGTTCGATGGCTGACGGGGCAAGGCTACACTGTCTTCATGATCTCGTGGCACAATCCCGGCACGCAGGATCGCGACCTCGACCTTGATGATTATCGCCGCCTCGGGCCGATCGCCGCGCTGGATGCGATCACGGCGATCACCGGCAGCGCAAAGGTCCATGCTGCCGGTTATTGCCTTGGCGGCACGCTCCTGTCGATCACCGCGGCGGCAATGGCCCGCGATGGCGACACCCGCCTGGCAAGCATGACACTCCTCGCCGCGCAGACCGAATTCAGCGAGCCGGGCGAACTCGGGCTCTTCATCGACGAGGCGCAACTCAACATCCTGGAAAACATGATGTGGAGCCACGGCTTCCTCGACAGCAGCCAGATGGGCGGCGCGTTTCAGCTGCTGCGTTCCAACGACCTTCTCTGGTCACACGTCCTTCAGACATATCTGCTGGGCGAGCGTGAGCCGATGATCGACCTGATGGCGTGGAATGCGGATGGCACCCGGATGCCTTACGCCATGCACAGCGAATATCTCAGCCGCCTGTTCCTCAATGACGACTTGGCCGAGGGCAAGTATGAAGTCGATGGCCGCACGATCGCGCTGGCGGCGATCCGTGCACCGCTCTTCGTTGTCGGCACAGAACGCGATCACGTGGCGCCATGGAAGTCGGTGCATAAGATCCACATGCTCACCGGCGCGGAAACAACCTTCGTCCTGACGAGCGGCGGCCACAATGCCGGTATCGTATCCGAGCCCGGCCGCAAGAACCGGCACTTTCAGGTGCTGACGCGCGAGATGGACGGTCCACCGCTCGACCCGACGGCATGGCGGGAGCGCGCACCCCGACAGGAGGGGTCGTGGTGGACGGCGTGGGGCGAATGGCTCGGCACACGTTCCGGCGCATCCGTACCCCCGCCATCCATGGGCGCAGCGGACAAGGGTTATCCGACGCTCGGCGACGCGCCGGGCAGCTATGTTCTGGAGAAGTAGCCTTGGACGATACCGACACGATCGAGAACCGAACCTATGGCGAGATCGCGATAGGCGATACGGCGAGTGTGACCCGCACGCTGTCAAAGAAGGACATTCAGGTATTTGCGCTGGCCTCCGGCGACGTGAACCCTGCGCATCTTGATCCTGAATTCGCCGAAGGGGATTTCTTTCGCCGGGTCATTGCGCACGGCATGTGGGGCGGCGGCCTGATTTCCGCTGTTCTGGGCACGGAACTGCCTGGCCCCGGCACGATCTACCTCAGCCAGTCTCTCCGTTTCAAACGGCCGGTTGGCATAGGGGATGTCATAACCGCGTCGGTGACCGTCAGGGAAAAGCACGACGACAGACATATCATCCTGCTCGACTGCCGTTGCGAAAACCAGCATGGCGAAACGGTTATCGCGGGCGAAGCAGAAGTCATAGCGCCGACCGAGAAAATCCGTCGCCCGCGTGTCGCGCTTCCCGATATCCGCCTGTCCGATCATGACGGCTATCATCGCCTGATAGAAGCTGTTGCCGGCAATCCGGCACTGACGGCCGTGGCCCATCCCTGTTCGGCGGCGGCGCTCGCAGCAGCGGTGGAGGCCGCCGAAGCGGGCCTGATCAATCCTATTCTTGTCGGCCCCGAAGCGCGCATTCGCGCTGCGGCAAAGGAAGCGGGCAAGGATATTTCCGCATACCGGCTGGTGGCCACCGCCCATAGCCATGACTCCGCTGCAAAGGCGGTCGGGTTGATCCATTCGGGTGAAGCCGTCCTGCTGATGAAGGGGTCGCTCCACACCGACGAACTGATGAGCGCGGTCGTATCGCGTGCCAACGGACTTCGTACCGAACGCCGTATCAGTCACGCCTATGTCATGGATGTGCCGGGGCATCCGGAACCGCTCATCATCACCGACGCGGCCATCAACATCGCGCCGAATCTGGAGGAAAAGGCGGATATCATCCGCAACGCCATCGACCTTGCCCATGTCCTTGGTCGCAAGGAACCAAAGGTCGCGATCCTGTCGGCAGTAGAGACCGTCAACCCCGCCATGCCGACGACCCTCGATGCGGCGGCTCTTTGTAAAATGGCTGACCGCGGCCAGATCACGGGCGGGCTGCTCGATGGGCCGCTCGCGTTCGACAATGCCGTCAGCGAAGCGGCCGCAAAGGAAAAGGGCATCGTTTCGCGCGTCGCCGGGAAAGCCGATATCCTTGTCGTGCCAGACCTTGAGGCGGGCAACATGCTGGCCAAGCAGCTGACCTTTCTGGGCGGCGCGGATGCTGCGGGCGTGGTATTGGGTGCCCGCGTACCCATCATCCTCACCAGCCGGGCGGACAGTCTGCGCACGCGGCTTGCCTCCTGCGCCGTGGCGGTACTGCTCTCACGCGCAGCGACAAAGGCGGCGCCGGGATTGCCCGGCACCGAAGAGACAACCGAAGCACAGTCCGGAGCGGCACCCGCATGAAGGCGATTGTCAGCCTCAACGCTGGCTCCTCCAGCATCAAATTCGCCCTCTTCACGCTCGATGACGACCGCACGCCCACTCTCTCGGCAGGCGGCAAGATCGAACGCATCGGTATTTCCCCGCGCCTGACGATCCGTGATGCTGCAGGAGCATTGCTGCAGGAGCATGACTGGCGGGATGAAGCCGCGCTGACGCATGCCGACCTCCTCGCCTGGCTCTTTGCCTGGGCTACAGAGCATCTCGACGGACGCGAGGTGATCGCCATCGGCCATCGCGTCGTTCATGGCGGCACAGACTTCTCACGACCGTGCCTGATTGACGATGCGGTGCTGGATGAGCTGGAAAGCCTCAGTGCGCTCGCCCCGCTCCATCAACCGCATAACCTTGGAGCGATCCGCGCCATTGCCGCCATCGCGCCCGAACTGCCACAGGTGGCCTGCTTTGACACCGCATTCCACCATGACCGCCCGCCGCTGGCCACGCGCTTTGCCCTACCGCGAGCGCTGCACGATCAGGGGATCAGGCGCTATGGGTTTCACGGCCTTTCCTACGAATATATCGCGCATCAACTGCGCAAAATCGACCCGGCCATGGCGCGCGGGCGCGTGGTCGTGGCGCATCTGGGCAATGGCGCATCGATGTGCGCCATGGCGGACGGAAAAAGCGTCGACACAACGATGGGTTTCACCGCGCTCGACGGACTGATGATGGGAACACGCTGCGGTGCGCTCGACCCCGGCGTTGTACTGCATCTCCAGACGCAGATGGGCATGGGCGCTTCGGAGGTGGAGTCCATGCTCTACAGCAAGTCGGGTCTGCTCGGCGTTTCCGGCATTTCCAGTGACATGCGGGAACTTGCAGCGAGCGACCGTGCCGAGGCTGCGGATGCAATAGAGTTGTTCGTCTGGCGTGCCGCACGAGAGGTCGCCGCCCTGACGGCCTCCCTTGGCGGCCTGGATGGCATCGTGTTTACGGCCGGTATCGGCGAGCATCAGGCCGACATACGCAGCCGTATCTGCCAGCGGCTCGAATGGCTTGGTATCCAGATCAACGAAATCGCCAACGCGGCCGGCGCTCCGGCCATCAGTTTCGATGACAGCGTTGTAAAGGTCCGCGTCATCCCTACCGACGAGGAGCATATGATCTGCCTTCACACTCTTTCCGTTCTCTTTGGAGTGCAGCCGTGAACCCCATCATCGACCTTCGCGGAAAACGCGGCCTCGTCATTGGCATCGCCAACGAACATTCCATCGCCTCCGGCTGTGCCGAAGCGTTTGCACGCGGCGGTGCGCGGCTTGCCGCCACCTATGTGAACGGCAAGGCGCAGGATTGGGTTCAACCGGTGACGGACAGGCTGGGCGTCGAATGGACCGCGCCCTGCGATGTACGCGAACCGGGCCAGATGGAGGCACTTTTTGCGGAAGTTGAAAAACGCTGGGGTGGTCTGGACTTCCTGCTGCACTCGATCGCCTTCGCACCCAAGGATGACCTGCATGGCCGGGTGATCGACAGTTCGGCAGACGGCTTCGCCATGGCGATGGATGTATCCTGCCACAGCTTTCTGCGTATGGCGAAGCTGGCAGAGCCGTTGATGACGGACGGGGGCTGCCTGCTCTGCGTGACCTTTTACGGCTCCGAACGTGTGGTGGAGCATTATAATATGATGGGTCCGGTCAAGGCCGCGCTGGAAAGCGCAACGCGCTACATGGCTGCAGAACTCGGACCAAAGGGTATTCGTGCGCACGCCATATCGCCCGGCCCGATTTCGACGCGCGCGGCCAGCGGGATCGACCGCTTCGACGAACTGCTGGACCGCGCGGCGGCACAGGTTCCACAGGGGCAACTGGTGGATATCGCTGACGTCGGCGCGCTCGCGGCCTTCCTTGTCAGCGACGCCGCAAAGCGGATCACGGGCACCGTGATCCCGGTCGACAACGGACAGCATCTTCACGCATGACACGCGCATCGATCCTTTCGGCGGTTTCCGCCGCCCTCCTCATCGCGACGCCTGCTATGGCTCAGGATGGCATCGAGATTTTGATCAGCCGCGCCGCGCTTCGCGAAGCTGGCGGAAATGTCGAGGTCGACGTTCGGCTGCTGAACGCTTCAGACACCCAAAAAACTGTCGTTCTGCCTGATCGCGTCGCCGCCACGCTCACCGCAGACGACGTTGCGCATGCGGTCTGGCTGGAGCGCGCCTCGTCTACGCCTGCCTCCTTGGAGCTTGCACCTGGCAGCTTCGCCAAGGCGGCATACCGGCTCGCTTCGTCCAGTGCCGGCGAAATATTGTCGGTTCCCGCGTGGAACGATCAAAGGATCGCGCTCGAAGTCGCTCCGCCTTCCACGCAGGCAACGGCACAGGTGGCGGCGCAGGCGCCCCCCCTGCCCGCGCCACCGCCAGCAGACCGGACAGTCGGCAACGCCTTCCTCGAAAATTTGTCGGCCTATGAACCGATCTACGCCGTGTACGGTCCGGGCACGAACAGCGAAGCGCGCATCCAGCTGAGCTTCAAATATCAACTCTTCGGCAGCCGCGCCCGCGAAGAAGATCATGCATCCCTTCGGGACGGCCTCTACTTCGCATACACGCAGCGTATGTTCTGGGATCTGGGTGCGGAATCATCGCCCTTCCGCAACATCGACTACCAGCCCGAGCTTTTCTATCTGTCGGAGCCTGTCGCGATCGCGGGCAAGGCGACGGTAAGCGGGCAAATCGGCCTGCGCCATGAATCCAACGGCCGGGACGGCGATGCCTCGCGCAGTATCAACAGCATCTATGTCGCGCCCATGGCGGCTTTCCCGCTGAGCGGTGGCTGGCGCCTGACCGTGGCGCCACGTGCGTGGCTCTTTGTCGGCGACCGCTCCGACAATCCCGACATTCGCAGATACAGGGGCAATGGCAGCCTCTTTATGGAGGTTGGAGAGGATAATGGACTGCGCCTCTCCACCTCCACCCGTTTCAACCTGTCGACAGGCAAGGGCGCAGTCTCGGCGGACATGTCCTATCCCCTGCGACGGATATTGGGTGGCGGTCCCGACTTCTATCTCTTTGGCCAAAGCTTCTACGGCTATGGCGAGAACCTGCTCGATTATGACCGCCGCACGACCCGGTTCCGCATCGGGCTGGCCGTTGTGCGGTGAGGCGCCGAACATGACGAACCATTCCATTTATTCGGCAAATGCGGGCTTGATGCGCGCATTGCCCATGGCGTCGCCATGCGCAGGTGACTATGGGCAACACACCAACAACGAGCGGAAAGGATTCCCGTGAACAATAATGACCTGGCCGACAAGATCGCCAGCCAGACCGGCAGCACCAAGGCTGACGCCCGCGCTGTCGTCGATCTCGTCTTCGCGTCGATCGCCGATGCGGCCGCCAGCGGCGAAGAGATCAGCCTCAACGGCTTCGGCAAGTTCAAGGTGAAGGACAGCCCGGCACGCGAAGGCCGCAACCCGTCCACGGGCGAAACGATCCAGATCGCAGCGTCGAAGAAGCTGGGCTTTGCGCCCGCCAAGGCGCTCAAGGACAAGCTGAACGGCTAATTGTCCCGCTGCCAGTCAACTGGGCATCCATCAGGGCTCTGTTGCAAAAATCGTGAAGCTTGAGCATGCTTGGCGGAGATTGGACGGACGGAACGATGACGGATTTCAAGTGGCGCCATTTCCAGGGTGATGTGATCCTGTGGGCGGTGCGCTGGTATTGTCGCTATCCGATCAGCTATCGCGACCTTGAGGAAATGCTGGCGGAACGCGGCATTTCGGTCGACCATACGACGATCTATCGCTGGGTCCAGTGCTACGCCCCGGAGATGGAGAAGCGGCTGCGCTGGTTCTGGCGGCGTGGCTTTGATCCGAGCTGGCGCCTGGATGAAACCTACGTCAAGGTGCGGGGCAAGTGGACCTACCTGTACCGGGCAGTCGACAAGCGGGGCGACACGATCGATTTCTACCTGTCGCCGACCCGCAGCGCCAAGGCAGCGAAGCGGTTCCTGGGCAAGGCCCTGCGAGGCCTGAAGCACTGGGAAAAGCCTGCCACGCTCAATACCGACAAAGCGCCGAGCTATGGTGCAGCGATCACCGAATTGAAGCGCGAAGGAAAGCTGGACCGGGAGACGGCCCACCGGCAGGTGAAGTATCTCAATAACGTGATCGAGGCCGATCACGGAAAGCTCAAGATACTGATCAAGCCGGTGCGCGGTTTCAAATCGATCCCCACGGCCTATGCCACGATCAAGGGATTCGAAGTCATGCGAGCCCTGCGCAAAGGACAGGCTCGCCCCTGGTGCCTGCAGCCCGGCATCAGGGGCGAGGTGCGCCTTGTGGAGAGAGCTTTTGGCATTGGGCCCTCGGCGCTGACGGAGGCCATGGGCATGCTCAACCACCATTTCGCAGCAGCCGCCTGATCGGCGCAGAGCGACAGCCTACCTCTGACTGCCGCCAATCTTTGCAACAGAGCCCGAGCGGCAATTGCGCGACCTTGCCGCCTTTGCCGAACGGGGCGGCTATGAAGTGGTGAAAGCGTTCCGGGAGACAGCCTCCGGCATGAAGGCGAACCGGGCGGCACGTAACCAGGTGATGAAGCTGGCGCAGGCACGCCAGATCGATGCGATCCTTGTGACCGAACTAAGCCGGTGGGGCCGCTCCACCCAGGACTTGCTCGACACACTGAACCGGTTGTCCGGGTGGCGCGTGTCCGTGGTGGCGATGAGCGGCATGACGTTCGAGGTCGACACACCGCATGGGCGGATGATGGCCACTTTGCTTGCCGGCATCGCGCAGTTCGAGCGCGACATGCTCAGCGAGCGTGTCCGTTCCGGGCTGGCTGCGGCCCGAGCGAGGGGGCGCAAGCTCGGACGGCAACCGGGAGAACGGCCCAAGTCGGATCGGCTTGGCCCCAAAGTACTCGCGCTGGTTGAAGAGGGGCGCAGCTATCGCTGGATCGCGCGGGATCTTGGCCTGAGCAAGAACACGGTCGCTGCAATCGTCGGTCGGGCAAGAGCAGATCGCTCTCCTGCCGAGGAAATAGCGGCATGACAAAAGCCCCGCCACGCCTGCCGCCCGATCCGCGGCGCAAGGTACGCTTCCGTGAGATCGCTCGCGGCATCGTCGCCAAAGACCGCCATGATCGCAAATATGGTTACACTGTGGACACCGCGGGCGCTATCGCACAGGCGCTGGAGCGCGCCTATCGTGAAGGTGTACGAGACGCTCCAACAATTACTACCACGGTGCATGAGCAGCCCGATACAACGGGCCCTCTCGAATGGGCGATGATCCCGCCTCGACCCAGGGATGCCTTCTGGAGCATCTGCCTGTTTTTTCTTGGCCGGGAAGCGGATGACACCCGGAATGGATACCTGGAGCCCGCGCTTACCGAACGCGGAACGCCGGGATGGGCAATGGTAGTCCCGGGGCGAAACCGGGAAAAAGTGATCGGTGATCGAACCATTGTCCCTCTCGTCCGGCTTGGGCTCCTTGTGCGTTCATCGGATAAACCTGTTCGTCTTCTTGTCACTGAGCGCGGACAGGACACATGGCGACTTTTCTGCCAGCGGGGCGGGCGTTACCCCGAGGATCTGACCGACATCTGATCTACGCTCAACAGAGTTTTATAATGGCAGCTAGCGCCCCCTTGCGGACTTTTGCACGGGCTGACACGTTCAGCGGCGCATGGATGAAAACTGGATCTCGACTATAGTGTGGACTGTCGTGAGCACGCTGGGTGGAGCGATCGTCGCAATCATACTCAACAGGCACGCGGCGGGGCGAAGCCGCTCGCTGCGTACTGTGATCGCAACGGCTTCGGCCTTGCTGCCAACCCCGGTGGTGACGGCTGTAGTCCTTCTTTCGTCCGGAGATCCTCTATCTTTGATCTTGTCGATGTCGCCAGATGAGTTCCTGTTTCCATTCGCCTTCCAGCTTGTGATTAGCTTGGCGATTGCGCTGCCTGTGTCATGGCTGATCAGTAAGCACGAACCTGATCAGATGCATGGAACCGGAGTGTTCGAATAGAACTGCGCATGCCCCCTTCCCACCCCTTTAAGCCATTGCGCTTAGGGTGTCATTTCGCCCCGTACCGGAACTGACCCCAATGGGCGCATGGGTCATGATCAGAGAGTCTTGGTATCAGAGGCACTCCAATGTCGGTGTCCAATGCGGTCGTAAGGCGGTTCTCGTCCATTCCCGCAGTTCAACCACAGCGCTGGGGCCTGGCAAGGTGATGCCGGAACACCGCTCACTGGGTACCTACAACCTCAAGCGCACAATGAATATTCTCGCGGTCCCGGCGTGAAAATTGCCCCGTCCCGGCCAGGACGGAGGCCAGACAGGCCAATCGCCAGAGAACCGATGCATTTCAGATGCGCTACGCCCACCCGCGCACAGGTCTCATCAGTGTGCTGAAATCCGGCACCGGCCAATCAAGCCCGACCATCCCGAGAAGACTTGCGACCATGCCGGTGGTCTGGCGCAAGGCACGCTTGAACACTCCCTTCAACGTCAGGCAGGCCTGGATCGCCGCATCCGAGAAGACAGGCTGGCGCCTACGCGGCCCCAGTGCATTATTGGGACACAGATATACGGTAGGATTGAATGTCCCGGCACAGGCAGTTTTCGGAAGCCCTGATCGGCGGCGCGAACGACCGGAATGTTGGGGGAAACGAACTTTAGTCCGAGAGTGGTTGGACGCGATTGGCGTCACTGATGTACTTCTGCGTTTCGGCTTCAGATAAGGGGCTTTGGCTGCGGAAAGACGCACTACAAAAGCCAAGTCCAGCAACCCGTGGGCCGACCGGCCAACCGCTAGTTTGGATGGTTATCGCATATCGCGACCTGGATTTTGCCTCGAAAGAAGATGGGGTTTCCGCGAAGCGGAAGAGGTAGTCGTATCCTATCGATCTGCCTGCCGTATGTAGCTCAACATCATCACCTCGCGGGACCAAGGAAAACCTTGAGAATTGGTTAGCCCCCGATCCTCGCATTTCGAATTTAATGGGAGTCTGATCGACCTTTCCAGTTGTGGGATTTTGGAAGCCGCGCCCTCCCGAACGATCCAAGATCAGCTTCGACCGCACGCCGTTCTCCATTTGGATGTCGCAATCAAAATGGAAAGTTTCCCAAGTCGTTTGCTTGGGCGTCCGCTCAAGTTTCACAAGGGATGGGTCAATCGGTTGATCAGTCGCCGGACCTGCCATCACCGCCAGCGGAATTAAGTACGAGAGCATGTATCATCGTCCCAGATTGTGCCACGCCCAAGCTGCGCCAATTCTTGCGTACCTCGCGACAGCAGATTGCCTTCTATCAACCTCTGCAGATCAGTAGTCGCGTTGTTACTGCCTCGAACCAATGTCGCAAGTGTTGGCGTGTCCGGAACGGCGGGTTCGGCTCCAAGGATGCAGATATTGGTCATAGCGTGTCAATCCGGAGTGGCAAAAATCCGTCCCGGTCGAGCTGGGTATCGTCGGAAAACACATAGTCTCCGGTCAGGTTGATGTGATCCCAGCCCAGCGGGGAGATTTGCCCCAACAGCCCGTCAATCCCGATCTGCCCCCGGGCTTGAAGCGCATGGGCCGCCCGGGAGAGATTTTTGCAATTATAGAGGATGATCGCAGCGGATACGAGATTGAGCCCGGCCGCGCGAAGCTGCTGGTTCTCGGCACCACGATCGCGAAACCGGCCAAGTCGGTGAAATGCAACGGCGCGCGCCAGGGTGTTGCGGGCCTCGCCCTTGTTGAGTTCGGCGGTGACGAGCTTGCGCAATTCGGGCTCCTCGAACCAGCGCAAGGTAAAGAGGGTCCGTTCAATCCGACCGATCTCGCGCATGGCGGCAGCAAGGCTGTTCTGCTGCCGATAGGCGGACAGCTTCCGCAGTATCAACGACGGGGTCACCACCCGATTGCGCATCGCCGCGATGACCTGGTGTATGTCGTCCCAATGGCTGCGGATAAGATTTTCATCGAGACGGTGCCCGAACAGCGATGCCAACTTGCCGTAGCGAGCCTTTGGTTCGAACGCGTAAAGCCTCCGATCGGAGAGACGGGGAATTCTCGGCTCGAAGCTGAGCCCGAGCATCGTCATGACGCAAAAAACGATATCCGATACCCCGCCGCCATCGACGTGCAGCGCGGCAACGTCGACAGCGCTCTGGTGGCCAAGAATCCCGTCGAGCGCATGGATCGCCTCGCCTGCGGTTCCGGCAATCACGGTCTGATGAAGTGGCGCGTATCGGTCGGTGATGGTGGTGTAGATCTTGATGATGGGGTCGCGCCCATAGTGGGCATTGACCGCTCCGCCGCTCTCTCCTGGCCCGCCGAGATAGAAATGCTGGCCATCGGCCGAGGCCCGCCAGCCCTCGCCAAACCAGGCGGCGATCGGTTCGGCATGGATGGCATCGGTCAGAGTGGCCAATGCCGCCCTGAACGTGTCCTCGCGCATATGCCAGGTTTGCATTCTGAGCAGGGCCCGCCGCGATGCCACATTGCAGATATCAGCCATTCGGCTGAGGCCAAGGTTGGTCGCCTCGGCGATCAGGCTTGCGATAAATGCCTTTTCGTCGCTTGGCGGGAGCCCGGTCGAGACATGTGTAAAATGGTCGATGAAGCCGGTCCATTTGGCGACCTGATGCAGCACGTCGGTGATCCGCACGGTGGGCAACAGGCGGTAAACCTGCATGGCGGTGTTGCGCGATTGCTCGTCGTCGGCGGCGCTATCCTTGGGCATCTTCGGGAACCGCAGTCGATCGCCGGTGAACAGCGCCGCATCCTTGCCTGACAGGCCGTTCGCTGTAGCCAGAAGAGCCTGGTCGAGTTGCGCCGACTTGGTAGCAATCCACTGCTCAAAATCCGGCTTGCCAAGGTCGGGCAACCGTGACGGCTGTATGGCTGGTGCCGCCGCAGTGGGGTGAATCAGGTCTTCGAGTGCGCGATGCATTCGCGAGGTCGGCACCCAAAGGTCGCCCGATGCCAGCGCACTTGCGACGGCAAAATACGTGGCAAGCTCCCAGTAGGTGCGGTCGATCTTGCCGTCGGCGAACAGATGCCGCCGCCATCGATGCTCGATGTGGCCAAGTGGCACATCGACAGGGAGCGGCCTGCGCCAATTTCCGCCAAGATCGACGAGGATGCCCATTGCAGTCCGCAGCGCAGATGTCGCCTTGCGCCCTTCAAACGCAAACGAAGCGAGGAAACGGCTGCCAACCTGCTTGAAGGTTCGGTATTCTGGTTGCAGTTCGCCGACGACGTCAGGACGGCCAGGCTTCGTCGAGCGGCGAATGAGCTGTGTGTCGGCTTCAATCAGATCGAGCCCGGCGACGCAGGTAACCGCGGCTTCAACATCTTCGCCTTTACGTAGCGCCCTGGTCATTGCTTCCAGCACGGCTGCGATCCGTGCGAGCCGTTCGCGGCCTTGATCCGCCGAGACAAGGATGGTTTCGTCGAGACGCTTGCGTGCCCGGAGATTGGCGCGCCCCACCAAAGATCCAAACATGGCGAGCGTCGCATCGGTTGTAGTGGCCTCCAGTTCGCGCATTGTCGCGACCAGCGTTGCCATGCGGCGCGATGGCGACATCTGCTGCAGGGCCTGTGCCGTCAGGCGAACGCCTTCGCGCGCCAACTGGTTCATCTTGGCCCACGACGCGTCCGGAACCGAAACGGTGTCGAGCCCGAAGGCCCGGATCGCATCGATCTTGTCGAGCAGTTCGAGCAGCGTGCGGGCGCTCACGCGGTTTGGCGGTGCTCTCAGCCAGCTCAACCGGCTTTGCTGGTCGTGGACTTTCTCGGCAAGCACAGCGTCCAGCCTCTGCCGGGATGCGGAATCAAGCTGGGCATGAATGGCGGCCATAAAGGCCTTGTCGGCCTGATGCATCGCCGATGCGGCCATCCGTTCGATGACGCTTCGTCCAGGAATAATGATCCGCTCGGCGCGCATCTTGTCGGCGAGACGTTCGATCAATGCCTGGCCATCGGTGAGCGCCACTGCCTCATCATTCAGCCATGCACCCAATTCCGCGCGCAGAGGATGGCTCAGGTCGCGAAAGCCATGGTTTCGCTTGATGGTCGCAAGCTGCTCGTATCGGGTCGGTCCGCGCCGCGCGAATTCAGCAATGACATCTGCATCGACACCGACCTGCTCGGCGATGTAGTCGAGCATGAGCGCCGGCAGCACTTCGCCCCGGCGCAAATATCGGCCTGGGAAGCGAAGGCAGCACAGCTGCAGGGCATAGCCGAGTCTGGTCGCTGGCGTTCGGGCCTTGGCAATCATGGCAAGATCGGCATCGTCGAGGCTGTAGTGCCGAACCACCTCATCTTCGGTACCCGGCAGTGCAAGAAGCTCGGCCCTCTGCCTCTCTGTCATTGGAATGCGTGCAGGGGCTCTGTTGCAAAGATTGGCGGCAGTCAGAGGTAGGCTGTCGCTCTGCGCCGATCAGGCGGCTGCTGCGAAATGGTGGTTGAGCATGCCCATGGCCTCCGTCAGCGCCGAGGGCCCAATGCCAAAAGCTCTCTCCACAAGGCGCACCTCGCCCCTGATGCCGGGCTGCAGGCACCAGGGGCGAGCCTGTCCTTTGCGCAGGGCTCGCATGACTTCGAATCCCTTGATCGTGGCATAGGCCGTGGGGATCGATTTGAAACCGCGCACCGGCTTGATCAGTATCTTGAGCTTTCCGTGATCGGCCTCGATCACGTTATTGAGATACTTCACCTGCCGGTGGGCCGTCTCCCGGTCCAGCTTTCCTTCGCGCTTCAATTCGGTGATCGCTGCACCATAGCTCGGCGCTTTGTCGGTATTGAGCGTGGCAGGCTTTTCCCAGTGCTTCAGGCCTCGCAGGGCCTTGCCCAGGAACCGCTTCGCTGCCTTGGCGCTGCGGGTCGGCGACAGGTAGAAATCGATCGTGTCGCCCCGCTTGTCGACTGCCCGGTACAGGTAGGTCCACTTGCCCCGCACCTTGACGTAGGTTTCATCCAGGCGCCAGCTCGGATCAAAGCCACGCCGCCAGAACCAGCGCAGCCGCTTCTCCATCTCCGGGGCGTAGCACTGGACCCAGCGATAGATCGTCGTATGGTCGACCGAAATGCCGCGTTCCGCCAGCATTTCCTCAAGGTCGCGATAGCTGATCGGATAGCGACAATACCAGCGCACCGCCCACAGGATCACATCACCCTGGAAATGGCGCCACTTGAAATCCGTCATCGTTCCGTCCGTCCAATCTCCGCCAAGCATGCTCAAGCTTCACGATTTTTGCAACAGAGCCCCTTCGAGCAACCTGGCTTGCGCTGGAGACGTGCGGCCGAGGATCGCGATGCCCACCAGCACGAAGCCGCAACTGGCGATGGCAACCAACGGAAATGTGCGGATGCCTGCGCTGCGAGCGTCCTTCTCGCGATCCCAGCCAACAGGAAGGGCGAGCGCATAGGCGACGGCAAGACTGATGATATGGGTGGTTATCTCCCACCACGAGCTTTGAAACATGCCGGCCTGCCTGTTCTACGCGATTGCTCCAGATCGGAGGTAAAGGGGGAAGATCGGGCCGAGAGCCCCACAGACGTTCAGGCCCAAGGCGGGGATCGCGAACATCGGCGATCCCTACCGGTGCAGACATGCGATGATGGCAGTCACGACGGCGGTGGTTTCCGCAACGTCGCGCACTCTCACCGTATCGAGGCCAATTTCAGCGGCGGGATAGTCATTCCCACCAGGGAAGATCGCATCGCCGATGAACAGCATCCCGTCGAGCGGGACGCCGCTTTCAGCACTCAGGCGCTTCAGGCCATAGCCCTTGTCCACCCCTGCCCTGGTCACGTCGATCGATGTCGTGCCACCTAGATTGATTGAGAGGTCCGGCAGCGTCGCGCGCAACATGGCCTGCAACGCGGTCCTCTTCTTTCGGTCGGGATCCCACGCTTCCTTCTCCTTTAGCGGCGCTGCCTGCCCCAGCCCCGAAAAGGTGATCTGGCTACCCCGGTCCTCGATCCGTTCGCCCCAGATACGTTCGTCGGCGAGGCCGGCATCGGTCAGGGCCTGATCGAAGGCCGCGCGGATCGTCGCCTTCTCTGCGTCGTCGAACAGCTCGACATAGACCGCGCGCCAAGCTCCATTGATGAACCGGTAGAGTTTTGTGCCTGTGGTCGGCATCAACCAGAGACGGTCAAGCGCGGCGCCGGCAGGAAGACGCGAGGCGACCTGCTTTTCGAACTGCGGCCAGTCCCCGCCCGAGATCACCGCCACATCCGTGACGGCGAGCAATCGGCCGAGGGTCTCGGCCATATCCTCTGATAGCGGCCGCTTGCTCTCGGCAAGCGTGCCGTCGAGGTCGAAGGCGATCATCCACTTCATGCCGCCTTCCCCGCCGGATCGCGGTAGGCGAGCAGCCTGAGCGCGTTGACGACAACAAGCAGCGTTGATCCCTCATGAACCGCCACCGCTGGCCCAATGCCGAGGCCAAGGATGGTGGCAGGAACGAGGAAGGCGACCACGCCCAGGCTGACGAAGACGTTCTGGCGGATGATCCCGCGTGTGTGACGGCTCAAGCCGACCGCGAACGGCAGGTGCGCCAGATCGTCGGCCATCAATGCGACGTCGGCTGTCTCCAGCGCCACGTCCGAGCCCGCCGCGCCCATTGCAATGCCGACCGTTGCACTGGCCATCGCCGGCGCGTCGTTCACGCCATCGCCGACCATCGCGACCTTGTCTTCACCGGCGAGCTTCTTGATCGCGGCGACCTTGTCTTCCGGCATGAGATCGCCCCATGCCTCGTCGATCCCGACATCGTTGGCGATCGCTTCGGCGACTTTCTGGTGGTCGCCGGAGATCATTATCATCCGCGACACGCCCATCTCGTGCAGCCGGCGCAGCGCGGTCTTTGCCGCTTCGCGGGGCGTATCCATCAGGCCGATCGCGCCCAGGTCGCGGTCCCCCTTGCGGACCACCATCGTCGTGCGACCGTTTTCACGCAATTTCGCGATCGCGTCCTGTGCCCCCTGCCCCAGCGCCGGAATGCCCTCACTCCCGAACATCTCGGCCTTGCCGATCCAGACCGTCTCGCCATCCACGCTCGCGGTGACGCCCCGACCGGTCAGGCTCTTGAGGTCGCCGGCAGTCGGCACGGCACGATCGTTCAGTCGTTCGCGGCCGTCCTTGACGATCGCTTGGGCCAGAGGATGGTCGCTCAACGCTTCGACGGCGACGGCCAGCGCCAGCAGCTCGCCTTCATCGGCGCCATCAACGGGCACGACATCGGTGATGCGCGGACGACCTTCGGTCAGCGTGCCCGTCTTGTCGAAAGCGATCGCCTTGAGCGACCCGAGGTTTTCGAGCGGTGCACCGCCCTTCACGAGCACGCCGCCCCGCGCTGCACGGGCAACGCCAGACAGGACAGCGCTCGGCGTTGCGATGGCGAGCGCGCACGGGCTTGCCGCCACCAGCACCGCCATCGCGCGATAGAAGCTGTCGCGGAACGGCTCGTCGACGACCACCCATGCGAAGAGCAGGAGCACCGACAGGATCAGGACAGCAGGCACGAAGATCCGCTCAAACCGATCGGTGAAGCGCTGCGTCGGCGACTTCTGCGTCTCCGCTTCGCTCACCATCTTCACGACCTTGGCGAGCGCGCTTTCATTGGAACGGCGTGTCACCTCGATCTCGATCGCGCCGCCACCGTTGATCGTACCGGCAAAAACCCGGCTCTCCGCGTCCACTGCATCAGGCTTTGCCCGCGCCGCGGCGGCATCGGCGACCGGCACCTTGTCGACCGGGATGCTTTCACCCGTCACCGGGGCCTGGTTGATCGCGCTGTTGCCCTTGATGACGAAGCCGTCAGCAGGCAGGCGCTCGTTCGGGCGGACAATGGCAACGTCCCCAACGACCATTTGCTCGACCGGGATTTCGCTGGTCTGGCCGTCGCGTCGCACGGTCGCGGTTTCGGGCGCGAGCTTCGCTAACGCCTCGATCGCCTTCTTGGCGCGTCCCATCGCGTAATGCTCAAGCGCATGGCCAAGGCTGAACAGGAATAGCAGCAGCGCGCCTTCGGCCCATGCGCCCAGCGCAGCGGCGCCGGCGGCAGCGACCAACATCAGCGTGTCGATCTCGAACTTCTTCATCCGAAGGTTGTCGATCGCCTCGCGCAGCGTGAAGAATCCGCCGAAGAAATAGGCTGCGACATAGCAGCCCGTGGGCAGCCACTCCGGTGCGCCGGCAACCAGCCTTTCGATCGCATAGCCGATCCCCAGCAGCGCGCCGCAGGCAAGCGCGAAGATCAGCTCGGTATTGGGGCCGAGAAATTCGGCGTGGCTATGGTCGTGACCATCACCGGGGCCGTGCTTCTCTTCGCCCGCGTCGTGGCCCCCGGGGCCGTGGTCGTGGCCGGCATGGTCATCGGCGGCGACCCGCTTGCCAACCCTCACCTTCAGCTTGCGAAGAGCAGCGCGCACTTCCTCTTCTGTGGTCTCTCGGCGATCATATTCGACCCGGACCGACCCGCTGGTGCTGGCGCTTGCCTGTACCACCCCGGGCAACGCGCATAGCGCATCGCTGACCGTGCGCGCCCGCCGTTCGTGACTGATCCCTGTCACCTGCCAGATCGCATGACCGTAGCGTTCAGTGATTTCGGCACCTGCGGCCCGCACCATTTCACGCAATCGCGGCAGCGGCAGCTTGGCGGCGTCGAAATGGATGCACAGGGCCGCCGGCGTGTCGCCGTCGAGGCAGATCACATGCGCCCGCTCGACGCCTTCGCGTTTCGTCAGGGTTGATACGAGACGGTCCAGGCAAGCGTCGGCCGCGTCAGGAAGGTCCGGCAACAATACTGGAATATCGAGTTCGAGCTTGTCGTTCATGACGACCTCCTTTCGCTTTTCTTGGTTTCGGCGCGCGCGTCGCGCAGGATTTCGACACCGCCCTTGATGGCGATGATGGCGGTAGCGAAGCCGACCAGAAGGTCCGGCCAGTTGGTGCCCAGCCACAGCACCAGCACGCCCGCGATTAGGATGCCGCCATTGGAAATGAAGTCATTGAAGCTGAAGGTGGTGGCGGCCCGCAGGTTGACGTCCGGATCCTTGAGCCGCTGGAGCAGCCGCAGGCAGAGGTAGTTTACGACGCCGGCGATCGCCGACATGACCATCATGGTCGGTCCGATCGGCTCGCTGCCCTGAAGGTAGCGCCGGCCAACGTCGATCAGGATACCGCCCGCGAAGATCAGCAGCATGACGCCCGAAGCGACCGCGGCGCGTGTCTTCCACGTCTGGCCCCGGGTGAGCGCCACAAGGCTCAGCGCATACACGGCCGTATCGGACAGGTTGTCGACACCGTTTGCGATCAGGGCACTCGAATCCGCGAAAAATCCTGAGACGAAGAAGCCCGCCGCGATTGCTGCGTTCAGCAGCAGGACGATCCAGAGGGTACGGCGCTCCTTGCCGCCATTGTTGTCGTTGCTCGGGATCATCCCATGATCTCCTCGAGCGTTAGCAGGGCAAGGAACCCTACGAAGAACATCGAGCTGATGAGCGGGGTGTCAGGCTTCTCGTGCGCCTCAACCAGCAGCTCTTCCGTGACGAGGTAGAGCAGCGCCATCAGCCCAAAGCTCAGGAAGCCAGCGACCATTACCGGCGAGAGCGTGGCGACAGGAACGGCCGCGAGCGCGCCGATTGGCAGCAACAGCGCCAAGGCCGAGACGATCACGATGATGCGCAGGCGCGAGCGATAGGTTTCCGCCAGCTCGTTGGTCAGCGTCAGACCCAGGAAGAGCACTTCGAGCGTCAGCGCGATCGTCAGCAGAAATCCCGCCTTCTCGCCCGCGACGAAGGCAAGGCCGAGCACCAGGCCATCGACTAGGATGTCGATGCCGATGGCGGCGAGCAGCGCCATCGGCCCCTTGAAGCGGGCCTCGAAAGCCTTGAGACCCAGCATCGTTACGACGCCCGCCGCCCCGCCGATCAACGTCGCGCTGGGCGAAGCCTCATGCTTGACCTGCGGCAGAATTTCAGTCGCTGCCGCCGCGAACACGACGCCGGCAGCAAGATGCTGTAGCCCCGCCACGAGACCAGGATTCAATTTGGTGCGGCTCGCGATGATCGCGCCGAGCACGACCGCCAACACAGGCGCAAGCGTGTAGAGCAATGCCTGCATATCCTATGATTCCTCCGGTGTTCGATGACAGACGCGGATCTTCCCGCGCTGCGTGAAGGCGATCGACCCGCCCGCCACGACTGCCCGCGACTGGTCGCCGCGAAATTCTTCGCCGGTCCGTTGCGCGTGCAGGATCTCGGTTCTGCCGTTGGGCAGCCAGGTGACAGCCATCTTCAGCCCGTCGTCGATGAAGTCGACATCGGCGCGCGATCCATCGTCGCAATACATGATGCGCTGCGCGATCAATCGAGGCGTCAGATGCTTTTCATGCGCCGGCTCGGCCGGTTCGCTCGGCGCGGGATTGCACGCCCCTACGACCATACCCGCGAACAGAACGGCGCCGATGCGCGCGGCTGTCAGGCCAGGCAGGTGCCGCAAGGCGCGCACCGCCCTCACCACAGCACGCCGTGATCGGGCGTCAGCGGCTCAGGGGCCGGTAGTCCCGCCGTCTGAAGAAGGTCGATCTCGATCGTGCGGCACATGGCCGTGAGCGGGACATCGTGGACGCTATTGGCGAACGGATCGGTCAGATCCTCGCCGATGCTCAGCACCGCTAGGAAGACGAGTCCGATCAGCGTCGATCCGATCGGCGTGGCAAGGCCCAGGGATTCGACCAGCGCGATCGGGAGCAGCACGCAGAACACGCGCGTGAAGAGGTTCGGGAAAAACCGAAAGCCATTGGGCAGCGGCGTGTTCTTGATCCGCTCCATGCCACCCTGCGCATTGGCGATGTCGATCAGGACGCGCTCCACAGTTGCCTGCTGGATCTCGGTGATCCGACTTTCCGCGAGCGCGTCGGCGTAAATGCCCGATATGTCCTCCAAGAGCGCGTTGGCAGGGTTCAGGCGAGCGACCGCCATATCGGCGACGTCCGTTCCGGCGATCCGGGCAATCTCTTCATAGGGCGACTGTCGGCGAAGCTGGCAGCGCATCGAGTGCGCGAAGGCGATCTGCCGCAGGATGATGTTGTGCCGCATCTCACTGCCCTCGGGTTCCCCCTTGGTCAGGCTGCGCGTGATCCTGGCTAGGCTGCGCGACGCATTGATGAGCGCGCCCCAAAGGGTTCGCGCTTCCCACCAGCGCGCATAAGCTGCGTTGGTCCGAAACCCCATGAAGAGCGCAATGGCAGTGCCGAACAGCGCCGTCGGCAAAGGCGGTTCCTTGATCGGGGTCATCATGTGGAATGCCGTCACCGCCACGTCCCACACGAACAGGATCGTGAGAGGCTTCCAAACCTCGATAATGATCTGCCTAAAACGTGGCCTCGCGCCGACTATCATATCAATTACGCCCTAAATCTCTTAGCGATCGTCATCCGATCGGCATGTTCATGATGTCCCGATAAGCGGACAGCAGCTTGTTCCGGACTTGCAGGGTCGCCTCGAAAGTAATGGATGCGCGGCTCTGGATGAGCGCGACGGTTGCAATGTCGGTGGTTTCGCCACGCTCATATGCTTCGGTGACGACATCCTCTTGCTCTTGGGTCTCGTTGACCTTCGCGACCACGGCATTGAGGGTGTCGGCGAAGTTCGACGCCGGAGCGGTCGGCGTCACGCCGGGCGGTGCCGTCGGCTGCGCCTCACGCAAAGCGCGGCTTCGCGCGATCACTTCGGCGCGAATGGCCATCACATTCGAGATCGACGTGTCAGACATCGTTTCTCTCCCGTTGCAGTGCGACGTGTCGGAAGACAGGGCGGTTCATCGGGTGCCCTCCCGTTCGCAGATTCGGGTGCGGCCCTCGCCTTCCACGACGGTGAGCTGCGACCCCTTGAAGGTCGCGGTGGCTGTCTCGCCGACATATTGGAGGCCCTGCGCCGGCGCGGTCAGCGTCATGGGCACGGCGCTGCTGGAGCGCCGCAAATCGATCTGCAGGCCGTTGTCCTTGTAATCGACGAACAGCGGTTCCCCGTCGGAACAGCGATAGGGATGACGCCCCATTTCCCCGGTCGCCACGGCGCTGTCGGACGAATGGATTTGCTGCTCCGTTGGCGGAGCTGGCGGCTTGCTTTCCGTGCAAGCCGCCAGCCCGACAACGAGGATGAGGGCGGGCAGTACCCGCTTCAACGGCATCACCGCGCCTTCCTCCTGTAGCGGGAGGGGACGCGCTGACGATTGATCCCGCGGGCAGGCTGACCCACCCGCCAGCGCAGATAGGTTGCGAGGCGATCGTCAGCCTCGATCATCAGGGACCGCAGACGACGCAACATCATCGCCGCGAACGGCAGAGACAGCGCCCCGCGCAGCGTGCAGCTATGTGTTAGCCTGGTGCCACCGTCGTCCCCTGCCAGCTCGTACCGCTCTTCGAGCGTGAACAGATAAGGGATGCCGCAGGACCAAGCGAAGGCGCGCGGCTTGTCGAATTGATCGACCCGGGCCGGCGTCCGAATTGGCCGGGTGATGCCCTGGATCGCGAAGGTACATTCCGTCTCGCCAGGCTGGCACGGGTTGTCGAGGAATACGAGCGGACTCCAAGCCCGACGATGATCTGGATCGGTGATCGCCGACCAGATCCGCAGTGGCCCGCCGTGAAGCATTGAGCTGGTTATGGTGCGAGGCATATCCCCATCTCCCAGAGATGAGCGGGGCGATCGCGGATCGCCCCGCGCACCCATCAGGCCAAGTTGTTCACGAAGGTCTGACCGTGGTCGTCCCCTTCATGCTCCTCATTGTAGTGCTCGGGCTTCTCGATCACTTTCTGCCCGAACCGGGCGTAGAGCGTCGGCAGCACGAACAGCGTCAGCAGCGTCGCCGAGATCAGGCCGCCGATGACGACGGTCGCCAATGGCTTCTGCACCTCCGCGCCCGCCCCCTCGCCAAGCGCCATCGGCACGAAGCCGAGGCTTGCGACGAGCGCGGTCATGACGACGGGCCGCAGGCGCTGCATTGCGCCGACATGGGCCGCCTCTTCGCGCGATAGCCCCGACCGGATCAGATCCTGGATCGAGCTGACCATCACGAGGCCGTTGAGGACCGCGATGCCCGACAGGGCGATGAAGCCCACCGCCGCCGAGATCGAAAAGTCCATGCCTCGCAAGAAGAGCAGCAGGACGCCGCCCACCAGCGCGAATGGCACGCCGGTGAAGACGATGGCGGCATCGCGGACCGATCCCAATGCGCCATAGAGCAGCAACAGGATCAGGATGAAGCAGGCCGGAATGACCAGCTTCAGCCGCTCGCTCGCCGATTGCAGGTTTTCGAACTGGCCGCCCCATTCGAGATAGGTGCCGGCAGGCAGCCGAACCTGGCTGGCGATCGTTGCCTGCGCATCCGCAACCACCGATCCGACGTCGCGGCCACGCACGTTGGCTTGCACCACCACGCGCCGCTTGCCGTTCTCGCGACTGATCTGGTTGGGGCCGTCGACCACCTTGATCTCGGCGACGCTGGACAGCGGCACATAGCCGCCGCCTGCCACCGGCACCTGCACCTGCTGGAGCAGGCCGATGTCGGCGCGCTGCGCCTCCGACAGGCGGATCACCACCGGGAAGCGACGATCGCCTTCGAAGATCTGGCCCGAGGTCCGCCCGCCGATCGTGGCAGTCACGGTGTCCTGCACGTCCTGCGCCGTGACGCCCAGGCGTGCCATCGCGTCACGATTGACGCGAATGTCGAGCATGGGGAGACCCGTCGTTTGCTCAACTTTCACGTCCGCTGCGCCCTGCGTTTTACGCAGCGCCGCAGCGATTTGCTCGGCTGTCCGGTTCATCTGGTTGAAGTCGTCCCCGAACACCTTCACCGCGATGTCGCCGCGCACGCCGGCGATCAGCTCGTTGAAGCGCATCTGGATGGGCTGGGTGATCTCGTAGGCATTGCCCGGAATCTTCGCGAGATTGCCTTCGATCCGGCTGACCAGCTCTTCCTTGGGAAGCTCAGGATTCGGCCAATCCTTGCGCGGCTTGAGGATGACGAACATGTCGGTCGCGTTCGGCGGCATCGGGTCGGCCGCCAGCTCGGCGGTGCCCGTCTTGGAATAGACGAACTGCACCTCCGGCTGCTTCGACATCATCCGCTCGATCGGCACCTGCATCGCTTGGCTCTGCTGGACCGACGTCGCCGGAATACGGAGCGACTGGATCAGCAAATCGCCTTCATCAAGCTGCGGCAGGAACACCGAGCCGAGCGTGGTGAAGGCGAGCGCCGCCACCACAAGGCTCGCGACACCCGCCCCGATCGTCACGGTCGGACGCTTCATGGCCCGGTCCAGACCGGGTTCGTAGCGCTTCTTCAGCCACGTGATGATGCGGCCGTCCTTCTCCTCGACCTTCTTCGACAGCCAGATCGCGATCATCGCCGGCACGAAGGTGAGAGAGAGGATGAAGGCGAAAGCGAGTGCGATGATGACGGTGAGCGCCATCGGCACGAACGTCTTGCCCTCCACGCCGGTCAGCGTCAGCAGCGGCACATAGACAAGGATGATGATCGCCTGCCCGTACACAGAGGGACGGATCATCTCACGCGCAGCGGCTGCCACGGTCGCGAGCCGTTCCTTGACGCTGAGCAATCGGCCTTCATGATGCTGTTGCTCGGCAAGCCGGCGCAGCGCGTTTTCGACAATGATGACGGCGCCATCAACGATCAGACCGAAGTCCAGGGCGCCGAGGCTCATCAGATTGGCCGAGACGCCAGCACGCAGCATCCCGAAGCCGGTCAGCATCATGGTGATCGGGATGACCAGCGCCGCGATCAGCGCCGCGCGGAAGTTTCCGAGCAGCACGAAGAGCACGACGATGACCAGCACCGCGCCTTCCGACAGGTTCTTGGCAACCGTCTTGATCGTCGAGTTGACCAGTTCGGTGCGATTGAGCACCGGCTGAATCACCACGTCCGGAGGCAGCGAAGCGTTGATCGTCTTCAGCTTCTCCGCGACCGCGGTCGACACGACGCGGCTGTTCTCGCCGATCCGCATGATCGCGGTGCCGACGACGACCTCAGTGCCATTCTCCGAGGCCGAACCCATGCGGATCGCCTGACCCGTCTTCACGGTCGCGACTTGTTCGACCGTGATCGGCACGCCGTTACGTGTCGCGATCACGGTCCTGGCCAACTCGCCGGCATTGCGCACGAGCGCATCCGAGCGGACAGCCAGACCTTCGCCATTGCGATTGACGAAGCCGCCGCCGACGCTGGTGTTGTTGCGCTCCAGCGCGTTGCCCAGGTCGGTCAGCGTGATGCCGAGTGAAGCCAGCTTCTGCACATCGGGCACGACGAGGAATTGCTTGGCGTAACCGCCAATCGAGTCGACGCCGGCGAGGCCCGGAGTGTTCTTGAGAAGCGGCGTGACGATCCAGTCCTGCGCCGTGCGCAGGTATGTCGCCTTATCCTCTTCGGTCGTCAGTCGCTCGCCCTCTGGCGTGATGTAACTGCCATCGGGCTGTTGGCCCGGTTCACCGGGCTTGTGCTTGTCGTCCTCGCGATGCTCGAGACGAACGGTGTACATATACACCTCGCCCAGGCCGGTCGCGATCGGACCCATTTCGGGGTTCACGCCATCGGGTAGGTTCTCTTGCACGCCCTGCAGACGTTCACCCACCTGCTGACGGGCGAAATAAATGTCCGTGGCGTCCGAAAAGACGGCGGTGATCTGCGCGAAGCCATTGCGGCTCAGCGAGCGCGTATATTCAAGGCCGGGAGTGCCGGCGAGCGCGGTTTCGATCGGGAACGACACCTGCTTCTCGACCAGCTCGGGCGAGAGCGCGGGTGCGCGGACGTTAATCTGGACCTGATTATTGGTGATGTCCGGCACCGCGTCGATCGGCAGCCGGTAGAGGGAAAAGGCGCCGATGGCGGCGACGATGACGGTGAGCAGCAGGACTAGCCAGCGCTTCTCGACCGCCCATGTGACGATGCGGGCGATCATGGCTTAATCCTCGTGGCTCGCTTCGCCCTTGCCGATCTCGGCCTTGAGCGTGAAGCTTCCGGTGGTGGCGATCTGTTCGTTACCGGTCAGGCCCGAACGGACGATCACCGTATCGCCCGACGCATCGCCGAGCTGAACCGGGGTCGCCTTAAAGCCGGTGGGCGTTCGGACGAATACGACCGACTTACCCTCGAAGCTCTGTACCGCCGTCGTCGGCACGCGGATCGCACCGCTGCCGCCACTGCCCGTGAGTTGGACGGCAGCCGTCACCGGCTCGCCGACCCGCCATTCGCCACCCCGATTGTCGAGCGTGGCGAGCGCCGGCACAAGCCGCGTCTGCGGATCGAGCGCCGGCGACACGAAGGTGACGCGCGCGGTCGCCTGACGGCCCGCTGCCTTGACCAGCACCGTGTTGCCGGGGCGCACCCGGCCCGCATCCTCAGCCTTCAGGTTGAGCGCGATCGATACCTGGCTCAGGTTGGCGATGCGATAGAGTTCGGCGTCCGCCGCGACCGTCTGTCCCAGCGTCACGGGGCGCGCGATGATCTGGCCCGAGATCGGCGCGGCGATGCCGAGCCGGTTGAGACCGCCGCCGCCGACACCGGCGGCCGACACCATGCTCTGCGCCTGCGTCAGCGCGATCCGCGCTTCCGTCGCCGCCGTGCGGGCAGCGATCAGATCCTGCTCAGGGGATACCTTCTGGGCGAAAAGCCGCTGCTCGCGCGCGAGGTTCGAATTGGCGAGCTGAAGCCGTGCCCGTGCTGCCTCGACCTCGCCCTTGATCTGCGCCGCCTCGCGGCTCTCGATCACCGCAATAGTCTGGCCGCGCCCGACCGACTGGCCAAGGTTGCGCGTCAGCGCGACCACCCGTCCCGCGATCGCGGCCGAGACGACTTGCGTCCCTTGGGGGTCGCCCTCGATGATCGCGGGAAGCTCAATCGTTCCGGCTCCGCCGATGATCGGCCGTCCTACTTGGACGCCCGCCGCCGCGATCTGATCGGAACCCAATGTGACGACGCCCTCATCGGCGTGACCGCCTTCAGCGCCGCCCTTTTCCGCGCCAGCAGCCGCTTCGTTGCCGGCTGCCCCATTGGCGGCCGCCTCGTTCCCGGCGTCCTTGCCACCACAGGCAGCCAACAGCAGGGCGAGCGACGCCGCGCCCGCGAGATAGAAACTCTTCATCACTGATTTCCCCCATTCGGCGCAGGAGCGGTCAGTCGCTCCACTTGCGCGCGGGCATTCTGGTAATTGGCGAGCGCATCGATCGCGGCGACCCGCGTTTCAGCGAGTGTGCGTTCCGCATCGAGCAATTCGAGCTGGCCGAACTTGCCCTCGCGATAACCGATCCGCGCGATGCGGGCCGCCTCCTGTGCAGCCGCCAGCGCCGGCCCCGACGCCGCACGAGCCGTCGTCGCGGCATTGGCCGCCTGCGCCTGCGCGTCCGTGATCGCCTGTTCGATGTCGAGCGCGGTCACGCGACGTTGTGCATCCGCCTGCGTCCGCTGCGCGGTCGCCTGCGCTATCGCCGCGCGACCATTGTTGAACACCGGGATCGGGATCGACACGGTGAACACCGCCGCCATGTCATTGGTCGCTTCCAGTCGGCGGATCGCAGGCCCGACATTGAGGTCAGGGACGCGATTGGCGCGCGCAAGCCGCACGCCCGCTTCCGCGATCGAGAAATCCGCGTTCGCCGCCGCCAGCGCGAGCGTGCCGGTCGTATCGACCGGTGCCACCGGCCCATAGATGTTCGCCCCCGGCAGACGATCGAGCAGCGTGTCATCGAGCGCACCGTCAATCGGTCGACCGATCCGGCGCGCCAGATTGGCCCGCGCCGCCTCCGCCAAGCGAAGCTGCCGCTCCACATTGGCGTCGGCATTGATGCGCGCGACATCTGCGCGCTGTTGCTCGAGCGGGGAGGCCCGCCCCGCCTGCACGCGAACGCTCGCGGCCCGCAGCGCGTCGCTGGCGATCCGGGCCTGGTCGCGGGCTGTTGTAACCCGGCGATCGGCCGCGACCGCCTCGACATAAAGCTGCGTCACCTGAAGCCGGACATCTGCCGCGATGATCGCGGCCTGAATTTCGGCCCGGGACAATTGCGCATTGGCGACCGCGACGCGGGCGCCGCGCTTGCCGCCTAGCTCGATCGGGATCGCAAAGCCGACCGTGGATTCCGCGCTGCGGACCCCACGATACGGCCCCGAGCCGATGACGTTCTCAACCTGGCCCTGGACAACCGGGTTGGGCCGCAGTCCAGCGACCGTGCGGCCCGCACGGGCCGCATCGACCGCGGCTGTCGCCGCTTCGGCAGCAGGGGCCGAACCGCCCGCTGCACTGACCGCTTGGTCAAGCGTGTAGACCGGCGCGTCCTGCGCAAAAGGCGCGGACGGTCCGACCTGCGCCTGCGCCATAGTGGCGCACGACGCTGCGGCCAGCATGGCCGCGAGGATACGATGCATGAAAATAGGACTCCTGACGATGATCGACAGGGGCGCGCCAACGCGCGCCCAAATCGGACGTCAGGCTTGGGGGGGCCTCAAATGGACCATGCCGGTGCGGCCGTCGAGCGACGCAGAGGCGGAGATAGTCGGCTTGGGCATCGTGAGGACGTGGGTATATTCCATCGTCGTGCGCGCAGGCGCACCAACGTCATGCCCGTGACAGTAATTGTGATGGTGCGGGACGTTCTTGTCCGAATCCGACGGCACCTCGTCGATGTCGCCGGCGGAATGAACGGTAAACTCAACGCCCGCGATGCTTCCCCCCGCCAAATCGGCGGCATGAGCCATGCCAGAGAAGCTGGTAAGGACCAGCATCAGGCATGTCAGGAGAGGCAGAAAGGCTCGCACGAACCCGCCCCTACCACGGAAAGGTTTCCATGTCATTGCAATAACTCGCGCATCAACGGCGCGAGCCGCGTGGAGCTGGCTGAAGTGGTGGGTTTGATCGCAACTATCGAGACGCGGCGCTGCGCAGCCGTGCGGCCGAGGTCCGCGATCATGTCGCGCTGCGCTGAAAAAACGGCGTCTGCCATCGTCAAGCTCGATTCGTGGATCAGACGCCCTATATGAACCCTCATCCTACTAGAGGGTCAAGAGGCAGGGCGATGAAAATCGGCGAGATCGCCAAACGGACCGGCTTGAAGATCGAGACCGTGCGTTTCTACGAGGCAGAGGGTCTGGTTTCTCCTCCCCTTCGCAGCGGGGGCAATTATCGGTTGTACGATCGCTCGCATCTCGATCGGCTGTCCTTCATCAAGCGGTCGCGCGATCTGGGATTTTCCCTCGATCAAGTGCGCGCTCTTCTGCGTCTTGCAGATGACCCGCAGGAATCCTGCGCGGAAGCCGATACGATAGCTGCCGTCCATATCGCGGAGATCGATCGAAAGCTGGCCGATCTGACTGCACTTCGCGCTGAAATCGCCCACTGGGGCGGCACATGCACCGTTGGAACGGTTGCCGAATGCAGGGTTATCGACGCTCTGTCTCATTGAACCTGAAGACCAGTCGGGCGCGACCCTGCCGGGCACGGCTCTATCGGCGCCCTGGCGAGCGCCGACCGAGCCACCGTGCCGGCGTCTCGGCCCAAAGGGTGACGATCCTCGCGTGAGGTGTGCCACATGGCACACCTGTCGCCGCTGCCCGATGGGCGCGACTTCACTCGCCTAGCGCCGCGGCCCTCCCCCGGAGGCCCGCCAGCGCGGGGAACACCAAGGGCTGCTGCCCTTTCGTTCCCGAAGGAAAATAGACGCCCCCGTGTTGTCCGCCAAGCGCGGCACCCGACGCCCTGATGGGCGTCGGCCGCGCTAGGGCGGCCTGCCCGCGCCAAGGCCATCGATTTTCCTCCTCCCTCCCCATCCCGCTCCTCGCCGGAGAGGCAGACCCGGTTGCTGCGGCAACCGGCTTTCAGCCGCAGGAAGAAGGAGAAAGGACAATGGCTTACACCCGATACAAGGGCGATCCCTACTGGAAACGGGCCAAGATGGACGGGACCAGCGCAGACGGCACCCCCTACGCCAAAGGCGACCGCGTGTTCTTCTATCCACGATCCGGCGCGACCTACGCAGGCGACGCCGCGACCCGCGCATCAGCCGAGTTCGACGAGCTGGCAAGCCTCGAAGGCTGACCCCGCTTCCCCAATCGACACCATCACAGATCACAGGAGTTTCATCATGGGTATCACCACCATCAAGCTGTCGCAGCTTCGCCTTTCCCCGCTCAATCAGCGGCGCGTGAAGCCTTCCGCCGTGGAAGCGATGGCCGACGACATTGCCGCGCACGGCCTGTTGCAGAACCTTGTCGCCTACGAGGACGAGGGCCTGTTCTATGTGTTCGCCGGAGGGCGGCGCTATCGGGGCCTCAAGGAACTGGCGAAGCGCAAGCGGATCAAGAACAGCGACACCTTCCCCGTCGAGGTCCGCACCAAGGAAGAGGCCATCGAACTGTCGCTCGCGGAGAACTTCCAGCGTGAGGACATGCACCCCGCCGACAGCATCCGCGCCTTTGCGGCACTGCGCGACACCGGCATGGACGCCGAGGAAATCGCAGCCCGGTTCGGTCAGGCAGTCAGTTTCGTCTACAAGATGCTTCGCCTTTCCGCGCTCGCACCCACGCTGATCGACCTGATCGCCAAGGACCAGTTGTCGCTTGAGGCGGCGCGCGCGCTCACCCTCACCGAGGATCACGACCAGCAGATCAAGGTCTGCAAGGCGGCGAATGGTCACGCCCACACCATCCGGCGGATGCTCACCACGGAGAAGGTGGACACCACCAGCGGCGCGTTCCTGTTCGTCGGGCGCGATGCCTATGAGGCGAAGGGCGGGACGATCACGGTGGACCTGTTCAGCCAAGGAGCGGAAGGCTTTGCCGACCAGCCCGAGCTTGTGCAGGAACTGGCCGAAGAAAAGCTGGACGGCATTGCGGATGAATATCGTGCGATCGGTTGGCACGAGGTCCGCGCCACGCTGGAACGGCCCTATGATCTCTACATGAAGGGCAGCATCTATCCGGCCACCCGCGAGCCCACCGAGGACGAAGCGGCGCGGCTTGCCGCCATCGATGCCGAAATCGAGGCGATTGCCGAGGCCGAGGGCGAAGATAGCGACGGCATCGAGCCGCTGTCCGACGAGCGCGACACCATCACCGAAGGAATGCGGGCGTTCAATGCGGAGCAGGTCGCAGTCGGGGGCGTGGCGCTATGGGTTTCGCATGACGGTTCGCTCGGCAAGAGCTTCTATCGCGCCAAGGCCGAGGCGAAGCCCAAAGCGAGCAGCGGCGAACCCCAACCCCTCTATAGCAACAGCCTGTTCGCGGACCTGACCCGCATCAAGACGCAGATCGTGCAGGAAGCCGTCGCGGCCGACCCGGCGCTGGCGCTCGACATCATGCTGGACAGCCTTGCAGGCCAGTTGCTCCACGGCGCGCACAGCTACCAGATGGCCCTTGAGGTTCAGGCCAAGACGGTCGCGACCGATGTGGCCGACGAGCTTATGGCAACGAGCGACGTTCGCCCCGTCGAGGAAGTGATGGCGACCCGCTTCGCATCGATCCCCGCCGAAGGCCGGTTCGACGCAATCCGCGCCATGACCAGCGACGACAAGATGGCATTGCTGGCGGGCCTTGTCGCCATGACCGTTGACGGCACGGTGTTCGCGGGTGGCTCCCCCGGCAGTCGGCATCACCATTTCGAGCAGATCGCGCGCGCGACCGGGGTGGACATCGCAGCCCGTTGGACCGCCCCCATCGCACTGTTCGACAAGATGCGCCGAGCCGCGATGATCGGCCTGTTGCGCGAGGAATGCGGTGCTTCCAGCGCCGAGAACTGCGCGACCATCAAGAAGAAGGGTGATCTTGCCGTCAATGTGTCGGGGCGGCTTCCGGGAGGGTGGCTACCTGCCCCCATGAAGATTGGCGCGTTCGATCAGCCCGAGGCCGACCCGGAGGATTTCGACACCGACATGGACGGTGACGGGATCGAGGACGAGGACATGGAGCGCGGCGAACTTGCCGACGATGAAATGGCCTGATCTGATCGGGGGGCCGGTGATAATCGGCCCCCCTCCCTCCGTCTCAGCAGCGCCCCCGCCGCCAGCGCGACAGCCATGCCCCGCATGGCTGTCGCGCCCGCTGCCCTTGCAGGTCAGCGCGCGCCGCCCGCCCACAAGGGACGGGCGGCGCGATTGCGGCTAAGTTATAGCCTCAGTCGTAGTGCGGGCCATCCACGTGCGTGCCGCTGAAATCCACGCCGCGCCGGGTCGCCACGAGGTCGAAGCGCTTGAAGAAGGCGAGGGCTTCTCCTGGCGTAACGCGCACCTCGACGGCGCGCACCGCTGCCGGAGCAGGCTCAAATTCAGCAGATCGAAGGAGGTACGCCACCAGCGACACGTCGGTCACAGGGGTGCCCCGGTTCTCTCCGGAAGCGATCCTGAACCCTACGACACGCTCGTCACTTTCGGCCTTCCCCAAGGACACCAGATAATCGGCAAGCGCCACGTTGTCGGAAATGTCCGCAGCGACAGTCCCCTTGAAGTCGTTATATTGGACGCCAGCGTTGAAGGTATCCATTCCATTTCCCCGTTCTGCTATTTCGCGCGAGCCGATCTGGCTGCGCTCCTACCTAATGCTGCGCGCCGTCATTCGTCGCTTGAAACAGCCACGAGCATATAAGTCCGCGTTTAGCGCTGCCGGGAGCCGCAAAAGCAAAGGGCGGAAGATCGCTCTCCCGCCCCCTACTGGTGACGCTGGCGCAACTGCGCCGATGGTGCGGGGCCGGCCACACCAGCAGACCAGCCAACGATCAGTGCCCAGACAGTCTCGAAAGAAACAGAACAGAGCTTCATCACGTTAGTCACTGGGTTCAGGTTGGTGTTCTTGACCTTGTGCGCCTTGCGAGCGCGAGATTTTGAACGTGTAATCATAGGCAATCCCTCCATGAAGATGACGCTCGCATAGCGAAGCGCCAGGGCCAAAAAGAGGACACCGATAATCAGCCAGCCTGCGGGAATTGAACCCCCCAGCACCCCGAAGCCACGAAGGCCAGCGCCTAAGTAGGTTCGTGGGTTCGCATGTTCAATGTTCGCATAGGTGTGCCACGTGGCACACCCTCGTTCGCCATGATCGAGCGCGCTTCGAACCACGCGAACAGGTCCGCCACAGCGCGCCGGCGATAGGCATTGAGCCATCGACGACGCCGATGCTCGTCAGCATCGTGGATCATGTGGCACCGCTGGCAGAGCGCAGCCAGGTTGCGCGGGGCGTTGTCGGTCGGATCATGGTTGAGGTGAGCGCAGGCGATATAGACCCGCGTGACACGGACGATCGCCGCGAGGTCTATCGCCCCGACCCTGATCCGCCTTCCGCGCCCGTCTCTCCATTGCCGACGATCCATGTCCCACCACCGTCCGTCGCCCAAGTGGAATACGCGCTGACCATGCGGGCGACGGCAATGCTCGCACCGCCCATTGGCGCGGCCGAAGCGAATGGCTTTCGACAGCTCGGGCCAGTCGATCGGGTAAAGCCAGCGATGTTCGGCCATGATCGGCATGACGATTCTATGAGTCAGCGAGAACGAGAACGAAAGCAGAAAATCACCTGATCGACCGCCCTGATGGGCGGGCGCTGTTTGGTAGGGCTGTCCGTCAGTCTCTTCCCATCGTGAGGGACGCGGCCCGCCGCCTCAAGGATCAGCGGTCCCCCCAATTCACTGCGTAAATCGGCTCCCCCGCTGTCCGGCAAGCCGGCCGCTTCGCGGTCCTGTGACCCGGCGTACCGCGCCCCTCCCGCTGTCGTCGCCAATCACGGCAACACGGAGATTTTCCATGTCCCATCATCGCCTGTTTGCGCAGCTCGCCTTCGAGCGTGCGCTTGGGATGGCCGCGCTCAATGCGCTGGCTCAGGCCGTTGCCGAGTGCGACCAATTTCGCGCCGTAGGCCGCGAGCGCGACCCGATCCATTTCTGGGTTCTGGCCGGTGAACTGGAAGACGTGGTGCAAGATCGCATCCGCGACGTGTTGGATGGTCCTGGCCTTGCCGTCGTCGAGCGCGGCGAGTTTTTCCATCAGCCCCGCATCGTAGAGCTGGTGATCGCCGCTCGCGACGCACGCACCGCGCCGTCATGACGGCGCGCTTGCGCGCAAGAATGCCGTGCGGAGATCCGCACCGCGCCGTCCTCGCCGCCCGCGCATCGCGCGATCGGCGCGAGGGGAACACCAAGGGCGCCGCCCTTTCGTTCCCGAACGACAATCGACCGCCCGTGTAATCCGCCAAGCACGGCACCCGGCGCAAAGCGCCGACCGCGCTAGGGCGGCTCGCCCGCGCCAGCGGTAGATTCTCGCTCCCCCTCCCCATCCCGTCCTCGCCGGACAGGCAGGGCCGTGAGGCCGAGCGGCCTTGCGGCCCATGCAGCAGGAGGATCAGTTATGCGCAGCCCCGAACAACTCGACACCATCCGTCGCCTGAACGATGCGGCCCGGAGCAATCCCGGCACGGCTTCCAGTGCCAACGTCACGCTAGGGTTCCAGTCCCTTCCCGATGCCGACCGCTTTGCGGCACTGGCGGCGATCGTGGGGTTTTCCCGGTTCGACGGAGACAATGACCCCTATGGGGAACATGATTTCGGCGCGGTCTATCGCCTCACGACGGGAGGGTGGACGCAGGAGCGGCCCAAAGACGAGAAGACGATTGCCGAGACAGTGTTCTGGAAAGTGGATTACTACGACAACACGCTCACCTATGGCAGCGAAGTGCCGTGGGATGAGCACCAGACCAAGCGTGTGCTGACCATCATGTTAGCCAACGAATACTGATAGTTGCGGCGATCATCCCGCGCCCGAACGGGCGCGGGACATGGTGAACCGAGTGACTGCCGCGTCGAGTGATTTGTTGAGGAATCGCGCCGGGGAGAGTAAGGTTAAGATAGAAAGGATGACGCGATGGCCCAGATCGATATTGAAGCGCTGCGCGAGCGCATCCGCCAGATGGATTTCGAACGCGGCACTCCCGAACAGATCGCGCTCTGGCGCGAGGATGTCGCGGAGTCCCGCGCCAATCTCGTGATTGAAGACATGACGCCGACCATCGATGAAGACGCGATGTTCGCGATGATGCTCGACGAGGGTGTGCCTCCCGCACTCATGCCCTCGATCATCCTTAGTCTCTATCCGCCCGGAACCCGCCAGATCGCTGCCTGACATTGGCAAGCGATCCTTACACGTATCCCGGCACCGAGACGCTTCGAAACCGGCTCGGCCTCACCGATGAAAAGACGCTCATCGAAGCTGAGCGGCGCCTAACGCAGGCGCGCGGCGCAGAGGCCGCGCGCCTGACTTTTCCAGCGACGGCCGACGGCTATCGCGCGCTTCACAAGCACCTGTTTCAAGACCTCTATGATTGGGCGGGGCAGGACCGGACCGTCAACATCGCCAAGGGCGGTTCGAGCTTCGCAGCCGTGCCCTATGTCGCGCGTGAACTCGACAAGCGGTTTGCCGACATGGGCGCACAAAGCGGCTTTCGCGGACTTCCTCGAGACGAGTTTTTCGACCGGCTCGGCGATCACATCAACGAGATCAACGCCATCCATCCTTTCCGCGAAGGTAATGGGCGCACCATGCGCCACCACGCGGCGCAGCTTGCGCGCGAGGCTGGACATCCGATCCGCATCGCCGCGATCGACAAAGACAAGTGGATGGAGGCATCCCGGCACGGCTTTCTAACGGGGGATCATCGCGGCATGGCCGCGGTTCTTTCCGCAGCAGCAGTCAAGCGCGACCTCGCGCCCGAGGCGCGCATCGGTCCTGCCGGGATTGCCATGCTTCCGAACCGCGCGCCACCCGAGGGGCAACGCTATCGCGTCACTCTCGCTAAGGCGCGCGAAGAACTGGAACGCTACCTGCCCGCCGCCCGACAGCAGGCGGCCGAACGATTGCGCGAATTGATCGGAGAAAGCGCGCCATCTACTGCCATCGCGAATGCACGAACCGAGCTTGCCTATGTCCGGCACGCCAAAGGTCCGATCTACCAGTCCCACCTTTTAACATATCTCGGCGTGCGGCAGGTCGATGCCGTCGTTACCGCCCAACAAACGCCCCTTGAGCGTGTGCGTGAGATCGGAGCCGCCCTGGGCGTTCAGATCAACGGTCAGCAATCGGCGCAGCTTCAACGCGCCGTGCGGGCGCTGGAGCGGCCGATCCTCCCCCCCGGCCATTCACCCGGGCAGGAGCGGCTTGCCGAGCTTTTCATCAAGAACACGCCCGAAAAAAACCATGCCGATCCACGCCTTTCGCCCGCGCAAGCGATTGTCGATGCCGCCATGAAGACGGCGGCCGACCTGGGCGAAAGCGCCCGCATGGTCGCGACGATCAGGGAGTCGACGCGCCAGCTCGTCGCCGATCGGATCAAGGCTGGCGGTTCACTGGACGGCGAGATCGGCCGCGCGGCGCAGGTGCAGGCACCCGCGCCGCGCGATAAGGACCGGAGCCGCTAACGGCTTCATCGCGCAACGGGTATCTCCCCGATCCGGGTCGTCCATGCCGGGCTCTTCTGTGATCGCTTCGTATCGAACGACCGCGCACCGCATCCCTGCGCCGCCAAAATGACCGTGTTTCTTCCAAACCGGCTATTGAGACCATCCATTGCCGCCAACAGCGCGGGTGCCTTGGGATCGGCTGTCGCAAAGAGGTCAGCCTGCCCCGCCCCTTGGGCTGACTACACGAAAGTGCGTTTTACGTACGCCAGGGGGGAACCTTTGGCGAACGCGGGTGAATGGCATCATGCGGCCAGGAGCGAGGAAGGCGTGCGCAACGGGCGGAGCTGGCCGGGATCGGGGCCTCTACAGCTTGTTCTTCCGCGTCGCTCCGGGCATCGCGCCAACCGATGGCTGCTTTATGCGTGATGGTGCTTCGCTGCTCTATATCGGCACCGCTGGTGCCGACCTCGCCAAAGAAGGGAATCTGCGCAACCGCCTCTGGGTGTCGCCGGTCTGGGCGAAAGCGGGCGCGGCAAAAAGGCACGCGACCAGCGCGAGCGAAGCGTAACGCATCGTTCCTGTTCCTTCGATAAGGGGCTCAGCCGGGGGGAATGGAGTTCGGCTCAGGCCGTGAGTCGGCGAACGGTGAACGCGACCCCCGGCATAGGGTTCTATAAATTTATGTTTATTTTGCCGCGCCGGGGCAGATGATCGAGACGGTACTCCCCTGCGCGGCGAAGGCCAGGTCGAAGCCGTGCAGATCGACGATCGCCTTGACCAGCGGCAGGCCCAGCCCGACGCCCGGTTGGTCGGCGCGTCCGCGATAAAAGCGTTGCAGGACCAGCGCGCGTTCGGACGGAGGCACGCCGATACCATCGTCGGCGACGCCCAGCACGATGTCGCGGCCTTGCATCCCCAGCGTGACGCGCACCATGCCCCCGGGAGGGCCGAACTTCATCGCATTGTCGATCAGGTTGGAGACCGCCTCGATCAACAGGCTGGCATCGCCTTCGACCGGGGGCACGGGGTCGACCGTGTGGGACAGAGCGATACCACGATCCTCGGCGGTTGGGCGGTGGAGATCGCACGCATCCTCGACCAGCTGCGCCAGATCGACCGGCGCGAAGCGACTGCGGCGGGCGTGATCCTCCAGCTCGCGGATGCGCAGCAACGCAGCGACGATGCCCAGCAGCTTGTCGACATCGGCGAGCGTCGCCTCGGCGGTGGCGGCAAAGGCCGCGCGGTCGTCATCGTCGCGCATCCCCCGCTCGACCCGCGCGCGCAAGCGCGTGAGCGGCGTGCGCAGCTGGTGCGCGATATCGTCACCCACCCCGCGTACGTCGGCGACGAGCAGTTGCAGCCGGTCGAGCATCAGGTTGATGTCGGCGCAGAGCAGCCCGAAACTGTCGGGATCGCTCGGCACGCGCAGCCGCCCGGACAGGTCGCCGCCCATGATCCGCTCGGTCAGGCGACGGACCGCATCGACCTGCCGCGCCGCGCGCCGCCCGGCGATCAGCCCGAATACCAGCGCCATCAGAATGCCCGGCACCAGCCCGACGAGCAGCGACTGGCCGACCAGCCGCATCGACGCGACCGTGTCGTCCAGATCGACCCCGACCAGCAGACGCGTCCCGTCCGCCATCGGACAGACCTGCACCCGTGCCTCGTCGCTGTGCTTGCCCGGCAATTCGGTGGGCGCGATCGAGGCGACGAACGAGGCGGCAGGGGGCTGCCCCGACGGTAAGCGCGCGACGTTACCCGCAATCCGTCGGCCATCGGCATCAAACAGCGCCAGGAACAGATCGCGATGAATATCACGATCCAGCTTTTCGCGAAGCTCTTCGGGCCGCTCCTCCGTTGGTGTCAGGCGGAAGAAGGTACAGTCGTCGCTTAAGCGATGCTCGATCTCACGCCGGTGATTGTCGTTCGCCAGAACCCAGAAGACCGCCGCCAGCGCCAGCGACTGCAGGACCAGCATCGCCGCCAGCGTGCTGCCCCAGCGCCAAGTCGCCCGCGCGCGCGGATCAGTGAAAATCGAAGACATAACCCTGCCCCCGCACGTTGCGGATCAACACCGCCTCGCCCTCGCCGTCCACCTTGCGCCGCAGGCGGCCCATATGCACGTCGACGACATTGGTGTTGGGCTCGAAACTATAGCCCCAGACATCCTGGAGCAGCATCGATCGGGTGATGATCCGACCCGGCCGTCGGACCATATAGTCGAGCAGCTTCAGTTCGCGCGGCAGCAGGTCCAGGTCGCGCCCGGCCCGCGTCGCGCGTCCGGCCAGCAGGTCGAGATCGAGCGGCCCGGCGATCAGCCGTGTCTCGCGCGTGTCGTTGGGACGGCGCAACAGCGCCTCGACCCGCGCGATCAGTTCGACCAGCGCGAACGGCTTGGGCAGATAATCGTCGCCGCCTGCGCGCAGGCCACGCACCCGGTCGTCCAGGCTGCCGAGCGCGCTCAACACCAAAGCGGGGGTGCGCCGCCCCTGCCCGCGCAGATCGGACAGCAGGTCCAGCCCCTCGCCATCGGGCAATTGCCGGTCGAGGATCAACAGGTCGAAATCCGCGTCTGCGATCGCCCGGGACGCGACCGACAGGCTGGCGGCATGACACACGTCGTGCCCGGCGGCGGTCAGCTCGAGCATGATCTCGTTCGCCGTGCCGGCATCGTCCTCGATCACCAATATCCGCGTCATTCCACGCTGATCACAACACACGTCCGCCTGCGTCAATGAAATTGCGGTTTAGTATTGATAGTCATTACCAGCATCAAAGCACCGACCAGCAAGAATATCGTCGCCAGCCTTCCCTAAATCGGTATTTAGTCGACGTTCCCGGGAGAACCGCCTAGCGCGGCAGGACGGACACACCGCGCAAGGACCGACATGCGGATCACGGCTTTGGCAGGACTGGCGGCGGCGGCGATGGCCACGCCCGCATCGGCGCAACAGGCGATGACGCTGGACGCGCTGGTCCAGAATGTCGTCGCCGGCAATCCCGAGCGGCAATTCTATCAGCGCCAGATCGAAACGGCAGGCGTCGAGCGCGAGGCCGCCGGGCGCTGGGCCGACCCGGAAGCGGTGGTCGAATTCGGCCAGCGGCGCGCGCAGGACCCGACCAGCGGCGCGGTCACCGGTGAGGGGCTGACCTATGCGGTGTCGGTCGTGCAGCCGATCGAATTTGGCGGCCGCATCGCGCTGCGCCGGGCGATCGCCGACGGACAGGTCGGGCTGGCGCGGATCGGGTTGCAGCAGTTCGACGCGACGCTGGCCGCGCGGGCTCGGTCGCTCGGCTATGGCCTGTTTGCCGCGGACGAGAAGGCGGCGGCGGCGCGCGAGGTGGCGGGGCGGATGCGCACGCTCGCCCGCGTGATCGTCGCGCGCGATCCGGCGGGCCCTTCGCCCCAGCTGGAGGCCGCCTCGCTCCAGGCCAGCGCGATCAGCGCCGAGCGCACCGCCGCCGCCGCCGATGCGGAAGCCAATTCGATTCTCTACGAACTCAACCAGCTGCGCGGAGCGCCCTTCGCCGCGCGCATCCGCATCGTGCGGCCCGACATGTCGCTGCCCGCCCTGCCTTCGGGGCAGGTGCTCGCCGACCGGGCGAGCGAGAATAATTTCGAACTGAAGGCGCTGCGCGCGCAATTCGCGCAACAGGGGCTGCGCGTCGACCTCGCCCGCAAGGCACGCATCCCGACGGTCAGCGTCGGCCCCTATTTCGACCGCGCCCGCTCCGACATTCGCGAGACCAATTACGGTGTCCGCCTGTCCACCACCATCCCGCTGTGGAACCGCCAGGCGGGCGATGTCGCGATCGAACAGGGCAAGCAGGCGCAGGCGAACGCGACGCTTATCAACGCCGAACGGCGGATCGCGCGCGACGTGTTCGACCAGGCCGCGCAATATGACGCCAAGCGCGAGGCGCTGGCGAAATGGGACGCCAATGCGCCGCAGCGTTTCGCGCAGGCCGCCGCCGATGCCGACCGCAACTACCGCCTGGGCGCGATCCCGCTGACCACCTACACCCAGATCCAGCAATCCTATGTCGAGGCGGTGAACGCCGTGCTCGACACCCGGCGTGAGGCGCTGGAGGCGTTGCTCCAGCTCCGCGCGCTGAACGGCGGAGCGGCGCTGGCCCGATGACGCGCTGGCTCGATCTCGTTACCCGCCACCGGCTGGGCGTGGCACTGGTCGCGGCGCTGATCGCGGCGATCGGGCTGTGGTCCTTCGCCAATCTCCAGATCGACGCCATCCCCGACATCACCGGGGTTCAGGTGCAGATCAACACCACGGTCCCGGCCCTCGCGCCCGAGGAGATCGAGCGGCTGGTGACCCTGCCCATCGAACGCGCCATGGGTGGCCAGCCGGGGCTGGACCAGACGCGCTCGCTGACCAAGACCGGGCTGAGCCAGGTTACGCTGCTCTACAAGGACGGCACCGACCAGTTGAAGGCGCGCCAGCTCGTCACCGAACGACTGGCGGCGGTGCGCGACCAGTTGCCGCCGGGCAGCACGCCGCAGCTGGCGCCGATCACCACCGGACTGGGCGAGATCTTCTACTATACGCTCGAATGGCGAAAGCCGCCGCCGGGACTGGATGCGCAGGCCCAGTTGATGGCGCTGTACGAGGCGCAGGAATATACGGTTCGCCCGATGCTGCGCGCCGTGGCGGGGGTCGCCGACGTCAACTCGAACGGCGGGCTGGAGGAGCAATATGTCGTCGAGCCCGATCCCGTCCGGCTGACCCTGCACGGCGTCACCGCGGGTGAGCTGGCCGCGGCGGTCGCCAAGAATGTCGAGAATGCGGGCGGCGGAATCATTCGGCGCGGCGCCGAGCGCTTCACCGTACGAACCGATGCCCGCGTGATGACCGCCGAGCAGATCGCCGCCATCCCGGTCAAGTTCGCGGGCGGCGTCCTACCGCTGCAGGTACGCGACCTCGCCAGCGTCGTCACCGATGCCGCCCCGCGCCAGGGGGCCGCGACCCAGAATGGCCGCGAGACGGTGCTGGGCACGGTCATGATGCTGGTCGGGCAGAACAGCCGCGAGACCGCGCTGCGGGTGCAGGAGGCCCTGCCCGGCATCTCCGCCGCCTTGCCCAAGGGCATGGTGATCGACCGGCAGTATAGCCGTGCCGATCTGGTCGATCAGACGATCCATACCGTCGAGCGCAATCTGGGCGAAGGTGCGCTGCTGGTCGCGATCGTCCTGTTGCTGGTGATGGGCAACTGGCGTGCGGCGCTGATCGTGGCACTCGTCATCCCGCTCGCCTTCCTCGTGACGGTCAGCGGGATGCACGCCATCGGCCTGTCGGGCAATCTGATGAGCCTGGGCGCGCTCGATTTCGGGTTGATCGTCGACGGGGCGATCGTGGTGGTCGAGAACAGCCTGCGCCTGCTCGCCCTGCGCCGCGCCGAGAAGGGTGAGGATCTGACGCCCGACGAACGCCGCGAGACGGTGGCGCGCGCCGCCCGCATGGTGGCGCGACCGACCTTTTTCGGCATCGCGATCATCGCGCTCGTCTATGTGCCCGTGCTCAGCCTGGGCGGGGTCGAGGGCAAGCTGTTCCAGCCGATGGCCCAGGCGGTGATGCTGGCGATCGTCGCCGGGCTGCTCTGGACCTTCACCGTGGTGCCGATGCTGTCGGCCTGGGCTTTGCGCGCGCCCGCCCGTGCGCATGGCGAAGAGGCCAAGGGCTTCGTCGCGGTCGCCGAGCGCGTCTATACCCCGGTGCTGGAGCGCTCGCTGCGCCATCCCGCCATCCTGGTCATCGGCGCGCTGGTGCTGCTTGCAGCGGCGTTCCTCGCCTTCAAGACGCTCGGCTCGCAATTCACGCCGCAGCTCGACGAGGGCGCGATCACCGCGATGGTCTATCGCCCGGTCGGCATGTCGCTGGAACAGAGTCTCGCCATCGAACAGGCGACCGAGCGCGCCATCCGTCGCAAATTCCCGCAGGTCAGTCACACCTTCTCGCGCATCGGCACCAGTGAGGTTGCGACCGACCCGATGCCGCCCAATGAGAACGACCTCTATATCTTCTATGCGCCGGTCAAGGACTGGCCGACCGGCGACGGCATGCCCCGCACCAAGCAGGAGCTGATCGCCGGGATCGAGAAGGTCGCGCGCCAGGTCTACAAGGGCCAGAACTTCGAATTCGCCCAGCCGATCGAAATGCGCTTCAACGAGATGCTGGAGGGCGTGCGCGCCGACGTCTCGGTCAAGATTTACGGCGACGATTACGACACGCTGGAACGCGCCGCCGGACAGGCCAAGGCGATCCTGGAGAAGCTGCCCGGCACCGAGGGCGTCGAGTTCGAAACGGCCGGGCGCCCCAAGAGCATCGTCGTCGAGCTCGACCGCGCCGCGCTGATCCGCCTGAACCTGGGGGCGCAGGCGGTCAACGACGCGATCCGCGACGCGCTGGCGGGGGCGGAGGTCGGCTTCATCCCGCACGGCCCCGCGCGCCATGCCATCGTGATCCGCATGCCCGAGTCGCTACGCGCAGACCCCGCCGCGATCATGGCGCTGCCCCTGCGGGTCGGCGACTATGGCATGGTGCCGCTCTCGCGTGTCGCCCGGTTGAAGGAAACCCGTATCGTCGAGCCGATCCTGCACGACGACACCAACCGCCGCGCCGCGCTGATGGTCAATCTGTCGACCAGCGATCTGGCGGGCTACGTCCAGCGCGCGCAGTCGGCAATCGACGGGCAGGTCAAGCTGCCGCCCGGCTATCGCATCGAATTCGGTGGCCAGTACCACCAGCTTGAGGCCGCGCAGAAGCGCTTGTCGATCGTCGTGCCCGCCGCGCTGATCCTGATCTTCGCTTTGGTCTATGCGGCGTTGGGCAGCGTGCGCGAGGCGGCGATCGTCTATACCGGTATCCCGTTCGCGGTGACCGGCGGCGTGCTGGCGCTGTGGCTGCGCGGCATGCCCTTCTCGATCACCGCCGCGATCGGCTTCATCGCGCTGTCCGGTATCGCCATGCTCAACGGGCTGGTGCTGATCGACCATATCAATTCCCTGCGCGACGGGCGCGAGGGCGATCCGTTGCCCGCCGAGGACGCCGTGCGTCGCGGGGCGCATGATCGGCTGCGTCCCGTCCTGTCGACCGCGCTGGTCGCCTCGGTCGGGTTCATTCCGATGGCCATCGCGACCGGCTCGGGCGCGGAGGTGCAGCGGCCGCTGGCGACCGTGGTCATCGGCGGGATCATCACGTCGACGATCCTGACGCTGATTCTGTTGCCCAGCCTCTACGCCTGGATCGAACGCCGCCGACCCACTGCATCCCGTCACGAGGAAACAGCATGAGCGACAACAATCCCTCTGCCATGGGCGAACAGCATCTGGTCCATCGCACCGGCTGGCTGCGTGCCGCTGTGCTTGGCGCGAATGACGGGATCATCTCGGTCTCCAGTCTGATCGTCGGCGTCGCCGCCGCCCCCGGCGCGACCGCATCCAATATCCTGCTCGCGGGAACGGCCGCGCTGGTCGGCGGGGCGCTGTCGATGGCGGCGGGCGAATATGTCTCGGTCAGCTCGCAGGCCGACACCGAACAGGCCGATCTGGCGCGCGAGCAGCGGGAACTGGTCCGAGCGCCGGAACAGGAGACGGCCGAGCTGGCGGCGATCTACGTGTCCCGCGGCGTCACGCCCGCCTTGGCGCGACAGGTGGCCGAAGAGATGATGGCCCATGACGCGCTTGGCGCGCACGCCCACGACGAGCTGGGGCTCAGCGACGATCTGGCGGCGCGGCCGATCCAGGCGGCTCTGTCATCGGCGGCATCGTTCACGGTCGGGGCCATCATACCCGTCCTGATCGCCGCCCTCGCGCCACGATCCCTGGTGAGCATGGCGGTTTCCGTCGCCGCGCTCCTGCTGCTCGCCGTGCTGGGCGCGCTGGGTGCAAAGGCCGGTGGGGCTCGCCTGCTTCCGGCCATCGCGCGTGTCACCTTCTGGGGCGCGATCGCGATGGGCGTGACGGGGCTGATCGGCCATGCCTTTGGCACCGCGATGTAGGGCGCGCGTGCGGCAGGTGATCGTGAAAATCGAGCTGCGCTCGGAACTTAGGCAAGGATGCACAGGGCTGACTACACGAAAGTGCGTTTTACGTACGCCAGGGGGGAACCTTTGGCGAACGCGGGTGAATGGCATCATGCGGCCAGGAGCGAGGAAGGCGTGCGCAACGGGCGGAGCTGGCCGGGATCGGGGCGGCTTTCGACATTCCAGCGATAGTCGCCGGTGAGCGAGATATGCTCCCATCCCAGCGGGGCGATATGGCGCGCAACGTCCTCCGGGATCGCCAGCGCCCCGACCGCCCGTTCGAGATAGCGGGTGTTCCACAGGATGATGGCGGCCACGAGGAGATTGAGGCCGGAGGCGCGATAGGTCTGGTTCTCGAACCGCCGGTCGCGCAGCTCGCCGAGCTGGTTGAAGAAGAGCGCGCGGGCGAGCGCGTTGCGGGCCTCGCCCTTGTTGAGACCGGCCTGGGTGCGCCGGCGCAGGTCGAGATCGCGCAGCCAGTCGAGCATGAAGATCGAGCGCTCTATCCGCCCGACCTCGCGCAAGGCCAGCGCGAGTCCGTTCTGGCGTGGGTAAGCGGACAATCTGCGCAGCATCGCCGAAGCGGTGGCGGTGCCGCTGCGGATCGAAGTGGTGAGGCGCAGCAGTTCAGCCCAATGGGCGGCGACATGCCCGATGGCTACCGGATCGCCGGTCATACCGGCCAGCAGCGGCCCCGCTTCCTGGCCCGGCAGTAGATGCAGGCGCCGGTCCTTCAGGTCGCGCAGGCGCGGCGCGAAGCGGTAGCCGAAGAAGGGCATGAGGCCGAACACATGGTCGGATGCGCCGCCGGTATCGGTGTAATGCTCTTCGATCGACAGGCCGGTGGCATGGTATAGCAGCCCGTCGAGAACATAGGGAGCCTCGCCGGCGGTCGCCGCGATCACGCGGCTCGAGAACGGATCATATTGGTCCGAGACGTGGGTGTAGAAGCTGACGCCGGGTTCATTGCCGTTGCGCGCATTGATGTCGCCGATCGCGGCGCCGCGCCCGCCCGCATGGAAGAGCTGGCCGTCACTGGAAGAGGTGGTGCCGTCGCCCCACAGCGCGGCCAACGGCACGGTGCGGTGAACGTCGATCAACCGCCCCAGCGCCTCGCTATAAGCGGCTTCGCTGATATGCCAGTCGTGCAGATGGGCGAGCTGACGCAGGGTCGCGCCCTGACAGGTCTCGGCCATGCGCGTCAGCCCGAGATTGATGCCATCGGCCAGGATCACGGTCAGGAGCGCGTTACGATCGTCCGCCACGCGACCGGAGCGGCGATGGGTGAAGCACTCGGAAAAGCCAGTCCAGCTATCGACCTCCAAAAGGAGATCGGTGATCTTCACGCGTGGCAGCCGATCATAGGCGACGCGGCGCATATTCTCTGCATCCGGCGGCGTGATCGCCTTGAGCGGGGATACGACAAGGCCATTGTCGTCAAGGCGCACCTGGGGCAGTTCTCCCTGTCGAGCGAGGATCGTCACCCGCTCGATCGCGGTGTCGAGACTGGCGCGGCGACCGGCGACGAAGCTGTCGAAATCAGTATCGATCGCCAGTGGCAGCGGTCCTCGCGCGCGCATCGCATCGAAGGTTGCAGGCGGCAGGAGATAGCTGTCGAAGGCGCGATAATGACGGCTCGCCGCCACCCATATGTCGCCGGCGCGCAGCCGGTCGCGCAGTTGGGTGAGCACGCACAGCTCATAGGCGGCGCGGACGACCACGCCATCGCGCAGCACGAACGGCCGCCATGACGGCGGCACGAAGCGGAGCGGTGGGTTATCGGGCAGGCGCCGTCGTCCGGTGCGATAAATGTCGGCGATCAGCCGAACCGCATCGAGCAAGCCCTGCACCGCACCGGCCCCGCGAAACTCAAAGGCGTTGAGGAACGGCCCGATCACGGAGCGCAGCGAGCGCTGCCGTTCGATCAGTTCCGCCGTGCGGTCGATTGTTTCCGGCGCGATCAGTAGCTCGGCGTCCACGACCGCCGTTCCCAACCTTTCCCAGTCGATCGAACTGATGGCGGCAAGAGAATCGACGCCTCGCGCCCGCGCGTCGAGCAATGTCCGGCATGAGCCGGTGAGCAGGCGAAGCTGCGCCTGCAATGACCGGATCGTGCCGATCGCCTTGTCCTTGGTCCGATTCTCGGCCCGTCGCATCATGCTCCCCAGGAGCTTGTCCATCATCGTCAGCACCGCATCGGTCAGGCTTTCCTCAAGCCGGATGCCGGCAGCGACAAGGATCGCATGACGGCGTAGGTCGGGCAGTTCCGCCAGATGCTGCGGCGTGATGCGCGCCGCCTCGTCGGCGATCCGGTCGAATGCCGCCTGCGGGATGGTCGCGGCGCGCGAGGCCGCCAGGCCCAGCGCGCGAACTTGGTCGAGCCGTTCGATCAGTCGCAGGATATTGCGCGGGGCCGGCGATAGGGGCGGGTTGCGCAGCCATGAGAGCCAGGTCGCGCTTTTGTCGTCGCGCCGCGACAGGAGGGCGTCGAGCGTCGCGCGTTCGGGTTCGCCGAGATCTCCGGCGAGCACGTCATGGACCAGATCTCCGGCCTGCTGCCGCGCCCGTCGCACTATCGCCTCAATCACCGTCACGGGCGGCAGCAGCAATCGCCGGCGTCGCATCTCGTCGATGACGATGCCCGCAAGCCGCGAGGACTGGGTGACGGTCTGCGCGATCGGCATGGCGAACGCGACCAGCGCGTGGAAATCCGCACGACTGAAAACGAGATGACCGAAGCGCCGCGACAGGTCGGCGAGGTGCGACCGCCGCGTTTCGTCGCGGCGGGCATAGTCGCGCCATGATGCGGGCGACACATCCAACTGATGGGCCACGAACGCGAGGATCGGCATGGGCGGCACTTCGCCGGCTTCCAGCACGCGCCCCGGCCAGCGCAGATACAGCATCAGCATCGCATAGCCGAGACGGGTGACGTCGCCACGCCGGGATGCGATCAGTTCGAGGTCGTCACGGGTCAAGGTGAAGTGACGCGCGATCTCGCGTTCATCGAGCGACGGATCATAATGGCCCGCAAGCATCTCGCGGGTTAGCAGGTGTCTTCTGGCCAAGGTCGAACCCCTCCATGTCGCTGTCCGTCAGACGTCCGTTGGACGGTCACTGGGAATGTGTCCGTCAACTCTGGACGTTCGATGGCGATTCGGACAAGATCGCATTATGATGGGAAAACGGACAGTATGGGGCGGCCCGTGGCGCTGATCGGCTATGCGCGGGTATCCACCCCCGACCAGAAGCTCTCGCTTCAGCACGACGCACTGGAGCGGGCAGGATGCGACCGTGTTTTCGACGATCATGCGTCGGGCGCCAGGACTGACAGGCCCGGTCTTGCTGAAGCGCTGGCCTATCTGCGCGCCGGCGACACGCTGGTGGTGTGGAAGCTCGATCGGCTCGGCCGCTCGATGAGCCATCTGATCGAGAAGATCGGTGAATTGGCGTCGCGGGGCATCGGGTTCCGCTCGCTCACCGAGAACATCGACACAACCACGCCGGGAGGCATGCTGGTGTTCAACATCTTCGGCTCCCTCGCGCAGTTCGAGCGCGATCTGATCCGCGAGCGCACCCAGGCGGGTCTGCGCGCCGCGCGCGAGCGCGGCAGCAAGGGCGGTCGCCGCCCTGTCGTCACTCCCGACAAGCTGCGCAAGGCCCGGGCGCACATCGCAGCAGGCCTTACTGTGCGGGAGGCCGCCGCCCGCCTTAAAATCGGAAAAACCGCCCTTTACAAAGCGTTGGAAGGCGCAACGGCGGAATAGCTATGGCACCAAATATCGATCAGATCCGTTACCACGCTACACCAGCGCGGTCCCGCGTAGACGCACGTATTCGGGTTATCATGGGAATCTACATAGCCTGCTTCGGCCTCGGTTTTTTCAATCATGCGCGAGACTTTGTAGCATACGGATGGAGGCCCTATGATTGGGGACCATTTCAACTCGAGCTATTTTGGACATCACTGATATTCTTAGACGCGCTTGCTATTGTGCTACTTCTATCGCGCTTCAGACGTAAGCGTCCGTCCACGACCGGTGAGGAGGAAGCCGCTCGCCAGAAGCCCCCCCTTTAACGGACGTCCGTCTTGGCCCTTTTGGGTGCAGCGAGTGAACAGGCGATCCGGTACATCGCGTTACCATCAACAATTTCGGAGACTGGTATCCAGTCGGAAACAGGCGGCATTGATGGGCCCATACCTCCGTCAGTGTAAATGACGGACGGAAGCTGAATAGAGACCTTGATTTTGCGAGAGGCACAATCGAAATTCTCGGTAGAACGTTCCGTTGTATCCCCGCGATTCTCGATGACTAGAGATGCAAAATGCCCTTTGCGTTGGACGCTTGATCTATCAACGAAACGAGTGCTCCCGTTTGTTGTTGATATCAGCTGCCAATCCTCAGCCAACGCCGCAGTTGGCGACACGATAAACGCCACAAGAATGCAAACTAGACAACGCATAGCGACACACTGCCACGAACGCAGCCGTTCCGCTATCCATCCCAAATTGCGCGTTCAATTCTCCGGTCTGGACCACGCCCACGGCAGCAGATCGTCGATCCGGTTGATCGGATGCCCCTTGCCGATGCGCTCGAGGACGTCGGCCAGCCATTCCTGCGGATTGATGCCGTTGAGCTTGGCCGTTTCTAGCAGTGAATACATGGCGGCGGCGCGCTCACCTCCACAGTCGGCGCCAGCGAACATCCAATTCTTGCGGCCAACGGCTACGCCCCTGAGGGCATTCTCCGCCGGATTATTGTCGATCTCCAGTCGGCCGTCTTCGGTGTAAGCCAGCAATTGCGGCTTCAGCTTCACGGCATATCGCAGCGCCTCCGCCAGTGGTGAGCGGGCCGATGCCTTGGACAGCACCTCGTCCGCCCAGGCAAAGAAATCCAGAGCCTTGAGCTTCGAGAGCTTACGAGCCTTGCGGCGGAAATCTGCAGGCTCACGCAAGATCTGCCGTTCGACGTCGTAAAGCTCGCCGATCAGTTGCAGCCCTTCGAGCGCAGCCGAGTTCGGGTCCGCCTTGTAGACATCGTTCAGCTTGCGCCGGGCATGGGCCCAGCAGGCAACGGGCGTGATCGGCGCGGGCTGGCGGTCACTCGCGTAGAGGCGCTCGAAACCGGCATAGGCATCGGCCTGCAAGAAGCCCGCAAAGGTCTTGAGATGCTCGCGCGGTCGTTCACCCTTACGATCGGGGCTGTAGCGAAACAGCGCTGCCGGTTTGTCCAGATGGCTCCATCGTCGGTTATCGCGAAGGTATACCCAGAGCCGGCCGGTCGCCGTCTTCCCGGTCCCCGGCGCCAGCACGGGGACGGGTGTGTCATCGGCATGGAGCTTCACGCTGGCCATGACGTGATCGGCAATCCGATCGACGATCGGTTGCAGCAACCAGCTTGCCTGCCCCAGCCAGTCCGCCATCGTCGAGCGGCTGATCTCGACACCCTCTCGCGCGTGTCAAACGAACTGAGGATTTGACCCCTTGGGCGAAGTGAAGAACTGACCCCTTTCATGAAGTGGCGGCGTTGTTGGTTTCGAGCGCAGATCCGGCCTTCTGCAGAAGGCCGGATCTGCGCTTTTCGCGAAGGCGATAGCTGTCTCCGCGAATGGTGATCACCGTGGAGTGATGCAGCAGCCTGTCGAGGATTGCGGTGGCAACGACAGGGTCGCCGAAGACGCTGCCCCATTCGCCTACTGAACGGTTTGACGTGATCAGGATCGAGCCTTTCTCGTATCGCCGCGAGACCAGCTGGAAGAACAGATGGGCGGCGTTGGCCTCGAAGGGCAGATAGCCCAATTCGTCGATGATCAGGAGTTTGGGACGGCTTAGCTGGGTCAACTGTTTGTCGAGCAGCCCGTCGTCGTGGGCCTTGGCCAGCATCGCTACCAGGGTCGCCGCGGTAACGAACTGGACCGAGTAGTTCTGCCGGATGGCTTCCCGGCCCAGGGCGACGGCTAGGTGCGTCTTGCCGGTCCCGGGCGGCCCCAGGAACAGCGTCGTGTCGCCATGCGCGATCCACCGGCAGGTCGCGAGTTCGCGGATCTGCCCAGGATCCAGCGAGGGCTGCGCATCGAACTCGAAGCCGTCCAATTCACGCACGAACGGGAACTGGGCGAGCTTGCTCGCCATCGATATGCGCCGCTCGTCACGCCGGGCAATTTCGCGCTGGACGAGGAAGGTCAGGGACTCGCGCAAGGTCATTTCCGAACGCGCGGCCTCGTCCAGCAGCGTATCGAGCTGGTCGCGGATCGCGGTGAGCTTGAGCCGGTCGAGCATAGCCACCAGCGCTTCGTGATCGATGGTCGCCATCACCAGCCTCCTCCGGCTACCGCCTCATACTCGGCGAGCGGGCGCAGCAAGGCCGGCGCCTGTACGGGTAATGGCGCCGCTTGCCGGACCAGACCAGTACCAACCAGCCCCGCCAGGTGAGCTTTGTCGGTGATCTGCTGGCGGCGGCCCTCGCAAACCGGGTGATCGGCTACGACTTCGCCGGCATGACGCACGATCACGCGGCCGGCCAGAACCACGACCTGCACCGTCTCACCGACCAGGCGCCAGGGGACCGAGTAGCTGTTGGTATCGAGGTCAATCGCACAATCGGGGCGAACCTTGCGGATCAGGTCCCGCAGCTGGCCGAAGGGAGCGCGGCCGCCCAAGGGTCGAAGTGCCTTGGCCTCATCGGCGAACCGCACGATGGGTAATTCGCCGGTCGTGCCATGGACACGCTGGTCGGCGATCTCCCGGTTCCACTGGTCGAGGTGAGCAACAAAGGCGCCCCAGGACGGGAAGCGGCGCCCGGCGATTGCATTGTGCTTCACGTAACCGACGCCACGTTCATCCTTGCCCTTGGTGCGGGCCCGATAAGGTGCGCATGCACGGGGCTTGAAGCCCCAATACCGGGCAAAGGCGTGAAGCCGGCCGTTGAAGCGGACCTCGCGTGTCGCGGCATCATGATGCTCGACCAGCGCCCTGGCATTGTCGAAGAGGACCTCGGTGGGCACGCCTCCGAAGCGTAGGAAAGTCCCCTCCATGCCTTCGAACCAGTCGATCTGGCGCTCGCGAAGCGATGGGCGGATATGCATTCGACGCGAGTAGCCAAGCGTTGCAACAAACATATGCACGCGGATCCGCTCGTCGCCGATCCAGACCCGCGCCTCGCCAAAATCGATCTGCAGTTGATGGCCGGGAGGCGTCTCGAAGCGTACCGTCGCCCGCTTCTGCGCCTTCAACTCCCGGCGCCAGCGCTGAACCCGAAGCTCGACCGACCGCAGGCCAATCTCGATCCCGTGCTCGCTGGCCAGTTCCTGACGCACGACATCGGCATTGCCGCCATGCCGGAAGAAACGTTCGCGCAGCCAGTCATCGAGCCCGTCGAATGCTGTCTTGCGCGTCGGCTTGTTGAAGAGGGCCACACCGCCCGCACGAAGATAGCGGCGGACCGTGTTGCGCGCGCAGCCAAACTCCTTCGCAAGCCGCTTGGCTCCCCAGCCCAGTTCATGCAGCCGCATCATCGCGGCCACCTCCTCTGCCTGAAGCATTTCCTCTCCCTGCATCGACCTCAATCGTGCGGGAAACTCTGAAACACCTGTCGTCATCTGTCCCTCCTCTCGTCAAACCCGAGGGGGGCAGTTCTTGGATTCGTCAGGGGGTCAGTTTGTCAGTTCGGGTGACATCGCGTAGATCTGCGACTGACGGTATAACGGCAAGTGATCGGCGAACTTGGAAACGATGACGTGGGCCAGCAAGCCAGGCCCCGTACGGCCCCGCGGCACGGGCAGCGCCGGGGCTGGTGCCTGGCTGATCGCATCGCAGCGGTTGCAGGACAGCTTGGGCCGAACATGACGGACGACGCGAAACCGGCCGGGGACATATTCCAGCACTTCGGTCACGTCCTCGCCGAGCTTGCCCATCGTGCCCCCACAGGCGGAGCTGTCAACGGGCACCGAACTTTCCCCAGATGTGGGCGCCCAAAATTCCCTAGGTTGGCGGTTCGGGATGGCACGGTGATCAGCCGTATTCGAGATCGGTTTTTCCTTTCAACGGTGGACGGCCGCGCCGTTTTTGCGGGGGCGGATTGAACGCGGCGCCGTTACGCACGTTTTCGGGCACGAGCGCGGCGTGCTCACGCATGCGATAGCTGGACCCCTCGATCTGGATGACGACCGCGTGGTGTAGCAGCCGGTCGAGCAGGGCCGTGGCGACGACGGGATCACCGAAGACCTCTCCCCATTCGGCGAAGCCGCGGTTGGAGGTGAGGATCATGGCGCCCTTCTCGTAGCGTGCGTTGACGAGCTGGAAGAACAGGTTGGCGCCGCCGGGCGTGACCGGCAGGTATCCGATCTCGTCGACGACCAACAGTGATGCCCTGGTGAGGAAGCGGATCTTCTCCCTGAGCGTGCCTTCGCGCTCGGCCTTGGCAAGCTGTGCGATCAGATCGGCCAGCGGGATGAAGTAGACCGCTTTGCCGGCGCGCACGGCCTCGACCGCCAGTGCGGTCGCGATGTGGCTCTTGCCGGTACCAGGCGGACCGAGCAGGTGGACAACCTCGGCCCGTTCAATGAAGTCGAGGCCGGCGAGCGCAAGGATGCGATTGCGGTCGAGCGAGGGCTGGAACGAGAAGTCGTAGCCGGCAAGGGTCTTGACGACCGGTAACCGGGCCATGCGCAGGGCCGCCTTGATCCGCCGGTTCTCGCGTAGCGAGAGTTCTTCGCTGAGCAACTCGTCGAGCGCTTCGATGCCGTCGATCTGGCCCTGCTCGATACGCCGTAGGGTCGCATCGAGCATTTCGAGCGCACGGGGCATCTTGAGGTTGACCAGGCTCCGCCGAATGGAGTCGATGCGCGTGGACGGTGCTGCACCGTTCATGGCCGACCCTCCATGGCCAGGCTCGCGCCGATGGCCTCGTAGACCGCGAGCGAACGCAGCGGCACATGATCGCCGATCCGGCCGACCACCGTCATGGGCCGGTCCTGCGTTCGCGACGCGGGGCGTCCGGTGCGATGGCGCTGATCGATGCGATATTGCCGGCGCCCTTCGAGCACAGGATGTTCGGCAACGATGATGCCGCGATCCATAATGCGGACCAGGTCCGGCAACTGCTCGATCTCAACGATCCGGCGAGTTCGGTCAGGAACGCTGTAATAGTTGCCACCGACGGCTACGAGGCCGTCGTGGCTGACCCGCCGCTCGAGCTTCAAGACGGCATTGAAGCGGTGCTCGGGCAGGCGTTGCAGCTCTTCTTGCTCCTCGGCGAAGGCCTCCGCTACCACGCGCTGGGTCGTCCCATGCACCCGCGCATTCGCGACGTTGTCGAGCCAGTCGATGAGCTGGGCGTTGAGGTCCTCCATGTTGCGGAAGCTGCGACCCAGGAAGAAGTCCTCGCGGATATAGCGGAACGGTCGCTCGATCTTGCCCTTCGTCTTGGCGCGATATGGTCGACATGCTCGAGGCTGGAAGCGGTAATGCTTTGCCATCGCCAACAGCGAGTTGTTGTAGACAATATGCCCCTGGTCATCCTCGCCGGTCACCGCCGTCTTCATCCGGTCGTAAAGGATCTCGATCGGCACGCCGTCCAGCGCCTCGAACGCCTGCATATGGCAGCGCAGCAGCGTTTGCAGGTCCTGATGCAGCACATAGCGGGCAAAGAGGAAGCGCGAGTAGCCGAGCACGAGGCCAAATAGCCAGACGATGCGCGCCACACCCGGTTCGGCGGTAAACTCGACGACGAACCGGGCGAAATCGACCTGTGCCTGCACGCCAGCCCTGGTCTCGAAGCGAACTTCGTAGGGCTTGGGATCATGGTCCGGCCGGATGGCTGCGAGGTAGCGCTTCACTGCGGTGTAGGCGCCGACGTAGCCCATCTCCCTGATCTCGCGAGTGAGCCTTGAGGCCGTGAGATCAGGGAAGGCGGTAATCCGCTCACGCAGGAACTCCATGTACGGCGCGATCTTGCATGGCCGCCCTAACTGGCGCGGGCCGTACGCCGGCACCTCGACGCCGCGCTCGATGTATTTGCGAATGGTCTTGGGATCGCGGCCCGTCCGACGGGCGATCGCGGTCACCGACAGCCCCTGCCGGTGCAACTCCAGTATCATCATGGCTTCTCCAAGTCGGATCATCGGCGGGCCTCCCACAGGAGATCATCGCGCCGATTTTGGCATTGCCCAATGAGCCGGGGTTAACCCCGGCTCATTGGGCAACCAGGTCCAACAATCAGGGAATTTTCAAAGCCCACATTTGCGGAGGATTACACGCCCACTGACAGGAGCAGCCGTCGGCATCCGGTGCTGCATGCATAACCTCATCGCGAGGAAGGTGGTCGGGCAGTGGTGCACGGCGAGGCTTGCGAGGGGCAGTCCTGGCCGGGGCTTCTTCGGGCACATGGCCGTCGACCACACACTCGGCATGGGCATGCTCGGCCTCGAGATCCTCCAGCGTCAGTTCGAGCTGATCGGCCTGAAGAGCAAGGCGCTCCGATGACTGACCGAACTTCATGCGCCGGAGGCGGGCCAGTTGGACCTTGAACTTCTCGATCTGCAGCGCCGTCAGCTTGATCGAATGCTGGGCCGTCTCGAGCTTCTCACGGGTCTCGTCATGCGCCGCCCGTTCGGCTTCCAGCGCCTGCTCCGAAGCCGCCAGACGTGCGCGCATCGCCTCAGCAAAAGCGCGCAGTTCTGCGGGATCAGTAGGGAGTTCGAGATCGTCGGGAGACACGCTTCCCGATAGCAGAATGTGGCCTTCTGCCCAAGCAGAAAGCCCGGAAATACGCCGATTATCGCGTCAAATCTGCACCGGCAAGCGAGGCGGATCAGGGGCCACTGTGCGCCGCCAATCCATCGCTTCGATCAGCAGCGCAAACTGCGCTGGGGTCAGCACGACACCGCCTTCGATGAGCGGCGGCCAGACGAAACGGCTGCGCTCCAAACGCTTGGCGAACAGGCAAAGCCCGGTGCCATCCCAATGCAGCGCCTTCAGGTAGTTGGCACACTGCGTTTCATAATGCATTGCTCCATCAGATGCCCGGAAGGCGGACAACTTTATCGTATTGATAATCCTCATAATGTTTGGGTCGTCTGTCGATGACGGTTTGCACCCCTATCCTAACGGCTTCCGAGGAGAGCGCTTCGATGGGAACGAGGTACGGCGCCCCTTTCATGATTTGCGTGGCCGGCAGTATCTTTTTCCCGACCAGCATCTGCGCTGAGCCCCTACAGATACCGAGTTGTTCGGCCGCTTTGCCCAAGCTGATGTACTTTCCATCGCTCTTCGCTGGATCATATTCGGGAAGCCCGAGCCGCTCGCGCATGTCGCGCACGCGCACCGTCGTCCAGGTTTCCCCGTCACTGGTCCTGCACAGCATGCGATTGAGGGAGACGGCAAGATCTCGATCGGACCAGTGCCCGGCAAGCTTGCGAAGTGCCTGAACTGCTGTCGGGGTGGCATCTGTCGGGGGACGCCCACACTTGACTCGCCCCACTCGAAGCTCGGAGTGGCGGCCGCCGACCCAATGGATGAGCAGCACGGCTTCGTTAGTGTCATTGTCGAGTTCGAAGACGATTTCCTTGACGAGAGAGTGGATCAAGCGCTGTTTTGTGCGCGTGTCGGTCGACGGGGCATTCCAGACAGCTGGCAGGTCTTGGGCAAGTTGGAGCAGCAGAGCGCGATCGATCTTTGGCTGTGCAGCCAAGCCAGCACGTTTCTCCTCGATGCGCTTTTCCAACTCCGCAACGCGCTCCAAGGCCGCATTCCATCGCGCTTCGAGTTCCCGGGCGACGTGCCGTTTCGCTGGATCAACCAACTCATATCGACGCGCGGCAAGCGACGCCTCGTAGCGCTCACCTTCAAGGTCGCGCTCGATCGCGGCGACGATGTCGTTGGTGGATCGCGCCAACTGATCCGATGCGAAGATTGCCGCCTCCACGGCGCGGTCGGAGACTGCGTCAAGGCAGGCCAACGCAACGGCCTTGTCGACACGTACGCCGCCGATGCCGATACAGAGTCCAGCACCAACATGCCCGTCGTCACCGCGGCATTGGTAACGATGCGCATGTCCCTTTGCCATGCCGTAGAACACGCGCATCATTCGTCCACAGCGTCCGCAGCGCATCAAGCCGGTCAACAACGCCCGTCCGCCGCGGCCCGACTTTCGATCACAGTTCTTCTTCATGTGAGCGTTCTCGAGTAGCAGGCGTTGGTTTTCCTCGTATTCCTGCCAACTGATGTAGCCCGGATGATGGTCATGGATCAGTGTCGACCACTCGTTTCGTGGCTTCTTGTAGCCGCCGGTCTTCCGAGATCGCCCATCGACGACCTTGGTGCGCTGCCCCACGCGGCCGAAGGCATAAGCACCAGCGTAAAGGGGGTTATGCAATATCTGCATTACAGTGTGGTAGGCTGGAGCCTTCCACACTGTAATGCAGATCTCCACGTTCCGGCGCATCACCGGCATCTTGAGGTTGGCCGCACGAAGCCAAAGGAACACCTGCCGGGCGCTACCGAGTTCCCTGAACTTGGCGAACACCAGTCGGACGGCCTCTTGGACGTGTTCGTCCGGGTCGATCTCGATGGCGTCGATTTCGTTCCAGCGCAGGCCCGGCGGAAGGGCAAAGCGATATTCGCCCCTTCGAACCTTGGCATCGCGCGCGGCCAAACCGCGCTGCCGGATCAGACTGAGCTCATATTCGGACATCGTTCCTTTCAGCCCGAGCAGAAGACGATCATTGATCAGGCGAGGATCATAAGTGCCATCGGGATCGATGACCAGCGTACCGGCGAGAGCACACAGGTCGATCAGATGGTGCCAATCGCGTCCGTTGCGGGCAAGGCGAGATGCCTCGATGCAATAGACGGCCCCGACGTTACCTGTGCAGACCAGCCCGACCAGCTTCTCAAAACCAGGTCGTTCCATGCTGCCCGAACCCGAACGACCAAGATCTTCATCAATGACTGTCACGGTCGCAAAGCCTATCGCGTTCGCCGCACCGGCAAGGTCATATTGGCGGCGCTGGCTTTCCAGGTTCCCGGTCACTTGCGCCATGGTCGATTGGCGGACGTAAACAACGGCCGCGCGGGAGAGATGCTCAGGCGTTACCTTGGTGGTCATCCACGCCTCCCTCGACTGCCGTTGCGCCGACTGCTTCCAGAAGCAGATCGGCCAGTGTCTCCACCACGCCCTTCGGGCGCATGCCGTCCAACGGTTTCGGAACTGGGGGATCGAACTGCAGCTTGAGCTGTGTTCTGTTTTGGCGTCGGGATGCTCGCACAACCTTTCTCCTTCGATTCTGAAGGAGCGGATGTTGCCCGACGTTTCCGAGTCTTCCCCAACACACCAAGCAATCGCGCCAACTCGGTGAGGCCCTCGACGCTGATTTCGGGCGCGCCTTTGGCCATGCCGCTGCAATAGTCGGCGTCGAACATCCACAGCGGGACCTCGCGTGAGTAGCCGGGCAACAGATCTGTGATGATAAGTTTCAGCTGCTTGCCGCGCCGGAATGGAGCGACCTGCAGTTCAATCCCGGAAAATGGATGCCACGGATACCGGATCGTATCGCGGCGCAAAACGTATGTCGAATGTCGGTAAGTTGCCGCTCTTGCTGCGGAAAAGAAAGACATGCCCACCATAAGGCTCGACCGCGAACAGGGGCCGGACCAATGCCGCCAGTCCATCGAAGCCGAGCCGCATGCTGACCGGCTTGCTTGCCAAGTAGACCTTCGTTCCGGGTGCCAGCGAGATCACAAGACATCCCGGAATGCACGCAGCACGCGGGCCAGCGCCTTCTCGTTGACATAGCTGTCCACCGACAGGCGCACCCCGCTCGGCAGATCTATGTCTATGGCGCCGGGGCGGACACCGGGATGTGGGCGGATCAGTTCCTCCGGCGCTGACGGCATCGGCGACGAAACAGGTCGCGGCGCCTTCTGGGGCTCGGGCATCGCCGACGCGGCCGTAAGCTCCGCCGTCATAATCGCGCCGTAGGGAATGAACTCGAGCGCCTCGCTCGCGATGGCCGCCGCCTGACGACGCGCTGACCGCCAATTATAGATCAAGCTCTCGGCAATCTCATGGCGCTCAGCGACTTGACGGACCGATACGCCGTCTGCATCCGCCTCGGCGAGGATTGCCGCCTTCTCAGCATCCGAAAACTTCCTGCGCCGTTCGGTGCGCGCGATGATCTCCACCCGATCCTTCACTTGGCCTCCTTCTGGAGTCCAGAAAGAGACTCCTTAGCGAAGGTCCATCAGCGCCGAGCTGAAATGCCGCAACACGCGGGAGGCCGGACGCTTACCTTCAGACGGGCGGGATTGGTTTTGGCCGCGTCAATAATGATCGGTGACGTCGCTGCAAACACCTACGCTCTGGTAGCTTTGAGCATTCCGGCATTTGGCTTTTCGGTGCCGCTTCAGGCAACGTTTTTGGGCTTTATCCTAGGCTCGCTACCGTTCGTTTGGCCCGCAAAACCTTCTATGTTCCGATGAGCGCTGGCGCCTGTAGCAGCCTTCCCCCGTAATCGTACTGCATTCGTTCGTGTATCGCGTACGTAAAACTCACTTTCGTGTAGTCACCCCCTCAAGCTGCAGATCGCCAAGCTCAGGCGCGAGCAGTACGGCGCCAGCGCCGAGCGCACCCGCCGCCTGCTAGAACAGATGGAACTGCAGCTCGAAGAGCTTGAGGTTGATGCGGCCGAGGACGATCTTGCTGCCGAAGTCGCGGCCGAGAAGACGGCGACCGTCACCGCCTTCGAGCGCAAGCGGCCGGTCAGAAAGCCGTTTCCCGAGCACCTGCCTCGCGAGAGGGTTGTGGTGCCGGCACCGTGCTCTTGCCCGGCTTGCGGCGGGAGCCGGCTGTCCAAGCTTGGCGAGGATGTCACCGAGACGCTCGAGGTGATCCCTTCAGGACGGTCTTTTCATTGATCCCGTATCGCTTCGCGAGGTTCGCGACCGAAGCTTGCGATCGCTGCAGCTCGCCTCGAATGGCGTGCGTGGTCTTGGCGCTGCCGTGGAGAACCTGGCCCATAGCTCCCTCCGCTGTGATGGCGACAAATTTACACCATCACATGCTGGGACCAAACACCCAAGCTTATCCCAGCTTCGCCATGAGCCTTCCGGCGGCGCCCTGCTCGGCGGCGAGATTACGGTTGTAGGCGAGCGGCATGCGCGGGGATTTCCAGCGCAGGGCATCCATGATCCCGGCCAGGTCCTCTCCGCTCGCAAACAAGTCCTGGTTAAGCCCCACCCGGGTCGAGTGCGCAGAAATTCCCTTCAAAACGCGCGCGAGGTCATCGCGCATCAGATCGGGCAGCGCGCCCGCTTCGAAAGCGCGCACCACCATCGCGCGCCAGATCGGCCCGATCGCGCCGGGATGGAGCGGCTTTTCGCCAACAGTATATTCGGCGCGGGCCGCAACCGCCGGCTTGCCCTTTAGTTTCCCCAGATCCCACGCCTCGCGCCCCGAGATCGTCTCGATCGCGCGCGGCTTGATGGCACCGCGTGCCTTGTACCGGCGCACCTGGACCCGGCGGAACAGCGGCCCTTGCGTGATCCCTGCTGCCTTGCACCAAGCCGTGATCGCGTGCACCGAACGCGGGGAAAGATAGGCCGTGGCCCCTTCCCCGTCCTGGTCCCCCTTGCTGCGCGGGATTTCCAGCAGCCGCGCCTCGGGATCGAGCGCCTCGAGGATGTGCTCGACCGTGATGGCCACGAGTTCGCTGGCGCGAAGGCCGGTATCGTAGGCAACCGAGAGCAGCGCGCGGTCGCGTAGCCCCGTGAGATCCTCGCCCGAAGCTTCGAGCAGCGCGCGCACGTTGAGCCCATGGGGTTGATCGCGCGCCACATCCTTGACCGCCCCCTTGAAGCGCAAGGGGCGCGCCTGCGCCTGCGCGGAGCCGACCCCGCGCCGGTGCGCCGCGAGCGTGAGCTTGACCAGTTCCGCCTTTGTCGGATCGGCCAGCCCCAGCAACTGGTGGATCTTGGCGAGCGAGGCTTTGTACCGGCTCAGCGAGGCGGGCTTCGCACCTTCCCCGGCCCTGGCCTGCAGATAGGCCGCGACTTGCGACGACGTGGCGGGGAGCGCGGCCAGCCCCTGGCGCCGGCACCACAGGTCAAAGGCTTCGAGGTCGGATGTCAGGGCACGGATCGAGTGCGGTGATGACGCGGCCTCGTAGGCGGCGAAGAGCGCGGCGTCGAGCACGATACCGGCCTCAGCCTTCATCTTCACAACTGCCCAGCCCAAGCCTTGGAGCGGACCCGAGGCCTCCTCCGGAACGGCAGCGGCTGCCGGATCGGTCAAGCCTCCCGGCCCTGGTCCTTCGCTTTGCCCGTTTTGCGCCACTTGCCCCGCCTCCTTCGCGGGAGCTGTCCTAGCCCCTTCTGTCAGTTAAAGAATACGGGCGGACGAGAAAATGGCAGAAAAGCTTGGGTCACGTGTAAGAATACCTCCGGACGTTCGACCTGAAGGCGCGGTTCTGCTACAAAACGACCGGACCCGGCAACACGAGTCCCTGGCAAAAATCGGGGATAGGTCATGGCCGAAGCTGGCACTGCCCTCACGACGGTTGATCCTTCACAATGGCGTACAGCTTGCGAGCGCGAGCCGGTAATTCGCGCTCTTGCCGCGGAACCTCGGCTTGGCCACAAAGCGATTGCAGAAGCTGGCTCGACGCTGGGCCTCAGCCGGTCCCGCATCTACGAGCTTCTGGCGAGATACCGGGAAAATCCAGTAACCAGCTCACTGGTCGACCAGCACGACGGATTTCCCAAAGGCCGGTCCCGCCTACATTCCGAGATCGACCGCCTGATCGATGCCGAGATAGAGAAATTCTATCTCCGCCGTCCAAGGCCCACTCTCGCTCAGTTGGTTCGGCAGATACGCTATTCGTGCCTGGAGCAGAACCTTCGACCTCCGGCCCGGCAAACGGTTCACCTTAGGGTCGATGCCTTGGAGCGCGAACACCTTATTGAAGCCCGAGATGGCGCAAAGGCTGCAGCAGATCGCTTTCGTCCAGTCAGGGCCTCCTATGAGGCGGAATATCCGCTTCAGGTCGTGCAGATGGATCACACTCTCGTCGATATCATCATCGTCGATGAGTATTTCCGGAAGCCTCTGGGTCGGCCAACGCTGACTCTGCAGATCGATGTTGCCACGCGGGTAATTCCCGGCTTCTACATCTCTTTGGAGAAACCATCGGCGACATCGGTCGGCATGGCGATCCGCCATGCGGTTCTACCCAAAGATGCTTGGCTGGCCGACCGGGACCTTGCGTTCGCATGGCCCGTTTTCGGCCTGCCCGACATCCTCCATCTTGATAACGCCTCGGAATTTCATTCACGCGCGCTCACGCGCGGCTGCCAGCAATTCGGAATAGACCTTCATTATCGTCCTCCGCGTACGCCGCACTTTGGCGGGCACATTGAGCGCCTGATAGGCACTACCATCGGCGAAGTGCATCTACTTCCGGGGACCACCTTCTCGAACATTCAAAATAAGGGGGACTACGACGCCGAGGGCGAGGCCTGTATGACCCTCAAGGAATTCGAGCGGTGGTTTGCGCTCCAAGTGGGCATCTATCATGGTACTATCCACCGAGCTCTCGGCGTTCCGCCGATGACCGCGTGGCGCGACGACCAGACAAAGCGCACTGAGCCACTTAGGCTACCGGCTGACCAACAACGCTTTTTGTTCGACTTCCTTCCATTCGAAATGCGCCGGGTTCGGCGCGACGGCATCAAGCTCTTCCATCTGGTCTACTGGCATGGCGCTTTGACCACATTGGTGGCGAACAGCGTCCATAAATTCCCCATCAAATACAATCCGCTCAACCTTTCGACGGTTTATCTCGAACTGCCCGGCGGCGAGCATGTGATTGTCCCCCTCCGCGATAAGCGCCGCCCAGCGATCACGAAGTTCGAACACGACTATGCCCTGAGAGCGCTTCGAGAGCGCGGGCGCGGCGCGGTCGACGAGCAGATGCTGTTCGAGATGGTGAGCACACAGCGTAGTATCGTACTCGCCGCCGTGACGAAAACCCGAGGGGCTCGACGAACGACCCAACGCCTCGTCGATGCGCTCATCCGCGGCGAGCCGCCTACGGTTCACCTCGAGGCTCGAGAAGCTAACGAACAACTCGCAGCACCAAATCTCGACGGGCCAGTCGTCCCGCTCGCCATCGAGGAACGGTCATGAGCACGCTCTACGGTCATCTCTTCCCGGCTTACCGCGAGTATGCCGAACTGACTGATGAGGCCCGGGTGGACTGGCTTCGGCGCGACCGTTGGATTTCGTTGCCACAGGCTGAAGCCGCGCTCTGTCACCTCGAGGACCTGGTGATCTATCCACCTCGAGGGCGAATGCCCTGCCTGTTATTGTTTGGTTCCACCGGGATGGGCAAGACCGAGATCGTCAGCCGCTTCTCCAAACTGCATGCGCCCCAGTTCGATATAAGGACGGGGCTTAGCAGGATGCCAGTGCTGCTGGTGCAGATGCCGCCGGAGCCGACGGAGGATCAATTTTACACCGAACTGCTGACCGCGCTCAATTGCGTCGAGCTTAGCTCCCTGTCCGTGCGATCGATGCGGGCGGAAGCGAGACACTTGCTTGCCGAAGTCGAAACCAAGGTGCTTGTCCTGGACGAAATCGACAAGATGCTCGCAGGCACGCCGCGCCAGCAGCGGGTGTTCCTCAATACAATTCGCTTTCTGACGAATGACCTCAAAATTCCGATTGTCTGCGCAGGCACCGAGGAGGCGCGCATGGCCGTCCTGACCGATCCGAACCTTGCTGATCGGTTCGGAGCGTTCGAGTTGATGCCATGGTGTAACGATCACGCCCTGCGCCAGCTCCTTGCGAGCTTTTCTGGTCTGCTGCCCCTCAGACGACCTTCGCGGCTCGACACCGTCGAAGCGCGGCAACGTTTACTAGCCCTCACCCAAGGTGTGACCGGCCGAATATTCAGGCTCATTGAGGCGGCTGCCGTCGCGGCGATCCGCGATGGCCAGGAAATGCTCGACGCAGCAAGCTTCGACGCCAAGGACGTAACACTGCCTCTCGTCTCCATGTATGCCTCGGCGGGCAAGCGAAAGACAATCGGCCGAGCGATCCTATGACTTTCGTGGAGCCATTCCCGGATGAGCTTCTCAGTTCGTGGCTGACGCGCATGCGACCCAATCGGAATGCTATGAACGAGCCTTCTCTTCGCGCCTCTCGAAATAGCGCCGGCCACTGGCGTCATCCGGACGTCCACCCGACCAAATCGATGATCACTGAACTTGCCTCAAACACCGGCATTGCGCCGACCCAGATTGCCAAACTCGGCCTCTGCTATCGGTATCCCAGGATCAACCCAGACTTTGTGGCCTGGCGCTACGTTCCATCCGATTATCTTGGTCGGGACTGCGAGCCCGCTCTTTCCCTGCGGATTACCTGGTGCAGCCGTTGCCTCGCCGAGGACTATGCTGGGGGCCGCGCCGCCTATGTCCGCGCCGACTGGGCTATGGCTGCGGGAGGCTTTTGTTCCCGACACAACTGGCCGCTCGTCGACCGATGCGTCACTTGCGGGAGTGTCGATTGGGCGATGAAGCGGTCACCGCAAGGGCCGCCGAGGATGTGCTGCGCCCGCTGCCGTCGGGGTCTCGAACGGGCAAATCCTGGGGCGCTTGAACTGGAGCCAGCGGCGCATTCGCTTTGGAAAATGATCGCAGGTTTCGAAGCTGCGCTGCGCGATGCCCTCACAGGAAAAGTGCCGGACCAATTCCGCTTCAACGACACCTCAGCCTCTCAGCTGCTCGACGAAACCTCCACAATCTGCCTTCTCCTAGCGAGGGCTCGCAGGCGCGCAGGGCTACGTGATGAACTTTTCGATCGCTTTGCCACGCCCGCGCTCACACTCGAAGACGGTTGCCCAGACGAACCGTCCTGTGAAATGCCACTCGCACTTGCTAGCCCGTCCCTGCGCCGTTGTCTGATTGCAATATGCGCCGCAATGCTCGATGCAGATTATGGCGCAACGGGACTCTGTCAGGGCAAGTTGGTTGTCGACATATGGTCGCGGACGATCGGTAGCATGGCGCTCAAGCACTTTATTCAAGATCGCCTCACTTGCTCGTCAACACTAAAAAGAAAGTTGGAAGCAGCCCTCCATCGGAATGAACAATTTGAACGGATGTCTTATTTACGAGACGCCTCGCACACCTATGAAACTCTTTTTCAAGACTCCGCCTAAGTTTATTTCGTGTGATACATACTTTTTGGGAGACGGATTTAAATCAGGAAGGCGAGTGCGGCCAACTCAAGGCATTCCGGTGCGGGCGCTGGAATGACGGCTTGCGCTGAAACCGGTCCCTCGGAATTTTGACAGGTGCCGGTCGGTGACGCGCCCATTGTGGCCATTCGACAGCGATTTTCCAGTACCTGAAACCGGAGGTTCGAATACCGCTGAGTTCTCACCGAAATAACCATCGAGAGTGCCGAATATGAGGCCACTGCGACGCAGGAGACCATTCAACACGAAGGTGCACTCTGCCGAGTACCATCTCGGGGCAGCTGCAAGACCGAGACCGGCGTGATCTTTGCAGTGATCAAGTCTCAACGTGACACGACAATTCGCACTGGTGCAGGGGCGTGGGTCATGGTTTGCGACCTGTGAGTAAATTTTCGCCAAGCCCTAATCTCTTCCCGAGATAGTCGACACTATCTGCCGTCAGGAAGGGCAAGGTGGAAAGATAATCTGTACTGTAAGGCCGGAAGGATGCTCCGGTATGGTCCAGGCCGCGTCGTGCAGGGCCGCGATCGCTGCGACCAGCGCCAGGCCAAGGCCCGAGCCCTCGGTATGGCGGCTGGCATCGAGGCGATAGAACCGCCGGAAGACATTGGCGCGCTCCGATGCCGGGATGCCCTGCCCGGTATCGGACACCTCGGCCACTATGCCGCCATCGTCCACGAAAATCCGCGACGTGATCGTCGTTCCCGCAGGCGTGTGGACGATGGCGTTCTCCACAAGGTTGGTGAAGAGCTGCGCCAGCAGTTCGCCGTCGCCGTTTACGACGATGCCGGGTTCATGGTCAGCAAGGTAGTTATGCGCCGCATCCTCGGCCACGGGGGCGTAAGCCTGCTGGACGCGGTCCATCAGTTCGCTGAGATCGACCCGCGTGAAGCGCCTGCGTCCGACTCCGCCTTCCAGGGCGCCGATCCTCAGCAGCGCTTGGAAGGTCTCGAGGATGCCCGAGGTCTGCTCAAGGGCGTCGTCGATCATCGCCGGTTCGACCTCGGCACTTTCCTGCATCTGTTCCAGCCGCTGGTGAAGGCGACTGAGCGGCGTGCGCAAGTCGTGCGCGATGTCGGTTGAAACCTGCCGCAGCGCCTCCATCGCTGCGGCATTGCGATCGAGCATCCGGTTCAGGTTCTGCGCCAGATCGTCGAACTCCGGGCCTAGGCCGATCATCGGCAGCCGCTCCGCTCGGTCCCCCTCGACGATGCGATCGACCGCGCCGTTTACCCGGTCGAGACGACGCACGAAGAGCCTCCCGGTGAGATATCCGCCCAGCAGTGCGAAGAGCGTGATGCCGATCCCGCTGAGCAGGGTGAAGCGGCCGAGCCGGTGGCGCAGCATCTGCACGTCGTAGTTGTCGCTGGCCACGACCAGCCGCAACCCGTCCGGCAGACGCGCGCCGAGCGTAGTCATGCTTTCCCGGCGCGTGCCTTGCTGGCCCGGCTCGGGCTCTATCACGTTCACCGTGCTCCAGCCCTCCGTCATCGCCGTCGCCGGAAGATCGCCGAACAGGCGGCGGCCTGCGACATCGAGCAGCAGGTAGCGATAGGGTGCCTCGGGACGAACGCCTGCGTGACGGGCCATCGCGTCGGTCAGACCGGATTGCCCGAGTTGCGCGTATTCGCCCTGAAGCACGCTCATCTCCGCCTGCAGGCCGCCGTTCGTCGCTTCGGTGGCATAGCGCCCGATCTGCTCTTCGACGACGATCAGCAGCGCGGCCGCACCGATGGCGAAGACCCCGGCGAGAAGCAGCGCGAAACGGAAGGCCGCGCTGCGGATCGGCCCGGAAGCCCGGCGCTTAGGCCGGTGCTCAGGCGGCATCGATTCGATACCCCGCGCCGCGCAAGGTCTGGATCAGTTCCTTGCCGAAGCCGCGATCCACTTTCGCGCGCAACCGGCTCATGTGGCTCTCGATCACGTTGGTCTTGGGGTCGAAGTGGAACGACCAGACGTTTTCCAGCAGCATGGCCCGCGTGACCACTTCGCCCGCGTGGAGCATCAGGTATTCCAGCAACTTCAGTTCCTGCTGCTGCAGGTCGATACGCTGGCCACCGCGCATCACCGTCCGCTTCACCCGGTCAAGTTCAAGATCGTCTATCCGCAGCAAGGTCTGCAGTTCGACGATCGGCGGCCGCCGCGCGAGCGCATTCACCCGGGCGAGCAGTTCGCTGGCCGCGAAAGGCTTGGCAAGGTAATCGTCGGCCCCGGCTTCCAGGCCCTCGACCCGGTCCTCCACCCCGTTCATCGCGGTCAGGAAAAGCGCCGGACTTCGTACGCCCATCGCCCGCAAGGCCTTGAGCGCCCCTAGCCCGTCGAGCCCCGGCACCATGCGGTCGAGGATCAGCACGGCATGATCGCCGGTCGAACCCAGGAAGATCGCGTCCTGTCCGGTGGAGCAGACATCCACGACATGTCCGGCCGCGCTCAACACGCGCTCGAGGTGCGCCTTGGTCGCGTCGTCGTCCTCGAGAAGCAGGATTTTCATGCCGTGTCCTTTTTCGCTCGCATCGGATGCATCTGCAAGTTGGCAAAAAACAATGTTTCAATCATCTTGGGCAAAGGTTCAGTTGTTTATGTTCGCGTCATAGAGCAGTCCCGCTCTTAAGGATGCCATGATGAAAACTTCCAGCATCATCGTCGCACTTGCCCTGGTAGGTGCCGGATCTTCGGTTGCGTCGGCCAAGCCCGCCGCGCTGAAAGGCGGGGAATACGCCGCCCAGGCCAAGGTCACTCTCGCATCGGCGCGCATCGCCGCGCTGAAGGCACGGCCCGGCACGATCACGGACCAGGAACTGGAGAAGGAAAAGGGCGGCAGCGGCCTGCGCTATTCCTTCGACATCACCAGCCACGGCAAGCCATTCGAAGTGGGCGTCGATGCCAAGACCGGCGCGATCCTCGAGAATGCCGCCGAAGGCAAGAACCCGGACTGATACACCTGCGACGGGGCGGTTGCTTGGCCGCCCCGCCCTCTTTGCAAAGACACCCTACCGGTATGGACAGGCATCGTTTTAGGCACTCCGTAGCGATCTTGCTTGCCGTGGCCGTCACCGGTTGCGCGCGCTACACCCCCCTGCCGCTCTCGACCGCCGCCCCGCTTGCGCCGAGCCTCGGCGCCCTCGATGCATCGACGCCGCAAGGTCCCCTGACCGTCGCGCAGGTGATAACGCTGGCGCTCGCCAACAACCCCGACCTCAAGGCAGCGCGCCTGCAACGCGGCATCGCCGCCGGACAGACGGAGCAGGCCGGGCTGCTTGCCAACCCCTCGCTGAGTGCTGCGTTCCTGCCGCTACTGTCGGGTGCCGGAACGGTTCCCGCCTGGAACCTCGGCCTCGCGCAGGACATCAAGAGCATCCTGACGTACAAGTCGCGCCAGCGCGCGGCCCGTGCCAGCGAGCGGCAAGTGGACGCCAGCGTCGTCTGGCAGGAATGGCAGGTCGCAGGCCAGGCCCGGCAGATCGCCACCGACCTGATCATCGGCGCCCGCAACCGCCAGAACTATCTCGCGGCCTATCAGCTCCTCGCCGAACGCAGCGCCAAGCTGGACAAGGCCCTCGCCAGCCAGACCGTCACGCTGGTGACCGTCGCTCCCGATCGTGTCGCTCTGCAATCCGCCCGCTCCGCGCTGGACGCGCTCGACCAGCAGCAGTTGAACCTGCGACACCAGCTCAATGCTCTGCTGGGCCTGTCCCCGGAAGTGGTTGTCCCCCTCGCCGCCGAGCCTGATCTGCCGCCGTTCGATCCCGCGCAAGTGCGCGGCGAGATCGCCACCCTGCCCGATCGGCGACCGGACCTGCTGGCCCTGCGCATGGGATATGCCGCATCTGACGAGCAACTGCGTCAGGCGATCCAGTCGCAGTTCCCCGACCTCATCCTCGGCGGCAGCGTCGCCAGCGACAATGCCAAGGTCATCAATGGCGGCCCGAACCTGCAGATCGGCCTGCCGATCTTCGATCAGGGCCAGGCCGCCGTCGCGACTGCCCGCGCGACCCGCGCACAGTTGCATGCCGATTACGATGCCCGCCTCTCCGCAGCCATCGGCACGATCGGTTCGCTGCTGCGCGAGTACGAGCAGTTGTCGGCGCAACTGGAGGTCGCCAGGCGCGACCTGCCGAACGCACGCGCCGCCGCCGCTCGCGCCCAGGCCGCGTTCGGCGCATCAAATCTGGACGAGCGCGGCTATGTCGACCTCGTCCTGAACCGCTTCACCAAGGAACAGGAAATCATGACGCTGGAGCTTGCCCTGCTCGATCGCCAGATCGCGATCCAGACGCTTGTTGGCGCCGGGCTGCCGACCGTCGATCTTGAATCGACGACCCCGGTGGACGCCCAATGAAAAGGCTTTTCGCTTTCTCGGCCGTGGCGCTGCTGGCGGGCTGCGGCTCGAATGCACCGACCCCGACCCCCTCGCCCACCGTGCTCGTCACCACGATCCCGGCCAGGCAGGGTTCCCTGCCGGCAACGGTCGTGGCCTACGGATCGGTCGGCCCGGCCCTCAACGGCACCATGACGTTCAGCGAGGCCCAGCCCGGCCAAGTGACCGCACTGGCCGTCGCGCCGGGCATGGCCGTGCATGCCGGACAGACGCTGGCGACGTTCGTCACCGCGCCCGCATCGCGCAGCGGCTACCTGCAGGCCGTGACCGCCCTTGCTGCGGCACGCAAGCAGGAGGCCAGCACCGCGCAGCTCCTGTCCCAGCAGCTTGCCACGCGTGACCAGCTGACCCAGGCCACCAAGGCCGTCACCGATGCGCAGACCGCGCTCGCCGCCTTGCAGGCGGACGGCGCCGGCCGAGCCAGCCACACCATCGTCGCCCCGTTCGACGGGGTCGTCACGACCGTCGCCGTCGCGCAAGGGGACCGCACGCAGGCCGGAGCCCCGATCCTCACCGTCGCCAAGGCAGGCGGAATCGTCGTCACCGTCGGCGTCGATCCGGCGGCGCGAGCCGGGGTCGCCGTCGGCCAGTCAGCCAGCCTCAAGCGCCTTTCGGGCGGCGGCGACCTGCGCGGCAAGGTGATCCGCGTGGACAGCGCACTGAACGCGACCAGCCGCCTCATCGACGTCGATCTCAGCTTCCCCGCCGGTACGCTGCTGCCGGGCGAATCGATGCAGGTCGCGATCGAGACGGGCGCAGTCCAGGGCTGGGTCGTGCCGCACAAGGCGGTCGTCACCGCCGGAGGTCCATCCCGCGTGTTCCAGGTCATCGGCGGCAAGGCCCAGTCGGTGCCCGTTCAGGTCCTGCTCTCGTCCGACAAGGGCGATGTAGTCCAGGGCAAGCTCGACGCCAGCCGCCCGCTGATCGTCGATGGCGCCTATCAGGTCGATGACGGCGGAGCCGTACGCCGGAGCAACCGATGATCGAGAAATTGCTGGGCTCGCAGTCGCGGGCCATCGTCCTGGTCGCGCTGGCAATGGCGCTCGCCGGGATCGTCGCCGCCCTCGCACTGCCGATCGGGCTGTTCCCGCAAGTCTCCTTCCCCCGCGTGGTGGTAGACCTCGATGCCGGCAGCCGCCCTGCCGACCAGACCGCGCTGACCGTCACGCGCCCGGTGGAAGAGGCGATCCGTGCCATTCCCGGCGTGCAGAACGTGCGTTCGGAAACGAGCCGGGGCTCCGCGCAGATCTCGGTCGATTTCGGCTGGGGCCGCGACATGATCGCCAGCACCCTGCTGGTCGATACCGCCGTCGGCCGGGTCGTGCCGACCCTGCCTGCGGGCACGCAGTACGACGTGCGCCGCATGGACCCCACGGTCTTCCCGATCATCTCCTACGCGCTGGTCTCCGACAAGGTCGATCCGGTTACCTTGCAGGATTTCGCCAGGTATCAGATCACCCCCCTGCTCTCGTCGATCAGCGGCCTGGCGCGCATCGGCGTGCAGGGCGGTGACACGGCGGAAGTGCAGGTCCTCGCCGACCCGCACCGCCTGGCCGATTACAACCTGTCGATGACCGACCTCTCCACCGCCATCAAGAACGGCAACGTCCTGAGCGCAGTGGGCCAGGTGCAGGATCGCGGCCGCCTCTCGCTGGTGATCGCCGACCGTAGCGTCAGCAGCGCGGCGCAGATCGGCGACATCGTGGTCAAGGCCACGCCCACCGGCGTTGTGCGCGTGCGTGACGTCGCGACCGTGCAGAACGGCGCGCTTCCAGTCTGGCAGCGCATCGTCGAAGACGGCAAACCGGCCGTCCTCTTCAACATCTACGAACAGCCGGACGGCAACGCGGTCAAGATCGCGCAGGAAGTCGAGCAGAAGCTGAACGGCCTCAAGCTGCCCCCAGGCGTCAAGCTGGTGAACTGGTACGACCAGAGCCAGCTCGTCACGCAGTCCGTCTCCAGCGTGCGCGACGCGGTGCTGATCGGCCTCGTCCTCGCCGGTCTCGTCCTCTTGTGGTTCCTGCGCAGTTGGCGGGTGACGCTGGTGGCGGTGATCGTGGTGCCGGCAACGCTGGCCATCACCGTGCTGGTGCTGAGCATGCTGGGGATGAGCTTCAACATCATGACCCTTGGCGGCATCGCAGCGGCGGTCGGCCTGCTGATCGACGACGTCATCGTCATGGTCGAGCATATCGCCCGCCGTGCAGGCGCCCGGGACGCCGACGGCAAGCTCGCCGGAGACGCCGCCGTCATGCCCGCCGCGCGCGAGTTCATGACCCCGCTGACCGGGTCGAGCATGGCGACGCTGATCGTCTTCCTGCCTCTTTCGTTCCTGACCGGCGTGACCGGCGCGTTCTCCAAGGCGCTGTCGGTGACGATGGCGGCGGCGCTGGCGATCTCCTGGGCGATGACCGCATTCGTCGTGCCCATTCTCGCCCGCCGACTGGTGGACTTCAACAAGTGGCATGACCCCGGCGCGGCCGGAGAGGGCCGTCTCGCGCACGTCCACGACGGCGCGCTCGACCGCCTGTCCGCGCGGCCCTGGCTGCTCGCGGTGATCGCGGTGCCGCTGCTCGTCATCGGCTACGTCGGATATTCCAATGTGCCCACCGGCTTCATGCCGAAGGTAGACGAGGGCGGTTTCGTCATGGACTACCGGACTCCGGCGGGCACCTCGCTGGACGAAACCGGCAGGCAGGTTGGCCAGATCGACGCGATGCTGCGCGCCAATCCCGAAGTCGCGACGTTCTCCCGCCGCCTCGGCACCGGCCTTGGCGGAGACCTTGGCCAGAGCTACCACGGCGACTACTTCGTGCGCCTGAAACCGGATCACAGCCGCCCCACCGAGGAAATCGCCGCCGCCGTAGCCGACGAGATCGCCGTCAAGGTGCCCGGCGTGCAGGTCGAGGTCGCGCAGCTGATCGAGGACCTTATCGGCGATCTCACCGCCGTGCCGCAGCCGATCGAGGTCAAGCTCTACGCCTCGGACCCGTCGATCCTCGAAGGGGAAGCGCAGAAGGTCGCCGCGACGATCAGCAAGATCTCCGGCGTCGTCGAGGTCAACGACGGTGTCCAGCTGGCAGGCGATGCGCTCAACGTCCATGTCGATCCGGTTCGCGCCGGGATGGAAGGGGTCGTCCCCGCCGACGTCGAGAGCCAGCTGTCCACCGCGCTGACCGGCGCCGTCGCGACGACGCTGGCCCAGCCCAACAAGGCCGTCGATGTCCGCGTGCGCCTGCCCGACGCCATGACCATGAGCGAAGCGGGTCTTGCCCAGCTGCCGATCCGGGCCACCGATGGCCACGTCTTCCCGCTGTCACGCGTGGCGACGATCGAGCCGGTCACCGGGCAGCCGCAGATCGGGCGCGAGAACCTGGAGCCGATGATCGCCGTCACCGGCCGTATCCAGGGCCGCGGGATCGGCGCGGCAGTCGCCGACGTCACCACCGCCCTCGACAAGCCCGGCGCCCTGAGCCCCGGCGTGCGCTACGAGCTGGGCGGCCTCTACCAGCAGCAGCAGATCGCGTTCTCCGGCCTCATCAAGGTGTTCGCCGCCGCGCTGATCGCCGAACTGGTGTTGCTGCTGGTACTGTACCGCCGCTTCTGGCTGCCGGTCATCATCATCGGCTGTTCGCTGCTCTCGACGACCTCGGTGTTCACGGCGCTGTGGCTGGCGGGCGTCGATCTCAACATCACGGCGCTGATGGGGATGACGATGATCATCGGAATCGGCACCGAGATGGCGATCTTCTACGTCTCGGAGTTCGAGGAACTGGCCCACACCATGCCGCCGGAGCAGGCCACGCGCGAGGCAAGCCGCAACCGCCTGCGTCCCATCACGATGACGACGCTCGCGGCGATCCTGACGCTGCTGCCGCTCGCCTTCGCGATCGGACAGGGATCGGGCATCCAGCAACCGCTGGCCATCGCGATCATCGCCGGTCTGCTGCTGCAGTATCCGCTGGTCCTGCTGGCGATGCCGGTGCTGGTGCGGCTGACCCTGCCGAAGACCGCGTGACCGTTACCCCAGGCGCGACCAGATGGCCCTTCCGGTCCGTTCGAAGCGCGCCTGGGAATACTCGTCCAGCATCTGCGCCCGGGCCTGCCGCCCCAGCGCCGCGAGGGCATCGGGGGCGGACAGGGCTTCGCGCAGCGTCGTGGCGAGCGAAACCGGATCCTCGGGCTCGGCAAGCCATCCGTTGACCTGCGGCCGGACCGAGAAGGCCAATTCGCCCACGCGCGATGCGATTACCGGAAGGCCAGCAGTCAACGCTTCGTGGGCGGCAATGCAGAAGCCCTCCCGCCGCGAAGGCTGGAGGTAGAGGTGCAGGGTTTCAAGGAAGGCCCGAGGTTCGGTGGAGTAACCGGTGAGGCGCAGTCCTTCGATACCGGCTTCGGCAGCCAGTGCCGCCAGTCGCGGGCCTTGCGCACCGTCGCCCGCAATGGCGATCTCGAAGGGAACCGGGGGACGGAACCCCTGCTCTCGCAATCGGACCAGCGCCGCGATCAGCACGTCGTAGCCCTTGGCCGGGTGAAGCCTGCCGAGACTGCCGAGACGCAGGACTTCCCCCGGCTGCCAGGCGCGCGCCTGGGGCATCGCGGGATCGGCGGCATAGATCGGCCATGTCGCCAACCGGTCCGCAGGGACACCGAGGCGCCGGGCGGTGAGTTCCTCGACCACACGCGAATCCGCCACCCACATTGCCGCGCGGGCTTGAAGCAGGCGCAGGAGACGCTCGTTCCAGGGCTTGAGGAAGGCGTTATGCTGCCATGCGATCACGGGAATTCCCAAATGCGGCCCCAGTACCAGCCCGAGGATCGTCGCGCGGCTGAGCGAGGTCCACAGATGGGTCGCCTCCCACCCGCGCAGTTCGCGGGTCAGCCATCGGGCGGCGGCGAGATGGTCGGTCTCTCCGCCTTCGCGCACCGCGACATCGAGGCCCGCCGCCTCCATGGCAGGCAGAGCCCTGCCGTCGCGGCGAGTCAGGGCAAGGACGCGGACTTGTGCACCGGCACCGCGCAGCACCGCAAGGATGGCAGGCACCGGAAGCGCCGCGCCGCCACCCTCCAGCGAGTTGATGACATAGGCGATCCGGGGACCCGTCATCACCGGCCGCTGGTGCGCCATACGAGGACCGCGAGCAATCCGTTGGCCACGACCGCCTGCGCCACCGCCTGGATGCCCGCCCCCATCAACCCGAAGGTCGTCAGCAGCCAGGGAAGGAGCGGCAGGAAGGCGAAGCTCGACAGCAGGTTGGCCCACATCGACCGGGCCGGGTGGCCAAGCGCCGTGAGTGCCGAGGTGCAAGGCGGACCTATGAGCGCAACAGCACGCGCGGCGACCAGCGCGATCATCACGCCCGACGCGGCGCCGAAAGCCGGGCCTGCCATCAGGCGGATGATCTGGGTCGGGAAAATCCCGACGATCAGCACGACGGGAACCGCCGCCAGCACCGCGATGCCGACGACCTTGAGAAGCGTCTGGCGCAGCGCCCTGCCGCCGTATCCACCCGCAACGATGTGAGCCAGTTCGGCGTAGGAAGCATTGCCGAGGATCTGCGCGGGCTGCGCGAGGATGACGGTAGCGCGCTGCGCGACCGCAAAGAGGCCCGCCATGGCCGGTCCCATCACCCATCCGATGACCAGCGGCGCGACGCGGCCGGTCAGGTCTCCGAGGGTCACGTCCGCATTGCTCGCCAGCATGAAGCGCCAGATGCCGGTGTTGTCGTCGGTCACCCGGCCGGGCTCGGGACGCACTATCGCATTGCCCAGGCGCTTCGCCGCCATCCACAGGCCGAGACCCCACATCGCGGCGAATTCCGCCAGAGCCGCGAGCAGCCATGCGAAGAGGAACGATTTCACGCCCCATCCGCACGCGATCACCACCAATGTCCCGATCAGCCTTACCGTAGGCTGCACGAGGTTGTGCAGGCCCAGCAGATCGAAGCGCCCGCACAGTTGCAGGTAGCCTGAAGGCGTCGAGCGCACCGATCCCAGCACGGCGAAGGCGTAGTACGGCGCAAAGGCCATCGCCTTCGGAGACCAGCCGAGATGGGGACCGACGAACGGCACCAGCACCATCGCCGAGATCACTGCGAGGGCGCCCCCGGCCAGTTCGACCTTGGCGCCGAAGCGCAGCAATCGCGACAGGCGGTGAACTTGCCCATCGCGGTCGGCCTCGGCACCATAGCGCACGATCGCCTGCCACGAGGGGAATTCGATCACCCCGCAAACCGTGGTGACATAGGCATGGACGAGGACCAGCACGCCGTAGTCCTTCGGCCCCAGGTAACGCGTCGCCAGCAACAGATAGCCCAGGCTCATGATGCCCGCGCCCGCCTTGCCTCCCAGCACCAGGCCAAGGCTCGCAAAGATGCGGCGGACCCGGCCCGCCGGTCGATCGGTCACCATTCGCCCATCAGGATTTTCGGCGCGACGTGCTGTTGCCCATTCATCATGCGCTTCTAGCGGCTTGCTATCCGACATTACCAGTCTTTGTACTCACGCCGGAACGAGCTTGAGATGGCGGTTATCCCGGCGGCGCCGTTCCGCGAAAGCCGCTACGGCATTCGCGGCACGAATGGAAGACGGGGTGTCCTGGAGATCGAAGCTCTGCGCGAACAGGTCCTGCTGCACGGTACGGTAACGGGTCGCGTGAAGCTCTTCGGCCCGCTCCAGCGCCTGTGGCAATTCTTCGGGCCGGGTGATGACCTCCCCGGCCGTCCAGTGCCGGAAGTTGGGGTCGCCATGCCACTCGTGGCCATGGGTGTTCAGGAAGATGCAGGGCCGCGGCCGCAGCAGGAATTCGTAGACCTGGCTGCTCGCGTCGCCGAGATAGACGTCGGCCGAGAGAGTGTAGCTCATGTCGGTCGATGCCCGGCTGCCGAGATCGACCTTGATGTTGTCGCCGCGCAGGAAACGGGGCGGTATCTCTCCCGCCCGATCGACCGTCAGCCTGTCGATCGTCACTACGTATTGCCGCTGGAACAGCATCACGTGCGGGGCGAACAGCAACCCTTGGTCGGCGCGTCCCAGGAACTGCTCGAAGACGCCGTGGCCGTGGCGATACCATGAAGACAGGTGCGGCGACGGGTGGGGGTTGTAGAGCACGACCTGCTCCACGGTGGGAAGAAAGCTGACCTGCCGGGTTTCGCGGACCAGATCGAACTTGGGGTAGCCGACGATGGTGATCGCCTCGGGGGCCATCCCGGCTTCCTGAACAAGCCGGTCGCGGATCTTGGGGCCTGAGCACAGCACATGGTCGAAGCAGGCGCTGGCCTTGTTGAAACCGATGGCCCTGTCGCCGGCGCCGTGCCGGGTGTGAACGATGCCGAGGTTGGTGAGACCGTATCGCTTCTTGAGGATCAGCGAGGTCTTCTCCGCCACCACCAGTACGTCAAGACCACGGAAAAACGCCAGATTGTCCCGATATATCAGCAGCTTTCCGGCTGGCACCACTTTGCCGAGCAGTGCATCCACCCGCCGCGACAGCGGGGACGGTTCGAGTTCAACATGTTCGATGGTCGAGCCGATATGTGCGCCGCCGATGCGCCGCACCTCGGCCGCCAGCGCCGCGTTCGTCGTGGCGACCACGATCTTCCCGCCGAAGCCGATCTCGACGAGGGCCATTGCGATCGGAAGACTATGGGCGACCTGGTGTATCTGGTCGTGGTTGAACAGGAATCCGATGCGCATAGTCGCTTGACTCCGCGACCTGCGAAGACCCGCACCCCATCCGTCACAATTTTTTCGACGTCACGCGGCCCTGACGCTGCGGCGCAGTTCCCCGTAAGCGGCGAAAAGCCCCTCGAAATGCTGGAGGTTGCTGACGACCTTGCGTTGGCCTTGCGGGATTTGCGGGCTCTCGCAGAATTTCACGATCGCATTCGCCAGCGAGAAACGGTTGCCGGCCTTGAAGGTCAGCCCGCCGCCGTTCAGCGCATGATCGGCAGCGCCCCCCGCATCGGGCACGATCACGGTTGTTCCGCTGGCCCGTGCTTCGGCGCCGACCATGCAGAAGGTCTCGGCCTCGCAGCCGTGGACGACGGCATCGGCGCTCGCCAGGATTGCGGCGAAGGCAAAGCGATCGCGCTCGGGCTCGAACAGGCGGACGTGCGGATTGCCGGCGATAGCGCTGCGGATCGCGCGCTTCTCGCGGCCTTCGCCGAACAGGACCAGGCCCACCGGCACTTGCGCACTCGCCGCGACGACCGCATCCACCACCATCGGCCAGCGCTTTTCCGGCGCCAGCCTGCCCGCCGCCACCAGCAGTCGGGCATTCGGATCAAGGCCGCACAGGGCCAGAAGCCGTGCCCGCAGTTCCGGATCACGTCGCTCGGGCGTGAAAACGCCGGTTTCGACGCCGAGCGGATGAACGCGTACACCGGACACTCCGCCCGCACGAAGCCGGCCCGCAAGGTCGTGGTTGGCGCAGACGGTCATGTCGAACGCCACGCCGAGTTCGCGCAAGTGATCCCAATAGCGCTCGAACCCGCGATCGATACGGGAGCGCGCGAGGAACGGCTCAAACCAGCGATAGGCGTAGGCGGACAGCGGATCGGCGTGCATCACCAGGCTGCGGCGCGCGTTGCCCTGCCAGCGGGCCACCATGGCCGGACTGCGCCAGGGCGACGAGACCTCCACCACATCGGGTTTCTGCGCATCCAGTGCGGCATGCAGCGCGGCCTCGTCGGCGAAGTAGCCGTACTTGCGGTCCAGCGGGAAGCGCGGGGACGGCAACGTGACGATCGATGCGCCGGGGCCGCGCTCGACGATCGCATGTTCCTCGCCCGGGACGATGACGACGATCTCGTGGCCGAGTTGCGGCCCGATCCGCAGCTTCTGCTCGATATAGGTACGCACCCCGCCGCCCTGGGGGCTGTAAAAGGCGCAGACATCGACGATTTTCAAGGCTCAGCCCTTTCGCTTGAGCGGCGCGACGCCCAGGCCGCTGCGATAGTTCATCAAGATGGACAGCAGTGTCGGCCCGGCACCGGTTGTCACTGCAACCCTGGCCGCCTTCGGCTTGCTCCAGCCCAGCTTCGGGTTTCCGGAGAAGCCGATGCCATCGACGGTCCATCCGAACTTGCGATTGCCATCCCTGTCATGCAGCAGCGAGACCGCATATGTGCCCGGTCCCGGAACACGGATGCACAAGCGGACACTTCCTGTCTGCGGAACCGGCACCTCGACCCGTCGGAAAACCTTTCCGGCGTTGAGCAGGACGTTATCGTCCGCCAGGAAGTCTTCGTCGTTGGCGGGATAGACTTCCAGCTTCAGGGAGCCCTGCCGGTCCTTCAGTCCCTCGACATCGACAAGCAGCGACGGCCCCTGCTCATCCCGGCGGCATTGCCCTTCCTTCTTGCCCAGGTCAGGCGAAGAGGGGAGCGCCGCCGCGCCGAGCAGCAGCGCAGTCACAAGCAGCGACGTGGCGCGGATCACCATGCGTCGACGGCTCGGCGCAGCAGGTCGGACATCACCAGACCGAGCCCCAGGACAAGGTGCACCAGCAGGATCGCCGAGGCCATCATCGTCATGAGTGCGGCGATGTCGGTCTCGTGGCCGAGCGTGAAGACGGCAAGCCCTGCGAAGACCACGTCCTTGTTCGGGATGAACGGCAGGCGCGAGATCAGCAGGCGCATCGTCGCCAGCAGCAGCCACCACATCGCCGGGACCGAGGGGAGCACCATGTGCCACAGCACCGCCGAGAGGATCGTCGTGATGACGATGCGCCACAGATGCATGATGGTGATGTACCAGAGCGCATCGCGGTCCAGCGAGAATATCCGGCGCCGGAACGCCATCGCCAGGATCGACGTCGCCAGCACTACCGACAGCGAAAGCATGACCGCGCGGTTCTCGAAACCGATGGTGGACGAGCCGAGGAACGGCCACAGCACCACCAGCAGGACGAGCGTGACCCCGTTGCCCGCCATGGCGGAGAGGATCGACACGTCCTTGATCGCCCCGAACGGCGCCGCAGTCATGGCGCTGCGCTGGCGCGCCCAGGCATAGAAATAGGCCTCCCCCAGATAGCCGAGCAGAAGTTCGTTGCACACCAGCTTGCGCAGCAGCGCCGCGAAACCTTCCACGGGGAGCTGCCACAAGCGGCGATAGATGAACCACTCGCTGCCGGGACCGGCGAGATAGCTGAGCGCGAAGACGATCCAGAAGCCCGGATCGCGAGGGACCATGGACAGGATCCGCACCGTGTCCATGCCGCGCAGCTCGAGGACCACCCCAAGCGCGATCAGGATCGAGAACAGGACCGGCAACAGCGCAGTCCGGCGCTTCCACGATAGCGTATCCTGCGCGCGAAGCAGGACGTTCGGTCGTTCCGCCATTGAAAGAGAAGGGGGCTGAAGCACAAGGAATTCCTTGAGAGTGAACGGGATATCCAGGGGAAGTTCGCGATTATCGCAGCGTTGGCGAGGCCATCAGGACCCGCATATGTCTGGCCGAAGCAATGGCCCGCCGCATGGTCGTCACGTAGGCTCCGGCAGCGATCTCGACAGTAAAGCGGTGCGAATACTCGCGCTGCATCGGGCCGGGCCGCGGAAGCTCGTCCGCATGCGCAATTTCCCGCGCCATCGCGTCGATGTCCCCGACCGGCACCAGCGTGGCGCGCACCCCTCGTCCGGCCAGTTCCTTCATGCTGGAGGAACAGTCGGTGGCGACGATCTGAAGCCCGGCGGCGATCGCTTCCAGGACGACGGCCGGCACGCCCTCGTAGTTCGAGGAAAGCAGAAGGCAGTCGGCGTCCCGCAGATAAGGGTCGGGATCAATCACATGGCCGCGAAAGCGCACCTTTTCCTCGATCGCCAGACCGCGCACGAGCGCTTCGAGTTGCGCCCGTTCCGGCCCGTCGCCCACGATCGTGAGTTCGTCGCCCGGCCTGAAGCCGGCGGCGAAGGCCCGCAGCATGACTTCGAGGTTCTTCTGGGGCACGAGACGCGAAAGCGCCAGGAAGCGATAGCGATGGCGGCTCCTCTGAATGCGGGGGATCGCCAAGAGACGGTCATAGCGCGCCTCGGTGAGCGCCGGATCGTGGATGGTCGTGACACGATGTGCCCCCACTGACATGGATTGGACGATCTCGCCGTGCATGGGTTCGGCCAGCGCCACGAACCGGTCCAGAGTCATCCCCTGCACCCGCAACCACAACTGGTAGACGCGCCGCCGGAAGATCGACTTGTCGCGCCGCACGAGGTCGTTGCTCACCTTGCTCACGATGGGCGGGCAGCGCTCGCCCAGCAGAAGGCGGGCGGCGACGCAGACGATCGCGTATGTGTTGCCGGGGCAGAAGATCACGTCCACCCGCTCGCGGGAAAGATGCAGGAAGAAGCACCAGATCATCCAGAGCGTCTCGAACCGCGCGGTCGGCACGCGGCTCGAGACGATCCGGTAGTCGAGGTGCGCGCTGACGCGCCCCCGATCCGAGCCTTCGTCCCGTCCCAGGACGATGGACACCTGGTGGCCGGTCTGCTGCCAGCGTTCAGCCAGATTGAGAGCCACACGCTCGACCCCACCGGGTTCGAAGCTGTGGATGGGTATTGCGATCCGCAAGGGCTCCGTCATGCCCATGGGACTCCGCGCCCCGACAGGACCCGCACTCCCCGGTGCGGGGATATGCAAATTATTTCAGGAGGTCGGCGTAGCGGCCCGGGACATGGCGACGGGAGAAAGCCCGCAAGGTGGCATCGATGCTGGCGACGATCGAGGCCTTGGTCACGTCCCCGGGGTGGACCGCCAGCCGCAAGGTCCGCAGCGGCTGCAGCGCCGGCCGCGCCAACGCCGCGAAGGCCAGCGAGGACGCCGTGCGCATCGTGCTGCGCGATGCCCAGGTGACTACCGGTCCGCGCGCCAGCGGCTTGTCCTCTTGCCCCGGTCGCCACACGCGCATGTGGTCCTCGGCCAGAGCAAAGCCGCATTCACCCAGCGCCTGCATCGCGCCCGGACCGTAGAGCCAGGCGGGCGCGATGAAACCGGCGGCCGGTTTGCCGATGATGTCCTCGACCAGCGCCTTGCCGTCGCGCATGCGCTGCAGGGCCTCGGCATGGGAAAGGCCCAGGAACTCCCCCTCGCCCGCCGTCATGTGCCGCGCCTTCAGGCTGGCCGCGCCCTTGTGCTCGGCGGTATCGCGGTGGAACCAGCCATGCACGAACATCTCCACCCCGCTGTCCGCCCAGGCACGCAGCCGGGCCTGGAACCCGCGCGCCTCGGCAAGCGGAGCACGGCCCCAGTGATCGGGCACCACCAGCATGGCATAACGCGCCGGGCCGAGCCGCGCCTCGATCAGGTCGGCAAGCCGGTCCACCTGGCTTTCGAAGCAGGGCGCGACGTCGTGGATCGAGGCCAGCAGGCGCTTCTCAGAAACTTGCATCGAAACCTATCCTGATCGAGCGCGGACGCATCGGCGTCTGCTGCAGTCCGTCCGCGACGGAGAAGGGATTGCCAAAGGCGAATGTATTCGCACGGGTATTGAGCAGGTTGTCGAGGTCCAGCGCCAAGCCCCATTTGCCGAAGCCCAGTCGCGCGCCCGTCGATACGTCGTAGTAGCGCCCCTGCCCCAGCGCGAAAGGCGCGCGGATCGCGAGCTTGGAATGACCGACATAACGTACCGCTGCGTCGAGCGTGATCCGCGCCCATGACAATTCCCGGTCGTACTTGGTCGCCATGCGCCAGCCTTCGTCGGCGATGTTGGGCAAGTCGCGGTCGGTGGCGTCGGCAAAGGCGGCCGCCGGTTTGGACAAATCGCTGGAATTGAGGAAGCCCGCCGCTTCGAACGACAGATGGTCCTGAGCGCGCCATGCCAGCGAAAACGCCACGTTCTTCACACGGCCGGAACCGATGTTGGCGATATAGGGCAGCCCGTCCAGGCCCACGAGATCAGCCTGCACGTCCCGCCACTGCGCCAACGAGAACGCAAGGCTTCCCGAGAGGCGGGCATCCTTCTCCATCCCGAAACGAACGCCCGCCTCGACGGTGCGGATACGGTCGGCCCCGAAACGCTCGGCGCTCTGCGAGTTGGAGGAACCCGTCACTTGCAGCCCGCCGGGACGATAGCCCTGCTGAAAACGGCCATAGACGAGCAGTCCGGGCCGCGCCGTCCACGAAATCGCGGCAGAGGGAAGGAACCGCTTCTGGGTGCGTACGGGCTCGAAATCCTCGGAGGCCATCTGCCCGATGAACTGGCTCGTCTGCCGCACGTAGCTCAGCCGTCCGCCTGCGGTCAGCACGAGCGTTTTCGTGATCGGCACCCCGACTTCCCCGAACCCGGCCAGGTCGAGCGTCGTGTTCGAAAGGCTGGTGAGCAGGTCCGGCGAGCCGGGCGTGCCCATGCTGCGCACGACCCGGTCGTCGTTGTGCACGACGCCGAACCCGGCCAGCCAGGTCCCCGATCCGCCCCAACTGCCCGACAATCTCGTCTCGTGGGACAGGAGGTGCACGGTGATCTCCTCGGTGAACTCGGTCGGCAATGCGGCTCCGCCAGGCGTCGCGTCGAACGTGGAATCGATCGTGTGATCGGCGTAGCCGGTGGAGGACACCAACTGCACCGCGCCCCAGTCCCGCCGCACCGTGAGGTCGGCGAGTCGATAGTCGTTGTCGAACGGTTGCGCGATCGCGGACCGGCGGGTCAGGTCCGGCTCACCCCGCAAGGTGTATTGCCCGTCGCGAGAGGCGATGTCCTGGCTGAGGACCGACAGGTCGACGGTCCACGCCACGTCCGGCTGCCAGCGCAAACCGGCGCGGAAGCCCGTGGTCTTGTTGCGGTTGATGTCGCGCAAGCCCCGCTCGACATCGTCGATATAGCCGCCGTCAACGGTTTCGTAGGCAACTGCGCGCAGCGCCAGCTTGCCCCGCGCGAGCACGAGATTGCCGGTCACCGCCCCGTCGCCGCCCGGCGCACCGTCCTGCGTCAGGCGAACGCCTGCGGACACGTCGAAGGTATCGGATTGCAGGTCGGGCGCGTTGGGCACCAGCCGGATGATGCCGCCCAGCGTCCCCGCACCGTAGAGCGTGCCTTGCGGCCCTTCGAGCACTTCGACGCGGGCGATGTCGTAAAGCGCCAGATCGGGATCGGGCGCACTGTAGATCAGACGCGTTTCGCCCAGGTACTGGCTGATCGTCGCCTGACTGGAACCGTTGAAGCTGCTGTCGGCGATCCCGCGAATGAACACCTTGTTGCGGCCCGGCCCCAGGTTCGTGGAGGAAAGCTGGGGCAGCTTGCCGAGGATGAAGCCGGTGCCCTTGCCACCGGCGCGCGCAAGCTCCGTCCGCTCGGGCGCGACGACCGAGATACTGGCAGGGTAGTCGAGCAGCCCAAGGCGCTGCTTGGTCGCGGTGACGACGATGTCGGGGCCGGAACCCTCCGCAGGCGGGGATGGGCGCGGGGGGCGGGGAGTGCTTTTGCGCGGGGCCGGGGCCTGCCGCACCAGCTTCACGGTCCGGGCATCGACGAAGACGAAACCGTAGCCACTGCCCGCAAGCAGCACGGCCAGCGCCTGCTCCGTGTCATAGCGCCCCCTGATCCCGCGCGTACGCAGGGTATCGAGGCGGCTGTCCCCGATCGCGATCGAGATACCCGCCTGCTCCGACAGCACGATCAGTGCGTCCGACAGCCGCCCGGCCGGAACCGAGAACTGCTGCGCGGGCCGCGCCTGAACCGATACGGGAAGCGCCAGAGCAACCGCCGTTGCCAGGCTTGCGCGCGCCCATCTCCTACCGCGTAATCGACCAACCATCGGCAGTTGCCGTCACCTTCAAACCAAGCAGAGTGCCGACGCGCTTTTGGAGGGAGACGTCATCGCCATCAAGCTGAATGACGCCGGAAAAACGACGATGCGAAATATCCGAACCCAGTTCGACGGCAATGCCCCGCGCGCGGGTGATATCCGCCGCGACCTCAACCATCGGTGCATCGTGATAGACCAGCCGTCCGCGTGTCCAGCCGCCGATCTCCGCCGCCGGCTTCGAACCTTCGACGATGTTGCCGCTCCCCGCATCGAGCGTATCCCCGGCATTCAGGCGCAGACGAGTCATACCGTCCTCGAAGCGCACCGCGCCTTCGGCCACTTCGACCCGCAGCACGTCCTTGCCACTGCGCACGTTGAATACGGTGCCCACATCGACGATGCGCTGGTCACCGACCGACAGCGTGAAGGGCCGCGCGGCGTCATGACTAACGGTGAACTGCGCCTCACCGCCCTTGAGCGTGGCGACCCGAGGATCGGACTTGTCCAGCACGATCTCCGTCCCGCCGTTAAGGACGATACGCGTGCCGTCGGACAGCGCGAAAGTCCGGGTCTCTCCAGGTGCGGTACGCACCGAATAATCGCTCGACAGAAGGCCGGAACCGGCCCAGGTGCCCAGCGCTGCGAAAGCGACGGAAGCGGCCATTGCAGGCCACATCCAGCGGCGTGCGGGGCGCAGCTGCGCCATCTCCGGGAACGGATCGACCTCGACTTCAGCGGGCGCTTCGCGGGCGATCTCCACCGCCGGCTCCAGCGCCAGGTCGGCGTCGCAGACGGCTTCGTAGATGTCGTTGTGGCGCGGATCGGCTTCGAGCCAGTCGGCGAAACCGCCCCAGTCCGCGTCCGAACCGTCAGTCAGGCGCAAGTGCCAGGCGATCGCTGCATCGCGCATGGTCTGTTCAGCGAGCGGCTGCATCGGTGCCTCCTGCAGTGTCGAGGACTGTCCCGCCTGCACCGGTCGGCGGCATCGCCTCCGGGTTCAGACGATTGCGGATTTCCAGTACGGCGCCATAGGCGCGCTGGAGATGTTTTTCGACCGCGCTCAGGCTGATGCCGAGATCGCGCGCGATCTCCTTCTGCGACACGCCTTCGATGCGGTATTGCCGGAAGACGTAGGCCGTGCGTTCCGGCAGCTTTGCCAGCCGCGCTTCCACGCGAGCCAGATGATCGCGGGCGAGCAGCGTCGTCTCCTGGTCTGGAGCGAGATCCGCCATCTCGATATCCGTCGCAGCCAGGCCGGACGGCGCACCGAGCCAGTCCGCATCGCGAGCCTGCTGCCGCGCTTCGGTACGGCGGCGGGTATGCGCCATGTTGTTGAGCATCTGGTAGAGATAGGCCCGCGGCGAGCGTACCGGTCCGGTCACACTCGTCTCCACCCGGAGAAACAGGTCCTGCAACAGGTCATCGACGTCCGTCTCGCTGACACGGCGCGCCAGCAGGAACCGGCGCAGTTCGGGCCGCAGCGTCAGGCACAACTGGCGCAGGCCGGCATCGACCGGAACTTCGTGGCCATCGGATGTCATTGCCCGTCCAGCCTTGGCAAATGCAGTCTCCCCTCCAAGGCGGAGCAGACCCTTACGCGAACGAGCCGCCGGTGTCATCATCGCGCCCATTCAGAACATCGACGTCAGGGTAAGCCCGACTTCGCTCGCATGGCGCATTCCCGTTCCGGCGCCGACCGCGCGGCGGCCCTCGCGAGCCTCCAGCATCAGCCAGGTGCGCGCGTCGTCACCCCCGTCGCTCAGGTTCATCCGCAAGGCGGCGCGCACACCGCGTGCCGCCGCCGGTTCGCCGTTGCCCATCCGTATCACATCGAGGTCCATCTGCCGGCCACCCCAGCCGCCCTGCCGGAACCATCCGGTCGAGACCGACCACTGGCCGCGATGATCCCAGGTCACCTGCGCCGATGCGTAGCCCGCCGTCGATTTCGCGGGAAGCACCGCGGGAGACATGCTGCGACGCCCCGCCTTGCCGATATCGGCGCGTAGTCCGACGGTGTCCCCGTCGCCCACGGCGTGCCATGCGCGCAGCCCTGCCTGATGATCGCTGAAATGATCGCCCGACGCGCAGCAGTCCACGTCGCCATCGCGTGAGGATCGCAGGGACAGGTAGTCGAAGCTCCAGCCCGCATCTCCGCCATCGACCGCCAGACTGACGGCCTTCCCGCGATCCACGACGCCGCGATCGTGCCCGCTCCAGCGCACTTGTTCAGGCAGCAGCGAGACCGCGCGGGCACCGTGCATCTTTGCAGAGCGTGCCTCCGCACCGGTCGGCGCAGCCGCCGCCGCCACCAGCACGCAAAATAGACTCAAGGTTCCGGTTCCGCGCATCCGCGCCGCTTCCCTTCCGTTGCTGTCCGACAAACCCGGGACAATGCTGGGACTCCGTCGCCTGCAGGGAACCGCACATCGAATTTCGAAGGTGCGGGTCACGCCGGACCGCGGGGTCTACTGCGTGAACCTGTGGGAGTATCTCGCGTGAAGCGCCTGCGCATGTTGACCGTCGCCACCCTGGCGGGAATCCTCGCCCTGAACTTGTCCCTGCCTTCCCCCGCCGCCGTCTCGCCCGAGCCGGTGCACGCCCGTCCGCATGTGGCGGGCACGCTTTCGGTCATGACCTACAACGTGAAGGGACTGCCCTTTCCCGCCGCTTACGGCCGCGCGGACAAACTTGCCGAAATCGGGCAGCGGCTCGGATACCTGCGCCGTGCCGGAGTGCAGCCGCACGTCGTCCTGCTTCAGGAAGCCTTCATTCCGGAGGCCAAGGCCATCGCCCGGGCCGCCGGTTATGCCCATGTCGCGCTGGGGCCGCAGATCGCGGACGTGGGGACCGCACCTGTCGATCTCGCCGGGGGCGCTTCCTGGTTCAAGGGAGAAAGCCTCGGCAAATGGGTGGACAGCGGGCTCGTGATCCTGTCCGACTATCCCATCATCCGCACGCGCAAGATGGCGTTTCCCGCCGACATGTGCGCGGGCTTCGACTGCCTTGCCGCCAAGGGCGTGCTGCTTGCGTGGATCAAGGTGCCGGGCCACGACACCCCCGTCGCCATCGCCGACACGCATCTCAACTCGCGCAAGGCGTCCGGTGTCGATGTGAATCGCGCCAACACGGCCTACGGGCTGCAAGTCGCCGCCGCGCGGCAATTCATCCGCGCCAACGTGCCTGCCGACGCGGGCATCATCTTCGGCGGGGATTTCAACCTCGGCCATGACCCCCGCCGTATCGCGGCCGAGGCGGCCCAGGGCGGCATCGTCCCCGGCGCGCGCGAAGCGACGGCGCTGGCGAACGCGATCGATACCACGGGGATGACCTCGCGTGACCGTACCGCGATTCTTTCGCGCGCCAAGGACAAGCAGTATTTCCGCGCAGGCGCCGACGACGGACTGGTCCTGCGCGATCTGGAAGTACCGTTCGGGATCGACAACGGCGGCAACCGATTGTCGGACCATCTGGGTTTCATCGCCAGCTACGCGGTTCGCTGAAGCCTCGCCGATGCCCGTCGAACTGGAAGAATAGTCTGCATCCGAGAGATCATCCCCGGATCCTGATCTCGACGGCGAAGCCGTGCCGATCGTCGAGGATCCGGGCGTCGCCGCCATGGGCCAAGGCGATCGCCCGTACCATCGCCAGCCCAAGCCCGTGGCCCGGCGTCGAGCGCGCCGATTCCGCGCGGGCGAAGCGGTCGAACAGGCGGGCTCTGTGCTGCACCGGCACCCCCGGCCCGTCGTCCGCGACGGTCACCTTCACCCCGTCCGTCACCCGTTCGCCGCTGATCGTGACGTCGGTGCCCACTGGGGTATGCCGCAAGGCGTTGTCGAGCAGGTTCGCAAGGGCCTGATCGAGAAGGCGCCGGTCGCCTTCGGCCTGCATTTCCTGCGCAAGAACCAGATGCAACGACCGCCCGCTATCCTCGAAGTCGGGCCGATAGCTCTCCGCCATCCTTTCGAGCAATGTGGAGAGGTCGAGGTGTTCGCGCGGCAACCGTTCGCTCATGCCCTCGATCTCGGCGATGCGCAGCAGGGCGGCGAAGATCTCCAGCAGTTCGGCTGCCTGTGCGCGGGCACTGTCGAGCCGTTCCGATCGGACCTGCTCATCGCTCTCCTGCGCCGCCTGATCGAGACTTGAACACAGGCGGGTCAGAGGCGTGCGCAAGTCATGGGCGACGTCGCTGGAAACTTGCCGCAGGTTCTCCATCAGCCCCTCGATACGGTCCAGCATCGCGTTGAGCGTGCCCGCGAGCCGGTCGAATTCGCTGCCCGATCCGTCGCGCGGAACGCGCCGGGCAAAGTCGCCCCCGATGATCGCCCGTGCGGTCGCGTCGATACGTTCGAGCCGGTGTTGTGTCAGCCAGCCGATGATCCCGGCGGCAACCGCGCCGACCACCAGCAAGGCCGCAAGGGCCGCCGCGAACAGGGAACCCAGCGTCCGGTCGATCTCATCAAGGCCCGAACGGTCGGCCGCTACCACGAGCGTGCCTCCCGCCACTTTCGTCGTCAGCGCCTGCGCGATGCCGTCTTCGGATGCCCCGGGCTTGCGATAGTGCAGGAACTCCTCGAACCCGGCCTTCGAAGGCACTTGCGCCTGCATCTGTCCCGCAACCCGCGTTCCGGCATCGTCCACCAGCAGGTAGTCGAGGCTCGCGGTGGACCGGGACGCCTCGCGCCGCGCGATGGCGGAGGCGATCGCGGGCAGTCCGCGCCTGTGCGCCTCGGCGAGCAGACCCGCGGTTTCGGCGGAAATGCGGTGATCGAGCTGCTGCTCCAGCGCTTCGTGCGTGACTTCATACGAGATCGCGCCGATCGCCACGATCGCCAGCGCGAAGACGAGGCCGACGATGGCGACAAGCCCGGTCGTCGTCTTCCACGCCTTGCCCAGCATCACAGCTCCCACGTCACCCGGCCCGCATCATGTAGCCCGAGCCGCGCACGGTCTCGATCGCGTCCTCCTCGAACCCGGCGTTGAGCTTGGAGCGCAGGCGGCTCATGTGCGTGTCGACGATGTTGGTCTTGGGATCGAAGTCGAAATCCCACACCCGCTCCAGCAGCATCGTGCGCGTCACCACCCGGCGCGGGTTGCGCATCAGTTCGGCCAGCAGACTGAATTCGCGCGGTTGCAGGGCCACCCGCTTGCCGCCGCGCTCGACCGTGCGGCTGTCGAGGTCCAGCACGATGTCGCCGACGCTGAGCCGCCGCGCCTCGATCCGGGCATGGGTGCGCCGCCCCAGCGCATTGATCCGCGCGCTCAGCTCGGAGAAGGCGAAGGGCTTGACGAGATAGTCGTCCGCGCCCGCCTCCAGCCCGTTCACCCGGTCGGCGATGCTGCCCAGCGCGGTGAGCATAAGCACCGGCGTCGCATCCCCGGTCGCCCGCAGCGCCTTGAGCAGTGACAGCCCGTCGAGCCCCGGCAGCATCCGGTCCACGACGACCACGTCGAACCCGCCACCGGCGGCATGGTACAACCCCTCGGTCCCGTCCGAAGCGAGCATGACGGCGTGGCCCGCCTCCTCCAGCCCCTTGGCGATGAAGCGCAGGGTGTCTTGGTCATCTTCGACGATCAGGATTCGCATCAGGCCAGCCTAGCGCGCCTGTGCCCCGCCGCGCCAGCCACCTCCGAGCGCGCGGAACAGCGTGACCTCGGCCTGCGCCAGCGCCATGTCGCTCTGCACCCGGGCGAGCCGGGCGGTGGCGAGGGTGCGCTCCGCATCGACCTGCAGCAATCCCGCAGCATCGCCGTAGCGCACGCGCGCGGCGGTGCGCCGCGCATAATCCTGCGCCTGGCTCTGCGCTTCGGCAAGGTCGCGGTTGCGGCGCATCTCCGCCTCATAGCTGGCGAGCCCGGTCTCGACCTCGCGCAGAGCCCTGAGCATGGCGACGTCCCAACCGGCCAGCGCTGCCTGTTCGGACGCGCGGGCCTGCGCCATCTTCGCGCGCGCCGGGGCCATGTTGGGGAATGCCCAGCTGATCAGCGGCGAAGCGACCGCATCGAACCCGCCCGCCAGCAGGCCGAGCGCGCCGCCGAGATTGACCCGGGGGTAGAAGTCCGCCCGGGCCACGCCGACGCGGGCACTGGCGGTGGCCAGCTTGCGCTCCGCCTCGCGCACGTCGGGGCGGCGCAGCAGCAGCGCGGTGCCGTCGCCGACGGGCAGCGCCCCTTTCAGACGCGGCGCCGCCTCGCAGGCCAGCGCGAACCCGCGCGCTTCTGCAGGAGGGCGCCCCTGCAACGTGGCGATGCGGTAGAGTGCGTTCATCCGCTGCGCCTCGAAAGGCGCGATAGCCGCGCGCGTCGATGCCGACAGGGCCGCGACTTGCGAGACTTCGAGCGGCGAGACTTCGCCTGCGGCCAGTTGCTCCTTCACCAGCGCCACCGAGCGCTCTTGCGCGGCGGCGACCGACTTGGCCTCGGCCGTCGCGCGGGTCGCGGCACAGAATTCGACATAGGCCTGCACGGTATCGGCAACCACCGCCACCTGGACGCCGTCGAGCGCAGCGGCCTGCGCCTCGGCATCGGCGCGCGCGGCAAGAGCACCCGAGCGCAGGCGGCCGAACAGGTCGATATCCCAGCTCGCGGTGGCGGCGATGTCCCAGTCGCTGGCGGAGACCGAGGCGGCGCTCGGCTGATTGCTGGGGTTGTCCAGCGTCAGCGCGCTTTCCACCGTGGTCGTCGGCAGGCGCGCGGCCCGGGCCTGTCGCAAGGCCGCGCGGGCACCGTCGAGGTTGGCGTAGGCGACGCGCAAGTCGGCGTTGGCGGCAAGGCTGGCCATGACCAGCGCGTCGAGCTGCGGATCGTCGTAGAGGCGCCACCAGTCTTCCGGCACCGGCGCGATCGAGGCGACCGGAACCTCCGCGAAAGCACCGCCCGCAGCTTGCGGAATCACGGTCTTCGGCGGCATCCCCGCGCCCATGCAGGCGGACAAGGCAAGCGCCAGCAGCGGCGCGGCGAGCGAAATGCGGCGCGTCATGCCGGCACCTCCTGAACCTGCGCGGGCGGCGTGCGCTTCTCCTCCCCGTAGCGCGCATATAGCGCGGGCATCAGGAACAGGTTGAGCACGGTAGAGGAGATCAGGCCGCCGAGGATGACGATCGCCATCGGGTGCTCGATCTCGTGCCCCGGCGCATTGCCCGCGACGATCAGCGGCACCAGCGCCAGCCCCGCGCAGGCCGCCGTCATCAGGATCGGCACCAGCCGCTCTTCCGCCCCGCGCAGGACGAGGTCGCGGCCGAACGCCATCCCCTCCTCGCGCTCCAGATGGCGATAGTGCGACAGCAGCATGATCCCGTTGCGCGCGGCGATGCCGATCACGGTGACGAAGCCGACCAGCGAGCCGAGCGAGAGCACCCCGCCCGTCAGCGCCACCGCGACGACCCCGCCGACGAGTGCGAACGGCAGGCTGACGCCCACCAGCGCAGTGATCCGGCGCGAGCGGAACTCGATCCACACCAGCAGCAGCACGCCGATCAGGCACAGCGCCCCCGTGGTCCAGAGCCGCTGGCGCGATTCCTTCAGCGCGGCATATTCGCCCAGCACTTCGGGGTGATAGCCGCTGACGAAAGGCACTTTGGCGACCGCCGCCTCGACCCCGCGCGCCACCGTGCCGAGGTCCGCGCCCGAAACATTGAGCGTCACGTCAAGGCGCCGCTGGCCGTTCTCCCGCTTCACTTCGTTGGGCGCGGGCACCACTTCGATGTCGGCGATGTCGGCGAGGCGCACGGGCGCACCGGCAGGCGACTGGATCATCAGGTCGCGCAGCGCGTGGATATTGCCGCGCACCTCGGGCTCGCCCCATAGCGCGACGTCGAAGGCGCGCTGGTCGCGGTATATCTCGCCGACCTTCTGCTGCGCCACCAGCGTCTGCGCCTGACGGCGCACCTCGCCTGCGGTCAGACCGAACCGCCCCAGATCCTCGGGACGCGGACGGATGCGTAGCTGGGCGACCAGCACCTGGCTCTCCAGCTTGAGGTCCGCGACGCCGGGAATGCCGGAAACCGCATCGCGCACGCGCTGCCCGGCGGCGCGCAATTCCTCCTGCTCCGGGCCGTAGATGCGCACCACCACGGTGGCCCCGGCGCCGGTGAGCACTTCCTTGATGCGCTCGCGCAAGTACGTCAGCACGTCACGGAACAGGCCGGGATAGCCGTCGACCACTTCCTTGATCCTGGCGACCGAGCCGTCGTAGTCGGCTTTCTCGTCAAGGCTGATCCACAGTTCGGTGAAGTTGGGGCCGACGACCTCGTCGGCCTGCTCGGCGCGGCCGATGTGCGCGCCGAAATTGCGCACGCCGGGGATGGAGCGCAGTTCCTTCGACGCGCGGATGGTGATCCGGTCCATCGCCTCGATCGAGGTGCCCGGCTTCTCGACGAAGTGCATCAGGAAGTCGGTCTCGCGAAAGTCGGGCAGGAACTGGTCCTTGAAGGTCATGTAGCCCAGCCCCGAGAGCAGCAGGCCGCCCGCCACCACGCCGATCGCCGCCTTGGGGCGCACCACCGCACGCGGCAGGATGCGGGCGTAGCGGCCCTTGAGCCAGCCGACGAAGCGCGTGTCGCGCTCCTCGGTCAGCGGCGCCCGGGGCAGGAGCAGCAGGCACATCGCCGGGGTCACCGTCAACGCCACCAGCAGCGAGGCCCCGATCGCCAGCACGTAGGCGATCGCCAGCGGCTGGAAGAACGTCCCCGCCAGCCCGCCGAGGAAGAAGATCGGCAGGAACACCAGCATGACGATGAGCGAGGCGAAGACCACCGCCGAGCGCACCTCCAGCGAGGCGGCGAGGACCACCTCGAAGGCCGGCTTCGGATGCGCCGTCTCGCGGTTGAGGCGCAGGCGGCGGGCGATGTTCTCGACGTCGATGATGGCATCGTCCACCACTTCGCCCAGCGCGATGACGAGGCCGGCGATCACCATGACGTTGATCGTCGCCCCGCTCCACAGCAGCACCAGCCCGGCGCCCAGAAGCGACAGGGGAATCGCCGTCAGGCTGATGACCGCCTGCCGCCAGTCGCGCGTGAACAGGAACAGCACCGCCGCCACCAGCGCGCAGCCGATCAGCAGGGCGCGGGTCAGGTTGTCTATCGAGCGTTCGATGAAGGTGGCCGGGCGGAAGATCGTGGTGTCGATCTTCACGTCGGTCAGGCCCGGCTTCAGTTCGGCGATGGCGGCCTCGACCGCGCGGGTCATTTCCAGCGTGTTGGCGGTCGGCTGTTTCTCGACGATCAGCATGATGCCGGGCACGTCGTCGATGATCGCGTTGCCGATCGGCGGCGCATGGCCGTCCACCACGCGAGCGACATCGGACAGGCGGACCGGCGCATCGCCGGACTGCCTGACGATCGCCTGACCCAGCTGGGCCGCGTCCTGCACCATGCCCGCCTGCTGCACGGCGATGCGCTGGTTCGGGGTATCGACGAAGCCGCCCCCGCCCACCAGCACCGCATCGCCCGCAGCGGCGCGCACTTCGGCAAGGGTCACGCCTGAGGCGCGCAGACGGTCGGGATCGACGAGCACCTGCAGCTGCCGGTCGCGCTGGCCCCAGACCGCCACGTTGGCGACGCCGGGCACGGCCATCAGGCGGGGCCGGATCGTCCAGCGCACCAGTTCGGACAGCTTCATCTGGTCGAGCCTGGTGGAAATGAGCCCGATCTTCATCGCCCGGCTGGTCGAGGACAGCGGCGGCATCAGCACCGGCTGTCGGGCCGCCAGCGGCAGGCGCGCCTGCACTTGCGCGATACGCTCGCCGACGATCTGCCGCGCACGCATGACGTCGGTGCCGCGATCGAACAGGATCTGGACTGACGACAGGCCGAGCACCGACTTGGAGCGCAGCGTCATCAGGTCCGGCACCCCGTTCACCGCAGTCTCGATCGGCACGGTGACGAGGCTTTCGACTTCCTCGGTGGAAAGGCCGGGCGCCTCGGTCTGGATCTCGACCATGGGCGGGGCGAATTCGGGGAACACGTCGAGCGGGACATCGCGCCCGGCGCGGATGCCGAGGACCACCAGCAGCGCCGCAAGGGCGAGCACGAGGACGCGCTGGACCAGCGCGAAGCGAACGAGACCGGCCAGCATCAGTGCGCCGCCCCGAACTCGGTGCCGAAGAGTTCCGCAGTGCCGACGGTCACGACCAGCGCCCCGGCCTTGAGCCCGCGCGCGAGCAGCGCCTGGCCGCTGCTTTCCGAGGCGACCTCCACGCGCTGGCGCACGAAAGTATCGGCGCCGGTCTTCTGGTAGACCCATTCGCCGCCGTAGATGTCACGCACGATGGCCGAGGACGGGACTGAAAGGCCCTGCGTGCGCCCGGCCAGAGGCAGTTCGACCGCGACGCGCTGACCGACGCGCAACGCGCGGTCGCCGTTGTTCACGGCATAATAGAGATCGACGGTGCCCGCCACGCTGTCGGCGGAGGGCGGCGCCTGGACCGGGCGTGCACTCCTGCCTTCTCCGTTCCCGCCGAGCGGGCGGATCATGGCCTCGCTCCCGCGCAGCACCGCGCCGACGTCGCTGGCGAAGACCGATGCGCGAACCCAGAGCGTCGATTGGGTGCCGAGCGTCGCGACCGCCGGGCCGAGCAGCCTGCGCTGCTGGCGCGCGGCGCCGAGCGCGGCCTGCGCGGCGGCATGGGCGGCAGCGGCCTCGTCACGGGCGCGCACACTTCCGGCTTCCTCACGCACGAGTGCCTCGGCGCGGGTCAGGGCAATGCGGGCGAGCCGGGCCTGTGCCTCGGTGCGCGCCACTTCGCCGTCGGCCACCGCCTGCTGCGATCCGATCTGCTGCAGGTTGGTGAGCGAATTGGTGGGCACGCCGCCCGCGCTCGTCGGCGGCACGACGATCTCGCCGGTCACCTGCCGCATCTGCGCGGCCGAGCCGCCGCCGACCGTCGTGGTCTCGATCCCCAAGCGCTGCTGCGCCTTGGGCGTCAGGGTGAGTTTCAGGAGTTCGGCTTCGTTCGCGATCAGCTCCGCATGGGCGGGCGGCGTGGACGGCTTGGATGCCGTTTGACCGCAGGCAGACACGGCGAGAGGCAGGATCAGGAGAGCAAGATGGCGCATGCTCAGGGCGCTAGCAGACACACATTGGGCGATTCTGGAGGCAACCATACAAAATCCCAATGTTCGTAAAGGGGTCGGTTCCGGCTGAGGGCGGACTGACACCCTAAGCACTGGCGTCCTTGGGCCAAAGGTACTCGCCGGTGAGCAGGGTGTGTGCCCATCCGAGCGGCGAAATGTGAGCGAGAAGGTGGGCGGGCGTATCGAGTCCTTTCCGGCGTCGGACGTCGACGGCATCGCCAAGGTGCAAGGTGTTCCAGTAACCGCCTGACTGCAGAGTTCGTCGCTGCTGGATTGATCCGACTCATTCGAAGGTGAGCGCTACTTCGCCAATCGCCCCTATCACGTCGTGCAGACGCCTGAAGAAGACACCGGTCAAGCCGGCTACATCTTTACAACGCAGGTCGCCTACCGACCAACGTTAGTCGTTCGCGGGCCCAGAAAGGCCGATGATGCCGAAAGCTGCCGGTCATTTGCGTGACCTCATGTTCAGATTCCAGCTCGTTCCTTGATAGCTCGGCGAACGCTGCAATCCTGCGATCTCGGGTTTGCTACCGGCTACATTGACGATGCTGGGGATCAACGTTTAATGGTAGCGATCTCGCGTGGCCTTCTCGAGGATGGGGTCAAGGAGTGATACCGAGCGCGGGCAGCACCAGCACGTCGATCATCCCGACATGCTTGGTGCCAGTTCCGCCAGCGTCAGGTCGCCACGGATCGCCTCGACCGCCACCTTCGCCTTGAAATCCGCGCTGTAGCGCTTCCTCGTCGTGGTCATTCACGTACCAATCCTTCAGGTCGGGAGTAGCATAACACCCTGCCCAGAAAACCGGGACCACCTCACTCAGCGGGTGGCAGATCAATGGGCCGCCTTCCTTGAATACAGCTTGAGCGAACTTCCGTCGGTCTGGTGCGAAATCTTTCGCAAAGATCGCGAAACACGCCTTCAACGCCCGGCTGCACAAACTGTTACAAGGACGAACATTCGTGCCCAATGCGCAGTGAACCGCGCGGCTATTGGATACTCAGCTCGATTACGGGCTCATCTGGAGTGACACGATGAAACTGAAACTGACATTGCTGATACTGGGAGCGAGCCTGCCGTTCGCCGCCGCCCATGCGCAGGACCCCGCTGCAGCCGACAAGGCTCGCGACGCCTTCATGAAGGTCGACACCAACTCCGACGGCGCCCTCGACCTCGCGGAATGGAAGGCCGCCGGACGACGCGAGCGGGGCTTCACGATGATCGACGCCAACAAGGACGGCAAGGTCACGCCCGAGGAACTGCGCGCCGCCATGGCCAAGTACGGCAAATAAGCCCACGTGCCACCCGCCACCGAGATGCAGAGCATGATCCGGTTGAACCGACCGGATCATGCTCTAGCATGAAGGACTTACGACGCCGGCTCGGCTGAACTCCACAAGGTCAGGACCCCATGGAATCCGAAGGAACGATCGCCATCATCGAGGACGACGTCGCCATTCGCGACCTGGTCGCCGAAGTCCTCAGGGCCAACGGCTTCGTGGTGGAAGGCTATGGCGATGCCGCCGCCTTCTTCCGCCAGGCGGACGTGCCCTCGCTCGACTGCCTGATCCTCGACCTGATGCTGCCGGGCGAAAGCGGGCTTTCGATCTGCCAGACGCTGCGCGTCAAGGTTCCGCAGTTGCCGATCCTGATGGTCACTGCCAAGGGCGACGACATCGACCGCATCATCGGCCTCGAATGCGGTGCCGACGATTACCTGCCCAAGCCTTTCAACTCGCGCGAACTGCTGGCGCGCTTGCGCGCGATCCTGCGCCGGACCAAGGCGCCCGGGCAGGCGGTCGAGAGCCCCGGGGCGGAGCTCTATCGCTTCGCCGGCTGGACTCTCGCCGTGGATTCGCGCGACCTGATCGACCCGGACGGTCGCCCCGTCACGCTCAGCACAGGCGAGTTCGACCTGCTCCATGCGCTCGTGATGCATCCCCGCCGCGTGCTGAGCCGCGACCTGCTGCTCGACATGACGCGCGGTCGCATGGCGACACCCTACGACCGGGCGATCGACGTGCAGCTCAGCCGGTTGCGCCGCAAGTTGGGTGACGATCCGCGCGAACCCGTGATGATCCGCACCGTGCGTGGCGACGGCTATCTGTTCGCGCCCAGCGTGCTGAAGATCTGACGATGCGCTGGCTGCGTCCGGTCGACGGCCTGCGGGTACGGGTGGGCCTGATCGTCCTCGTCCACCTGATCGTAGTCGGCCTGACGATCACGATCATTTCCAGCAAGCAGAACCAGCCGGACGCCGAGCTGTTCCGTCTGGTGCCGGCCGAAGACGCCCGGGCCATCGCTCTCGCCGTCGAAGCGACCCCGCCTGCCGCGCGCGAAGCGGTGCTGCGCGGGCTGAGCGTGAACACCACGCTGGTCATGCTGGGTGACGGCCTGCCGCGCGGGGACAACACCCACCCCGATCTGCGGGAAGCCAATGCCGCCTATCGCGCGGCCCTGCAGGGGCGCCCGTTCCACGTCGACTTTCCGCCCGATGCGCGGCTGACCGACCTGGGCCGGGGCCGCCAGTACTCCGCGAGCCCGATCCGCTTGCGTGTGCGCTTGAACGACGGCACCGTCCTTATCATCGAGCGCACCACGCCGCCAGCGATCGCCGGCTTCGTGATGAGCCTTAACGCCATCCTGATCGGCGTCTCGGCGGCGAGCGTGCTTGTCGTCGTCCTGATCGCGGGGCTGACCACGCGCCCGCTCTCCCGCCTGGCCCGCGCGCTCCAGAACGACGAGGCCAGCCTGTCCGCCCCGGACCTTCCGGTGACCGGCGCGCACGAAATCCAGCAACTCTCGATCGCCTTTAACGACATGCGCCGCCGCCTGCGCGACTTGGTGGAAGAACGGACCGGCTTCCTCGCGGCGGTCGCGCATGATTATCGCACCTATCTCACCCGGTTGGAGCTTCGCGCCGACTACATCGGCGACCCGCGCCAGCGCGCGCTGGCGATGGCCGACCTCGGCGAGATGAGCGCCCTGCTCGACGATACCCTGACGTTCGCACGCGTTTCCGCGACCCCGCCGCGCCCGGTCCACGAGACGACCGACATCGCCGCCATGATCGGCTCGGTTCTGGAAGCACGCGCGCTCCAGGGCGAGGACGTCACCGCCACGTCGCCGCCGCCGACCGGTCTTGCCGTGCGCATCGACCCGCTGGCGATGCAGCGCATCCTCGCGAACCTCGTCGACAATGCGGTGCGGTATGGCGGGCAGGCCCGCCTGTCCGTCCGCGAACGCCAGGGCCGCATCGAGATCCGCGTGGACGACGATGGACCGGGCGTGCCCGAAGCGGACCTCAAGGACCTGACCCGCCCGTTCCACCGGCTCGACCATTCGCGCGCGCGCCACACCGGCGGGGCCGGGCTCGGGCTTGCGATCGTCGATGCGCTCGCCCAGCAGAATGGCGGGACGCTGACGCTCGGCAATCGCGACGGGGGCGGCTTCAGCGCCTCGGTGGACTTGCCCGCCGCCTGACCGGCGCCCGGAGACGGCGGGCGTTACACGGTGTTACCATCCGCAGATCACCTTGTTGCGCAGCGACGGCAATCTTCTCCAGGTAGCCAACCGGAGAAGTCCCGATGCCAAGATCGTCCTGGTCCATTGCCATGAAGCACGCGGCGTTGCGGGCAGGCAGCCTCGCCGTCCTGACAGTGTCGATGCTGGCCCTCTCGCCCGCCACCGCCGATGACCATCGCCCGCCGCCGCACGGCCACACCCCGCCGCCGGGGCACGGTCATCCGCCGCCGCCCGGGCATGGCCATCCGCCGCCGGTATACGTCCGCCCGCCGGTGACCGTGGTGCGGCCCGCTCCACCGGTGCGCTGGTATCCGGGCAATCCCGGCTGGTGGCACGGGCATCCCGATTTCGTCGGCTATGTCGGTGTCCGGCGCGGATACTATTTCGCGCCCGGCTATGGCTATTACCCCGTCGCCAGCGCCTATTATGGCCGCGTCTGGGTCGTGGGAGCCGTCCTGCCGGTGGAACTGCGGCGCTATTACGTCGTCAACCCGGCCTATTACGGACTGGCCGTGGCGCCCGCAGGACACGCCTGGATCTACGCTAACGGCAGCATCGTGCTGGCATCGCGCACCACCGGCGTGATCGTGCGAACCGTTCCGCGAGTCTGGTAGACCTGTTCGGTTTCGGCGCGCCTTCCACCCCCCGCCCCCGCCTCGGGCGCGCCGGTGCGGCGCGGCAGCCTTCCCCCAGGGCATGTCGCGCCGCACACCCCCCTCTTCACAATGGTGTCACCTCATGAAGCATGTCGTTTCCGCGGCCATCCTGACGCTGGCCGCAAACCCCGCCCTCGCGGCCTCGCCGCCGAGCCTCTATCCGGTAAGCGTAGGCCACGAGACCGCCCGCTTCACGCGCGGCGTGCCGACCGTAGACCTGCAGACCCCCGACGGCGCGGTCCAGATAACCCCGCGCCCCATCGAGAACGGCGCCCTCGTCTTCGACATCGCGGTCTACAACCGGGGCAACGCTCCCGCCAATATCGGCGTCGAGAACGTCAGCGTCTCGCTCGGATACCAGCCGATCGCCGTGCAGAGCCGCGATGCGCTGGCCGAGGCTGCCGAAAGCAAGGCTCGCCGCGCCCGGATCGGCACCGTGCTCGTCGCAGGCACGCTGGCTGCGGTCTCTGCCTCGTCGAGCGGCGAGCGCTACGCCTATCACGGCCATGTCGCGACCCCGCGCGGCGTGGTCTCGCGCACCATCGTGTGGGAGGACAACAGCGCCGGGCAGGCGGGCGCGGCGATGGCGATCTCCGGCGGCGCAATGGCCATGGGCTCGATCCAGCAGCGGCTCGACTACACGATGCAGCAGATCGACGGACAGATCCTGCAGACCACCACGGTCGACCCCGAGGCCAGCTTCGGCGGCCGGATCGTGACCGCCGCCCTGCCGCGCTCCGCAGCAGGGCAAGACGTGCGCGTCACGGTGCGCTGGAACGGCCGCGACTATCCTTTCGCATTCCGCCTGCTCGCCCCCGGCGAGGTGCCGCCGCCGTTCGAGCACGCCGGGAGGTAGCGGCTCCGGGGCGTTACAAGCTGTTACAAGGCACTCATCGCCTTGTTGCCCGCCCTCGCCATTTGCCCCGCCTCACATGGCAATTTCCCTGTCTTTACAGGGTTTCAAGCAAGGGATCACAATGGCGCGTCTTGCCCTGGTTGTGCCGCTGGCGGCGCTTCTGCTCTCCGCATGTCACGAGGCTCCCCCGGCCAAGGACGAACGGCGGGCGGTCTCCGTCCAGCAGCTCACCGCAAACTCCGGCCAAAGCGCGATCACGTATGCCGGTGAGATCCGTTCCGCCTTCGAGAGCCAGCTGGGCTTCCAGGTGGCCGGACGGATCGTCGAGCGCGCGGTCAGCGCCGGTGACAGCGTGCGCGCCGGACAGGTGCTGTTCCGCCTCGATGGCAGCGACTATGCCCGCGCGCTCGACAGCGCGGCCGCGCAGACCGGCGCGGCCCAGTCGGCGGCGGCGACGCAACGCGCCGATCTCGCCCGCTCGCGCGACCTGCTCGCCCAGGGCTTCATCTCGCAGGCCGAGTTCGACCAGCAGAAGGCCGCCACCGATCAGGCACAGGCGCAGCTACGCGCCGCCGGTGCCCAGCGCGGCACCGCCGCCGCGCAAGTCGGCCGCACCGTCCTGACCGCGCCGCGTGGCGGCGTGATCACGCAAGTGGAGGGCGAGGTGGGACAGGTCGTGGGTGCCGGACAGGCGGTGCTGACGTTCGCCGATCCCTCGCGTCCCGAAGTCGCCGTCTCGCTTTCCGAGGGCGGGCTCGGCCCGGTCCAGCGCGCGAAGCGGCTCAGCGTCACCCTGTGGAGCGATCCCTCGCGCAAGTACGCGGTGAAGCTGCGCAGCATCGCGGGCGCCGCCGATCCCGCGACCCGCACTTTCGCCGCGCGCTTCTCCATCATCGCCCCCGGCGAGACGCTGCGGATGGGCGAAACCGCCGAACTGCGCATCGAGGACGAGCGTGTGGCAAGCGGCATCCTCGTGCCCCTCACCGCGATCGCCCAAGGCCACGACGCCCAAGGCTACGACAAGGCGCAGGCCTGGGTCGTCGACCGGCGCACGATGACGGTCCAACCCCGCACAGTGAAGGTGGGACAGGCGAGCGGCGACAAGCTGACGGTCCTCTCCGGCCTGCGCCCGGGCGAGACGATCGTCACCGCCGGCATCCACCTGCTGCGTGCCGGCGAGAAGGTCCGCATAGCCGAGGTGCCTGCCTCGTGACCGGCTTCAACCTCTCGCGCTGGGCGCTCGGCCACCAGCAACTCGTCGGTTTCCTGCTCGCCGTCGCCTCGGTGGCGGGGCTGCTCTCGTACCTTTCGCTCGGGCGCAAGGAAGACCCGGAGTTCACCGTCAAGACCATGATGATCACCGTCGGCTGGCCGGGCGCGACCGCCGACCAGATGGCCGAACAAGTCATCAAGCCGATCGAGACGGTGCTGACCGAGAACATCCCCGACATCGACTACGTCAAGAGCAAGGCCCGTCCCGGACAGGCGACGCTCAACGTCACGCTGATCTCCACCGTCAAGGGCAGCGCGGTGCCGGATATCTGGTACACCGTGCGCAAGACCGTGACGGACCACCGCGCGGACCTGCCCGACGATGTCGTCGGCCCCGCGTTCAACGACGAGTTCGGGACGACTTACGGCAACATCTACGCGATCACCGGCCCCGGCTTCTCCTATCCCACGCTCAAGCGCTACGCCGAAACGCTGCGCGACCGCATCCAGGCCCTGCCCGACGTCGCCAAGACCGACATGATCGGCGAGCAGGACGAGGCGGTCTACGTCACCTACGACAGCGCGCGACTGGCGATGCTGGGCATCTCGTCGCAGGCCATCGCCGACGCGCTCGACGGCACCAACGCCGTCTCGGCCTCGGGCACGGTCGAGGCGGGCGCCGAGCGCGTGCGCCTGCAGGTGGCGGGCGCCTACGGCTCGCTGGAGGCGATCGCGGCGACGCCGATCTTCGCCAACGGCAAGAGCGTGCGCCTCGATGCGATCGCCAAAGTCGAGCGCACGACCAAGGACCCCGCCACCTTCAGGATGCGGTTCGGCGGCGAGGATGCGGTGGGCGTGGGCATCAGCCTGCGCGACGACGGCAATGTCGCGCGGCTGGGCAAGAACCTGAAGCAGACCGTGGCCTCGTACCAGGACGAACTGCCGGTCGGCGTCGAAATCCACACGGTGTCGGACCAGACGAAGGTCGTGGACGAATCCGTCGGCGAATTCACCCGCTCGCTGCTCGAGGCGGTGGTCATCGTGCTTGTCGTCAACTTCCTGTCGCTCGGCTGGCGGCCCGGCATCGTCGTCGCGCTGTGCATCCCGCTGGTGCTGGCGATGACCTTCGCCGGGATGAGCTGGATGGGCATCGACCTGCAACGCATTTCGCTGGGCGCGCTCATCATCGCACTGGGTCTGCTGGTGGACGATGCGATCATCGTGGTCGAGGCGGTCAGCACCCATCTGGAGGCGGGCTGGACCCGCACCCGCGCCGCGATCAGCGCCTACACCACCACCGCGATCCCGATGCTGGTCGGCACGCTGATTACCGTCGCGGGCTTCCTGCCGATCGCGATGTCGAAGGCGACGGCGAGCGAATACGTGATCTCGCTGTTCCAGGTCATCGCGCTGTCGCTGGTGCTGTCGTGGTTCGTCGCGGTGATCTTCACGCCGTTCCTCGCCTATCACCTGCTGCCCCAGCGTGCCGATGCGCGAGACGACGCGGGCGAGCCCGAGGAGCAGTACGAAGGCCGCTTCTACAGCTGGTTCCGCCGCGCGCTCGACCGCTGCCTCGATCGCCGCAAGACCGTCGTCGCCGCGGCCGCCGCACTGTTCGTGGGCTCCGTGTTCCTGTTCCAGTTCGGTGTGCCCCGCCAGTTCTTCCCGGCGTCCGACCGGCCCGAGCTGGTGGTCGACCTGCAGCTTTCCCAGAACGCCAGCTTCGCCCAGACGCAGGCCGTCGCCGCGCGCATGGAAAAGCTGCTGGCCAAGGATGAGCGCGTCACTTCGGTCACGAGTTACATCGGCGGCGGATCGCCGCGCTTCTACCTGCCGCTGAACGTCCAGACGCCCGACATCACGCTCGCCGAACTGGTCCTCCAGACGAAGGACGAGGAAGCCCGCGAGGAGGTGATCGCGCACGTGCAGGACCTGTTCGCCGCGCAGTTCCCCGAGGCGCGCGGGCGCGTCAGCAGGCTGGAGAACGGGCCTTCGGTGGGCCAGCCCGTGCAATACCGCCTCGCCGGGCCGGACCTCGATGCACTGGCGCCCTTTGCGCAGAAGCTGGAAGCGATCGTCCGCGCGGACAGCCATTCGCGCGACGTGAACAGCGACCTCGGCGAACCGCTCAAGGCGGTCCGCGTCGATCTCGACCAGGACAAGGTGCGTGCCCTCGGCCTCTCCACCGAGGCGGTGCAGAAGACCCTGCAGGCCGCGATCGCCGGGGCCGGCGTCACCACCTACCGCGACCGCGATCTGGCCCTCGATGTCGTCATGCGCCTCGACACGGCCGAGCGCACCGACCTCGGCCGCATCGCCAACCTGCCGATCGCCACGCAGAGCGGCCCGGTCGCCCTGTCGCAGCTGGGCCGGGTCACCGCGAGCAGCGAGCCCGCGCTGCTTTACCGGCGCAACCGGCAGGCGACGATCACCATCGCCGCCGACGTCGAGGGCGAGCAGGCCACCGACCTCACCAAGCGCCTCGAACCCCAGGTCGAGGCGCTGCGCCGGGACCTTCCCGCTGGCGCGTCGCTGGTGAACGGCGGCTCGCAGGAGCAGAGCAGCATCAACCAGCGCGCCACCATGGCCGCAGTGCCGGCCGCGATGATGGTGATCGTGGTCCTGCTGATGCTGCAACTCCAGAACGTCAAGCGGATGCTCGTGGTGCTGGCGACCGGACCGCTCGCGCTGATCGGCGTGGCGCTGATCATGGCGCTGTTCCGCATACCGTTCGGCTTCGTGGCGATGCTGGGCTCGCTGGCGCTGTTCGGCATGGTGCTGCGCAATTCGGTGATCCTGATCGCGCAGATCGACGCGCTGTCGGGCCACGGCCTCTCCATGCGCGAGGCCGTGCGCGAGGCGGCGGTCCATCGCCTGCGCCCGATCATGCTCACCGCGCTCGCCGCCATCCTCGCGATGATCCCGCTGACCCGCTCCACGTTCTGGGGGCCTATGGCCTGGGCGATCATGGGCGGGCTGATGGTCGCCACGATCCTTACCCTCGTGTTCCTCCCGGCGCTCTACGAACTCGTGTTCGACCGCGCGGGCAAGCGAGACACCACGCCGGAGACCCCGATGCACGACACCTCCCCCGAGGGCGCGAAGGCATGAGCCGCGTCCTGTTCCTCGCCACTGCCGCCATGCTTTCCTCGACGCCCGCCCATGCGACGGACCTTGTCGACGCCTGGCGCGCCGCAGCCCTGCACGACCCCGACCACCAGAGCGCCGAGGCCGAGCGCGATGCAGGGCAGGAAGCCGCCGTGCAGGCCCGCGCCCTCAAGCGACCGAGCGTGCAGGTCCAGGCCGGCTACCAGTACAACATGACCGAAACCAACGCCCAGCTGCCCGAAGACCTCACGCCGGTGTTCACCGGCCAGCGCAGCTCGGGACGCGCCTCGGTGGCGGTGCAGGCCGTCCAGCCGATCTACGACGCCGCCAAGGGTGCCCAGTCAACCCAGCTGCGCGAGAAGGCCGCGATCGCCGACGTCCAGTTCGAAGGCGAGCAGCAGGCGCTCATCCTGCGCGTGGCGGACGCCTACTTCTCGGTGCTTTCGGGCGAGGACAAGCTGACCTCCTACACCCGGCAGGTCGAGGCGGCGGAACAGCAGCGCAAGGGCGCGCAGGCCCGCTTCGACGCCGGACGCGCGCGGATCACCGACGTGCGCGAGGCGGAAGCCCAGCGCGACGCGGCGGAAGCGCAGCGGATCGGCGCCGAAGCGGAACTGGCCTATGCCCGCGCCGCCTTCTCCGAACTGACCGGCCTCGGCGCCGAGGGGCTCGAACGTCCCGCCGCCGACTTCGTCGCGCCGGTGCCGACCGGTTCGCTGCAGGACATCCAGGAACGCGCCGAGACCCGCGCGCCCGCCGTCAGGGCCGCCGAGCACAGCGCGCGCGCCGCCGGGGCGGAAATCGACCGCTACGGCCTGTCGGGCCGGCCGGTGATCGAGGGTGTCGCAGGCTACCAGGGACAATTCCGGATGGGCGGCGACGGCGGCAACGGCATCGTGCCCGACCGCATCCAGACCGCTTCCGCAGGCGTGCGCCTGACCGTCCCGCTCTATGCAGGCGGTGGCATCCAGTCGAAGGAACGCGAGGCGCAGGCGAACGCGACCAAGGCCTTGCGCGATCTCGACGCCGCGCGCCGCGATGCCCGCCTTCAGGCGCAGCAGGCGTGGCAGGCTGCCTCGACCGGCGCGCGCAGGGTCGCCGCGCTCAACACCGCGCTCAGGTCCGCCGACCTGCAGCAGAGCGCCGCTGCGACCGGGCGCGACGTCGGCATCCGCACCCAGAACGACGTGCTCAACGCACAGAGCCAGAGCTTCGCCACCGACCGCGACCGCGCGCAGGCCGTCTACGACTATATCCTGGCCCGGCTGAAGCTGGCAGCGTCCACCGGCGATCTGGGATTCGAGGAACTCGACGAGGCCGATCGCCTTATGACTTCGATCCGGCCAGAAACGCGGCCGTGACCGACCCGATTGCCTGACCGATAGGAAGCAGGCGGACATGCCAAATGCCCGCTGGCGAGTGCGGGCGGTTGCGCCGGGGATTGAAGGCATCCGAAGGGGTATCCGGGCCGACGTGGAAGGCGCCTTTTTTTTGGGGGGGGCGCCGAAGCGAGTGTTCACGGGCCTGATCGGCGCCATCCTCATGGAGCAGAGTGACGAATGGGCTGTCCAGCGTAAGCGATGTTCTCAGGCCACGGCGGTCCAGGGCATGAGTTCGCCGAGGGCGTTGGCTGGGTGACCATTTGCTAGCCTGGTGAGTGTTTCGGTCATCCATGTGTGTGGATTGACGTCGGCGATCTTGCAGTTCTCGATGAGCGTGGCGATCACCGCCCAGTTATCGCCGCCCTCGTCGGAGCCGGCGAACAGGGCATTCTTCCGATTGAGCGCGAGCGGACGGATCGAGCGCTCGACGACGTTGCTGTCGAGGTCGACGCGGCCATCGTCGAGGAAGCGTGAGAGACCATCCCAGCGGGTGAGCGCGTAGCGGATCGCTTCGCCGAGCTTGCTCTTGGCGCTGACCTGGCGGTTCCGGGCATCGAGGTAGTTGTGCAGGTCGTTGACGATGATGCGACTGCGTTCGTCACGGACCTGGCGGCGTTGTTCGGCGGGGTTGCCGCGTACCTCGTTCTCGATGGCATAGAGCAAAGCGACACGGCGCAGCACTTCGGTAGCCACCGGCGATGTATCGGCAAGTTCGTAGAATTTGCGGCGCACGTGCGCCCAGCAGAACGCGAGGCTGATCTCATTGCGGCGCCTAGCGAGCGCGGCGTAGCCGCCATAGCCGTCGACCTGCAGGATGCCCGCAAAATCGCCGAGATGCGCTTGTGCCCGTTCGCCCTTACGGTCGGCGGCATAGACGTAGGCGACCATCGGCGGATCACCGCCGCCCCAAGGGCGTTCGTCGCGGGCATAGGCCCATAGCTGGCCGGTCTTGGTCCGCCCGCGACCCGGATCGAGTACCGGCGCGGTGGTCTCATCCGCAAACAGCCGTTCTGATCGCCGCAATCGCTCGAGGATGTGGTCGCGCAAGGGACGCAGGTACCATGCTGCTCGCCCGACCCAGTCCGCCAGGGTGGATCGATCAAGCTGGATACCTTGCCGGGCGTAGATCTGCGCCTGGCGGTACAGGGGTAGATGATCGGCATACTTGGCGACCAGCACCTGCGCGATCAGTGCTTCGGTGGGAATGCCGCCCTCGACGATCCGTGCCGGTGCCGGGGCCTGCACAATGGCACTCTCGCACGAGCGGCAGCCGTAGCGTGGGCGGCGGGTGACGAGGACGCGCAAGGTGATGGGCACGACGTCGAGGCGTTCGGCCACGTCTTCACCGATCTGGTGGAGCGCCCCGCCACAGCAGGGGCAGGCCCGGATGCCATCGACTTCTTCCACATCGACAACCTGCTCGATCCGCTCGAGATGCGCCGGCAGCGAACCGCGGTTGGTCTTGCGCACTCGCTCGGCCGGGGCACGGCTCGCCTTGTCCCTGGCATGCACGGCCTCGGCCAGGGCCGTCTCGACTTCTTCGAGGGCAAGCTGGAGTTGATCGGGATCGAGCTGTTCGGAACGGCGGCCGAAGCGATGACGCTGGAGGGCGTCGATGATCGACCTCAGTCGCTCGGCCTCGGCCTTGAAAACCTTGAGGGCATCAAGCTCGCGGGCCTGTTCGAGGACGAGCGCACGGAGCGCTTCAACGTCTTCGGGAAGGTCCGCCTCGATGAGCATGAGTGGAGTGAATCAGTCCGCGAAGGCCCCGTCAACCGGCAATCTGCGGGGCGATCGGACGGCGTCCGCCATGTACACGGCGCCAGTCCAGCCCCTCGAGCAAAGCGCCGAGTTGCGCGGCGGTCAGACGCATCACGCCATCGCGGATGCCCGGCCACTTGAAGCCGCCGGTCTCGAGCTTCTTGGTCATCAGGCACAGGCCGGTCCCGTCCCACCAGACGAGCTTGATCCGGTCCGCGCGCTTCGCCCGGAATACGTAGATGACGCCCGAATAGGGATCGGCTCCGTACTCGGTCCCGACAAGTGCCGCGAGCGAATCCGCGCCCTTGCGAAAATCCACCGGCCGCGTGGCCACCATCACCCGCGCGCCGGCGCCAGGTCCGATCATCGCGGCGCCCTGAGCGCGTCGATCACTGCGGTAATCGTGCCTACGTCCGCGCCGCGACCGATCTTCACGGCGACGCCGTCGATCTCCAACTCGACAACGCTGGCCTTGGATCGCCGTTGCCTGCGGGAGCGCTTCACTGCCGCAGGTGGATCGCACGCTGGCTCCGGCTCGATCACGGCAGGTACGAACGTCGTTGGCGGTCGAGATGCAACTGGCAAGGTCAGGCCGCGATCTTCCAGTTGCTTGCGAAACTCGCGCCGCCACGTGAACAGCTGCGAGGGGCTCATCCCGTACCGGCGCGCCACCACACTCACCGTCTCCGCGTTCGAATAGCTCTCGGCGACGATCGACGCCTTCGTCTCGGGCGCCCAATCCCTCCGGCGTCCCCGTCCGGTAAAAACCTCGAACCGCTGAACCCCGCTTGTGCCAACATCATCACACGGCATCGTCATAGCACCAGCGCCTCCCGCCCATATCACGGCGTGGAAAATCAGCGCTGCGCTTCAACAACACAAGGTGGGGCTGGGACAGCGCTTACTGTCCAGCACGCCCCCTATATGACGCTTGAAACTATGGCTCCCGTCAGCGACAATCCCATCGCCATGCTCTCGGCTGTACCTAGCGCATCACCGGTTCATCCCGATGCCGAAATGGACGGTGGTGACGGAAATCTACACCACGCCGTAGGGCACGATCACCGGACTTTGCCAGCCTGATCTATGGCGGGCTTTGCACGCCGGTTCCCGCCGATGCGCCGCCTACGTTCATTGTCGTGGCGGCGGACGACGAGTAAATGGCGAACTCCTGTGCAATTCTATAAAGCTTGGCGGGAGGCAGTAGCGTCGGCCGAGCTTCACATCTATGAGCGCTTTCGCACGGGGTCTATCTGAACCCGAAGGGGACCACTAGCGCCCACTAGTGCGACGAACTAATCTAGTGGATGCAGTCTCGCGGTTTGACGGCGCGAGCCGACCAATAACCGAACGCGGGATGACCTTGGGGTGCGTATCCGCCAATGTCAGGTTTCGGCGAAACGCGTCATTCACGGTCGCGCTCGGGAACGACCGTGAAGTCCCAAATTACGTCAGGATCGGGCTGTTTGATCCGCTCGAGGCAGGCACCGGGCCGCTAACGGAATTCTGATCTCGTGCTCGCTCTCCTACGCTCATTCGCGAATTCCCCGGGCCGCCGATCTATCAGGAAGAATGCCTAGGCCTTGCGCCTGCGCAATGACTCGTCTCACGCCCTCAGGTGACCATTGCATCCCCCCTCGCGGCGTTGGCTCTCGCAAATCCTTACTTAACCAAGCCGCAATGCCGCGCAGCGTCGCGTCTGGCTCGCTCCTGAGCTTGTCCGCAACGAGTAGGGCAACGCGACTATCATTCGAAAGGCGCGGCGCCGTCTCAAGGATCACAGGATTTGCATAGCCTGCATCAACAAGCGTTCGGCACGCCTTCACCAGCGTGCGTTCAGAAAACGAACGCACCGGGGGCTTGATCGACCGAATGTGCCGCAACACCACCGCCCAGGGCAACTGCGGGCGCAGGCGCTCAACGAGCGGCAGCCAACCCCGCCGCCCATCGATCAGATCGTGGAGATGCTTTTCTCTCAGGGTGTGACGCAAGGCATCGATTGCTGACGGATCCCGGGCGCGCATTTTCGGATTTCCCGGCTTAGCGCCGCGGGCAACTGCCGCTTTGAGGCCAGCGCGCGTACGCTCCCTAATAAGCGCGCGTTCGAACTCTGCAAAGGCGCCCAGCATCTGTGTCATCAGCATGCCTTGCGGGCTGCTGGTGTCGATCGGATCGTTGATCGAGCGAAAATACGCCCCCTTCGCACGAAGCCCTTCAACCATTTCGAGCAAATGCGACAACGATCGTGCGAGGCGATCAATCCGCACAACCACAAGGGTGTCCCCCTGCCCTACCGCTGCGAGCGCGCTGGCTAGTTTAGGTCGGCTCCGGCTGCCACCGCTGGCCCGGTCCTCAAATATGGTTGCGCAGCCCACGCGCTGAAGCTCACCGAGCTGCGCAGACGTGTCCTGTTCGTCCGTCGATACGCGGGCGTAGCCAATAAGGGGCATCTGTCACAATCCATCTAACGAGGTCAACCGTTCGGTTGCCCCCGTAAGGTAGACGCGTAAGCTGCCTTTGACCATCACCCCTCAGTAGGACAGGCGTCTACCGCCCCGTTCATTTTAGCCGAGTGTACGGAACTTGAGAGAGGCCCCTGCCCCGGCCGGCCGTAGCCTGCGGATACCGCCAGGAAGTGCCCCTGAAAATGCCGGAACTCTGCCGCGCAGCACATTGGCGGCCGGCGGTATTCTTCCCTGAATCCGGCCGTATTCTTGCGGGGCTGGTAGCGAAAATTCAGCGGTGGCGGGGAGTCCGGTCGTATCCTGAAACCGACACCTTCTATAAAGAGACGTCAAATATGCTTATATGATAACTGCAATTATCGCGTGTCCATTTCCGTACTTTTTACTTGGCTTTACTGACCAGATGAATGCTCCGCGCCAGAGCATGCATTGGACAGCCCATAAAAAGGTGAGAATAGGCGAATGGACATCGCGTTATCTTGAAAGCCTTTTCGAAATCATCCGCACCAGTCGGTGAAAATTTTTTTCGAAGCCATCAAAGCCCCTGTGTACGCCTTGGAACTCGGGTGGACGATTCCAAGAAAAGGCCTTCCTTTGGAGCCTCTTGAAGTTCAATCACGCGCCCCCATTGCTGACAGATCGCCTCTTCGACAGTAGGTTTTCCATGTCCGTTCTCCGACGAAGTTTGGACACTTTCGCTCTTTTCGGAGAGGTACTCGGCACCTTCCGAGCCCTTGGGTCGACTGCGCCTCGAGACGCTGAAGTCAGCCACTATTTGAAGAGCTGGCCCACCAAAGCGTGCACGAATCAGAAGCCTTTTGCCGGACTGCGAACCTACAGGTGTGCGCGTTGATCCGCCCGGAGACTGACGCGGGCATTGATGGTGCCCCCGAACCTGCTGACGAGCAGCAAAACCGAACTCGTGATGCCCTGGTTTGCCTTGCTCGCCTGCTGGGACGCCAGATCGCCCGCGAGTTAAACGCGACACAACCTCCGCCTCACGACCAAGAGAAACCCGCAATCAATAAACCGTAGGGGGAAAGGGCGCCGCAGGCGTCATGCGTGCATGACGGCCTTCCGCTGTCGGGAGCTATTTCATGATCCGCACTGCGCTCTATGCCCGGTACTCCACCGACCGGCAAAGTCCATCATCGATTGAAGACCAACTGCGCATTTGCCATGAACACGCCGCCAGAGAAGGCTGGCGCGTGATCGGAAGCTACATGGACGCCGCCATTTCCGGATCGAGCGTGACTCTGCGTCCAGGCATTCAACAATTGCTCGAAGATGCCAGGACGGGGAAGTTCGATCTTCTGCTGGCGGAAGCACTTGATCGTATCTCCCGTGACCAGGCCGACATCGCGACACTTTTCAAACATCTGCAGTTTGCCGGCATAACCATCGTCACTCTCGTCGAAGGCGAAATCTCCGAACTCCATGTCGGCCTCAAGGGCACGATGAACGCGCTGTTCTTGAAGGATCTTGCGAAGAAGACACATCGCGGCTTGCGTGGGCGGGTCGAGAAGGGAAAGGCTGGCGGCGGCCTGTCCTACGGCTACGATCTGGTGAGGCGCCTTGACGCTGGTGGCGAACCGATCCGCGGCGAGCGCACAATCAACCTAGCAGAAGCCGAGGTCATCCGCCGCGTATTTCGTGACTATGCGAACGGCATTAGCCCGTTAGCGATAGCCAAGCGGCTCAACGCAGAGAGAGTTCCGGGCCCATTTGGTAAGCTCTGGGGGGCCACTACACTACGCGGACACACCAAGCGCGGAACTGGCCTCCTTAACAACGAGCTCTATATCGGCCGGATCGTCTGGAACCGGCAACGTTATCTGAAGAATCCTCAGACCGGTAAGCGCGTCTCACGCCTCAATCCTCAGTCCGAGTGGATTACAGCAGAAGTCGCCGAACTCAGAATTATCGATGACGACTTGTGGCAGGCTGTGAAGGCGCGCCAAACCTCGCAGCGAATTGAGTTCACTAGTTCCATCGAAGGCGAGAACGCAGCGGCAAAACTGCATATGCAGCGGCGTCCAAAGTCGTTGCTATCCGGTCTGCTCGTCTGCGGAGCGTGTAATGGCCCGGTATCTCTGCGCGGACAGGATCGTTTCGCATGTTCGGCGCATGCTAGCCGGCGCTCGTGCTCAAACGCTCGTTCGATAAAACGCGAAGTGCTTGAGGCGCGTGTACTCGAAGGTCTGCGCCACCGGTTGATGGCTCCCGAGATTGTTGCTGAAGCGATTCATGCCTATGTCGAGGAAACCAACCGGCTCAATCAACAGCAGCGCGCCGCAGGGATTTCCGACAAGGCGGAACTAAAAAAGGTCGTGAAGGCCATAGAGCGTCTGGTGAACATGGCAGCCGATGGTGAGTCGACACGGGGTCTGATCGATAAGCTGCTGGCGTTGGAAGCACAGGAAGATGCCATACGGGCGCGCATGAGCGAGGCGCCTCATGTTACCCCGGACATCCACCCGAACATTGCGGAATTCTACCGGAAGAAAGTCGAACGCCTAGCGGAGGCGCTGCAGCATCCGTCTGAACGGGATGAAGCCGCATGTGCCATTCGCGGTCTGATCGAGCGCGTCATACTGTTTCCCGGAGCTAAACGTGGCGAGATGACTGCCACGCTTCACGGCGAGTTCGGAGCTATTATGGAATGGGCATCACAACACGAAACGGCCGGAATGGCCTTCATATCCGGGTCTCTTGCTCCGCCATTGTCGGTATCAGTGGTTGCGGGGGTACGCAATCATTACAAATCGCGCCCATTCCAATACGATTTAGCGCCGCAATCAAAACATCGCACGCACGCCGAAAACCGCCGAGATGCCAGACACACCCTTACCCGCATCCCGCGCAATCCGGGCGGTTCCGCCAAGCTTACGCTCCCAATTTACGCCCACGTAAGGTGCTAGTGAGCGATTGCGCTCGTAGCGAAGCCTTGCTCCCAGTTCGATCCGCTCAAAGCCTGCACCGACGTTCAGCGCCGGAACGTCCTGAAACGCGAAATCCACCTCGGCTTCAGGTTCGACCACCAGTGACTGGGTGATGCGCTGCGTATAGCCTGCCTTGCCGCGTGCGTGGACATCACCCTTGTTCGAGACGAGCAACTGACCTTGCAGTTCGAACCAGTAAGGTGCCAGCCCCTCGATGCCGACCAGCGCGTAAGTGCGCTGCGGATCGGGCCGGAAGTCCTGCCGCATGCCGAGTTGCAGGTTGAACCAGGGATCGAGCGCGTGACGCCAGTAGGCTCCCAGTTCGATGCGTTCGGCCCGTTCACCGAACGTGCCCTCACCCTCGCTGGCGAGCACGATCCGGTCGATATCGCCGCCGTACCAGGCCTGCCCTTCCCAGCCGAAACCGTCGCCGCCCTTGCCGGTGCGGAATTCCAGTTGATCGACCTGAAGGGCGAAGGTGCTGAACTTCATCTCCTTCACCATCGCCGCGCGCGACGCCGCCATGCGATCGGGCGTGAAGAAGCGCTGCGCAGGAAAGTCGGTCGGCACCGGTGGCGGCGGGGCATCACCCGGCTCGTCGGAGACCGTGCTTGCGGGCATGGCGTGGGCCGAGTGATCCATGCCCTTCATATCCGGCGCGCTCATGTCCATGCCGGACATGTCCATCTGCGAATGGTCCATGCTGCCATGATCCATTCCGGCATGTTCGTCGGCTTGAGGCGGTGTGGAACTAGCCTCCTGCGCTTGCACGGCCAAAGGGGAGGTCGCCAGCAGCAGCGAGGTGAGGACCGGGAAGAACCGAGCCATCAGGCTTCTCCCTCCCGGCGCACCGTCACCACGCGCATCATCCCCGCATGCATGTGCAGAAGCATGTGACAGTGAAACGCCCAGTCGCCCTCGGCATCGGCCGTGAGATCGAACGAGGCCTTTCCGCCCGGCAGCACGTTGATGGTGTGCTTGCGCGCGCGGTTTCCCGGCTCGCCGCTGACCAGTTCGAAGAAGTGGCCGTGGATGTGGATCGGGTGCGGCATCATCGTGTCGTTGACGAGATTGACGCGTACGCGCTCGCCCAGACGGAACGGGATCGGCGCCGGATTTTCCGACATCGCCTCGCCGTCCATCGACCACATGTACCGTTCCATGTTGGCGGTCAGATGCACGTCGATCTGGCGGCTCGGCACGCGCGGATCGGGATTGGGGTCGCGCGAGCGCAAGTCGGCATACGTCAGCACGCGGTGGTCGGCGCTTTCCAGCCCGGTCGGGCGGTCGGCAAGCCGGTCCACCGGCATCGGCGAGAGCGTGGCGACGCCCGGCCCCATCTTCACTCCCGGCGCGACGGAAGGATCGCGCATCGACATCGAATGGCCGCTCATCGAACTGTTGGCAGGCTTGCTGAGGTCGATCACGCCGCCCTCGCCCATGTCCATCCCCTCCATGTCCATGCCCATGTCGCGCATGGTGAGCACCGGCCGCTCGCGCAGCTTCGGCGTTTCTCCGACAAGGCCCACCCGCTGCGCCAGTGTCGCGCGGACCTGGCCGGAGCGGTCGATAGCCTCGGCGATCACGCCGTAGCTTTCCGCCGAACCGGGCTCGACGATGAAGTCGTAAGTCTCGGCAATCGCGATCTGCACTTCATCGGTCTCGACCGGCTGCACAGGATTGCCGTCCGCCGCCACCACGGTCAGCGGCAGGCCGGGAATGCGGAAGTTGAAGTTGGTCATCGCCGACGCATTGATGACGCGCAGCCGCACTTTCTCGCCCGGTGCAAAAAGCCCGGTCCAGTTCTCCGCATTGCCGTGGCCGTTGACGAGGAAGCTGTAGGTCGAGCCGGTCACGTCCGAGATGTCGGTCGCGTCCATGCGCATCTTGGCCCAGGCGAGGCGGTCGGCCAGCGACTGGTCCTTGCCCGCGAGCAGTCCCGACAGCGTTTGGCGCTGGCGGTTGAAATAGCCGCCCATCATCTTCAGGCGGCGCATCTGTTCGTGCGGATGGATCGGGCTCCAGTCCGACAGCACCAGCACATGCTCACGGTCGCAGGTGATCGGATCGGCGCCGGCAGGATCGATGACGATCGGACCAAGCAGCCCTTCCGCCTCCTGCATGCCCGAGTGCGAGTGATACCAGTACGTGCCCGACTGGATGAGCGGGAACTCGTAGACGAACGTCTCGCCGGGATCGATGCCGGGGAAGCTCACGCCCGGAACGCCGTCCATCTGGAACGGCACCAGCAGCCCGTGCCAGTGGATCGAGGTCTGCTCTTTCAGGCGGTTGGTGACGGCGATCCGCACCTTTTCGCCTTCACGCAGGCGCAACAGCGGGGCGGGCAGCGTGCCGTTGACGGTTACCGCGTGCCCCGAACGGCCACCGGTCGAAAAGTGGCTCTCCCCGATCTGCAGCGCGATGGAATTGCCCGAAAGAATGCCGGAATCGGTGCTGGCGTGGACGATCCCCGGCGTGCCGCTCCTCGCCCATGCCGGGAACAGGCCCGCCATGCCGAGGCTGCCCGCAAAGGCGCCGCCAAGGGCCAGGAAACGCCTGCGCTGCAGCAGGGAGCGATGGAAACTGTCGTTCGGCATCATGCATGGGATACGCGCCCTTGGCAGGTATCCCTCACGCAATCGTCAAAAAACACCGCTGCAAGTGCCCCACCCCCGGTTGCGGCGATGGGGAGCCCCGGCGTCAGACAATCGTCAAACGCTGCTCCGGGCCTTCGGCCACTTCGCTTTCGGCAACCTTCTGCCGCAGCATGGCAATCGTGCGCTTGGTTGCCCATACCGGGGCGGGGCGCCCGAAATGATAGCCCTGCGCATAGTCGCACGACCAGTCCTGGAGGATGCGGGCCTCTTCCTCTTCCTCGATGCCTTCCGCCACGACCTGGATCCCGAGGCGGTGGCAGATGTCGATGACCCCGCGGACCAGCGCAGCGCTGCGTTCGCTCTGGGTGCGGCCTCCGCTGACAAAACTCTTGTCGAGCTTCAGGCGCTGGATGTCGAACTCCGACAGGTAGCTGAGCGACGAGTAGCCGGTGCCGAAATCGTCCAGCGCCAGCGTATAACCGCGCTGGCGCAGACCGACGAGATTGCTGCGGACGGTGTCGGAATCGGCGAGGAGAATGCCTTCGGTGATCTCGAACCCGATCGAGGCCGGGCTGACGTTGTAGCGGGCGCGGTGGAAGTCGATCTGGTCGAGCAGCGCCGGATTTTCAAGCTGAAGCGGCGACAGGTTGATCGACGTCTTCAGCCCCAGCCACTTGCGGCTGTCGGCAAAGGCCTGCGCGATGATCCAGCCGCCGAGCTGCGGCATCAGCCCCAGCTTCTCGATGACCGGCACAAATTCCGCCGGTGTGGCCGAGGCGCCCTGCTTCAGGCGCAGCAGCGCCTCGACCCCGTTGGGACGCATCGTGCGCAGATCGACGATGGGCTGGTAGAACAGTTCGAAGCCCTGTTCGTCGATGGCCTGCTTCATCTGCGCTTCGAGATCCTTGCGCGACTTGAACGCCTGGCCCAGCGCCGGATCGAAGATGACGTGATGGGCCGATCCCGCCGCCTTGGCCGCACCCAGCGCGATGTCGGCGTTCTGCATGAGGTCTTCGGCGGTATGGCCATGTTCGGGGGCCGCGGCGATGCCCGCGGACAGCGTGATGGTCGTGGTAGGATGACCGCGCCGCCGCTTCTCGACAAAGACCTGCGTCGCCTTGGGGCCCAGCGAATGGATCTGGCCCGCCCCAAGCACGAGAATGGCGAATTCGTCGCCATCGAGCCGGGCGATCAGGCAGCGGTCGGCGCTGAACACCTTGACCAGCCGCTTGCTGAATTCCCGAATGACCTCGTCCCCGCCGGGCAGGCCGAACGCATCGTTGATCGCGCTGAAATCATCGATGTCGAGCCGGAGCAACTGGCAGGGGTGATTGCCGGCAATCTGGTCGAGCCGCATCATGAACGTCGCGCGGTTGACAAGACCCGTGGTCGGATCGAACCGCTCGAGATAGTTCACCCGCGTCGTCGAAGTCCGCGCCCGGTGCGCCATGCCCCAGAACAAGGCGAGGACGATGGCCCCGAACACCAGTTCGGCAGGCAGGATGTAGCGCGTCAGGACATCGCCGGGACGGTCGGGCTGCCAGGCCATCCTGCCGATGGTTTCGCCGCCGTTTCCGGCCAGCCTGACCTGCCGCCAGCCGGCCGGCACGGGTCGGCGCGGCGACAGCAGCGCCAGCCGCTCCAGCATGAACGCATTGGCCCAGCGGGCGATCGTGGGGTCATCGAAGTAGGTGAACGTGACCAGCTTCAGCGCGCTGCCCTCGCCCCCGGGAATCGGGGCAGGCGGCGCGATCGGCGCGGCGGAGACAACGGCAGGAACGCCGTTGATGTTGCGGACATCGGTGGTCGCCCCGCCAGCATGGACCATGTCCGAGACCGACTGGGCCAGGGGCTCCATCTCGCGGGTGGACAGGCGACCGCCTTCGGCAAAACCGTAGATGGCGCCGTCACGCCCGGCGATCAGGACCGTCTTCGTGCTCACCGTTGCCGTGGCCGGCTGGCCCAGTTCCTCGTCGAGCCATTCAGCCGCACCATCGGGCCCGTTGGCGGCCAGCTGACGGGCAAGTTCATGCCGCTGGCCCAGCGCCTTGGCCTGTTCGTCGGAATTATGCCGCGCACGGGAGATCGCACCGCGCACTTGCTCGACCTGGCGCTGGGACTCCCGGCTGTTCAAGGCACCCGCGGCAACCCACAAGCTCACCGCCGCACCGAGCGTCATCGCAGAAATTGCGACCATCGCTCCGGTACTTCGCTTGGCCACGGGGGAATGGCGGGGGGTGTCCATCTGCGATCCTCGTTAGCGCACCGCGCTGTCTCTAAAATAGACGCTTGGATTGGCCTAAGGGTTTAATCGATCGAATTTTCCATAAATTCTATCTATTATACGACAAATTTCGTGCGCCCCGGATTCCTCAATGCACAATCCTGCCAACGGTTGCACGCCGCCCCCTGTACCCGTCATGGATCGCCGCCGCCCGCATCACTATTCCCTACCCCGTTCCAATGTGCAAGATGCCTGCGCGCACGATAGATCCGCGTTTCCACGGCCTTGCGGCTGATGCCGAGGATCGCGGCAGCCTCTTCCTGCGACAGGCCCTCCAGCGCACAGAGCAGCAGCGGCTCCTTCAAGGCATCGGGCAATGCGGCGATATCGGCGTGGATGCGCGCCACTTCCCTGCGCGAGGCCAGGGCCTGCTCGGGATCGTGGCCCTCATCCGCAACCCCCGCGGCCTCCTCGATCGGCAGCGCAAAGGCGAAAAATCGCCGAACCTTGCGGCGCCGCGCCCAGTCGTGACACTTGTTGAGGGCGATGCGCAGGATCCAGCCGCGGAAGGGCCGGGCCGGATCGTAGCGATGCAGGGCAAGGAAGGCGGCGACGAAGCTCTCCTGCGTCACGTCCAGCGCGTCCGCCTCATTGCCGAGGTGGCCGCGCACCATGCGGAACACGGCGTCGCGGTGGGCGTCCATGAGCGCGGTGAAGCCCGCCTGGCGCCCGGCAAGCGCGGCCGCGACGGCGGCTTTTTCGTCCCCTTGCGGCGCGGCCACGCCGGGTCAGTCCTGCGGCTTGGTCAGGGCTTCGGCGACGGCCTTGTCGAAGCGGCCGGTCTGCTCCGGGCGCAATACGGCGCGCATCGCGAAGACGTGCTGGAGGGTCGCCTTCTGCAATTCGCCCATGGCCATGTGCGAGCGATCGACTGCCTTTTCCACGTCCGGGCCATAGGCATGTTCATGCTCGATGGCGCGGGCGAGATCGGCATTGGCGGCGCGCAGTTCGCCTTCCAGCTGGCTGCGACGGGCGGCAAAACCCCGCTCCAGCGCTTCGATCCTCTGTTTCTGCCCGGAATCGAGGTCCAGCTCACGGTGCAGCAGCACATGGATGCGGCTTTCCTGAGGCTCCTCGCCCCGCAGCGCCTGCCCCAGCCAAAGCGCCCCTAGAGCGACCAGAAACGCCGCAAGCGCGACCAGAACGTACCGATAGCCGCTGCGCATCGGTCAGCTGGCCAGCAAGTGCGACGGCGCTGCGGCCGGCATGCCCAGCAGCGGCTCGCCGTGCCCGTGATCCCGTTCGAAAGCGGGGACCGGCAAGGCGAGGCCGCCCCACAGCCCGACCACCGCCGCCACGCTGCAGGCAAGCACCAGTCCGCGGCGCACCGCCCGGCGTTCCCGCCCGGAGGCGAGGCCGGCCATGACCGCGCCGTCGATCCCGCCCAGCGCGCCGGGCAGCGGTTCGCCGCGCAAGAGCGCGAACATCTGGTCCACTTCGTTCATCGGCCTGTTCCCGTCTGCCTGTCGTATTTCGCTTCTCACCCGCCGATACGCGCGGGCGCAGCGTCATCCCTCATCGTCGCGTCGAAAAATTTGCGCCGGGCTTGAGGGATGCCCGTCCCGCCCTGCGTATGGGTTCCTGCAAGTCCGGGCAAGCTCGTTCGCCCGGACCTCAAGGATCGGAGCCCCCACATGCGTTTTCCTGCACTTGCCGCCGCCATTCTCGCGGTTGCCGCCGTTCCCGCCGTTGCCCTTGCCCACCCCAAGCTGCTGAGCGCCACGCCTGCCGCCAATTCGGCGGTCGCCAAGCCGACCTCGATCGCGCTGACTTTCTCGGAAGACCTCGTTGCCCCGCTTTCGGGCATCGACCTGGTGATGACCGGCATGCCCGGCATGGCCAACCATCAGCCGATGCCGATCAAGGGCATCACCGCCAAGGCCAAGGGCAAGACGATGACCGTCGCCCTCCCGCGTCCGCTGCCGACCGGCACCTACCAGCTGACCTGGCACGCGGTTGCCGCCGACCAGCACCGCATCGAAGGCTCCTACAGCTTCACGGTTCGCTGAGCCGATGGAAAACGGCAGTCTCGTCGCCGCGCGCTTCGTCAGTTATGCGCTGTTGCTGATGGCCGCGGGCCTGCCGTTCCACGCCCTGATCGAAGGGCCCCGGTCCGCGGCCGGGGCCCGCTTCGGCACGCCCGCCCGCCTCGCCCTGGCGGTGCTCGCCGCCGGCGCGGCAGCGGCATCGCTGTGGTGGGCAATGGCCAATGTCGCGGCGATGGCGGCAATCCCGCTGGCCGAGCTCGACCGCGAGACATTCACCGCCGTGATCGGCGCCACTCCGCTGGGCACGCTGCTCACCGTTCGCGCCGCGGCGCTGGCGCTGTTCGTGGCCGCCCTCGTCCTGCGCCCCGCCCCCTCACTGCTGGCCCCCCCGGCACTGGCCGCGCTCGCCAGCGCCGCCTGGGCGGGTCATGCCGGAGCCGGTGAAGCCCTTGGCGGCGACCTGCTGCGCGCGGGCGACGTGCTCCACCTGGCCGCCGCCGCACTCTGGCTGGGGGCGATGCTTGCGTTCCTGGCGGACATGCGCGGCAACGGGCGGGAGGCCGGCGTGGCCCACAGCCTCGCCGCCTTTGCCCGCACCGGCACGCTGGTCGTGGCCGTGCTGCTGGTGACCGGGGCGACCAACGCCTGGCTGATCAGCGGCGGCAGCTGGCCGTCGGGGTCCTGGCCCCGCCTGATCGCGCTGAAGATCGTGCTGTTCGCGCTGATGCTGGGGCTGGCCGCGCGCAATCGCTGGATCCTCGTGCCCGCGCTCGAAGCACGGATGCCCGGCGCCGCGCGGCGACTGGCCCGCTCGCTGGTGCTGGAGATGGCCTGCGGCCTTGCCGTCGTGCTGGTGGTGGCCGCGGCCGGACTGCTCGATCCCCACGGCGCCTGAAGCCCGCCTGCCGGCCGCAGAGGCTGTTTGAAATGCCCGAAAGGCGAATTTCAAACGGGCTCTCAGGCCAGACCGCTTTCCGCGCCGTGGTGCAGCAGCCCGCGCAGCGACTGGCGGGCCCGGCCGGTCAGCCGTTCGTCGAGCAGGGTCAGCAGCGAGAGCGCCTCGAGGTGCAGGGTATGGCGCGCGTTTTCCTGGAGATCGCTGACCAGCCGGTGCAGTTCCCGCAGCGCCACCGCATCGGGATCGAGGCGCAGGAGGCTGCCCAGTTCCTGCGCGTCGAGCGCGTCGCGGATCTGCCGGCGCAGGATCACCGCCAGGATCGAATCCTCGCAGGCCGCCGGGCTGCCGCCGAACAGCGTATTGAGCACATCGTCCGCCAGCCTGACCCGCCGATCGAAGGCGGATTCCAGTTCATGCGCGATGAACGTCCGTATCTCGCACGGCTTGCCGACGACAAAATCGGCGACAATGACAGTAAGCGCCTCGCAGATCTTTCGTATTCGCGCATGATCCATCACCAGATCGACGATGTCTTCATCATCGATCATGTTTGATCTTGCTGCCGTGCGCGACAGCCATTGAGGCATGGCCAGATGTTGCATGAGGCGAAGGCATAACGCCGCGCCCGGCTTCCACATTGACCACCGTCAAATATCGGTTTCACCTAGGAAAATCGGGACTCCTTGATCGAGATCAAACGATTGCAGAAGATTCGCGCCTAGCGCGTTGCGCATGCAACCTCCAACCTCCAGACACCCTCGCCGGGCCTTGTGCCTATCGGTCGCTATGCTGCCCATGCTGCTGGGTGGCTGCGACATGGTCGTGATGAACCCAACAGGCGATATCGCCATGCAGCAGCGCAACCTCATCCTGTTGTCACTGGGACTGATGCTGCTGATCATCGTTCCGGTGATCGCGCTGACCGTGGCCTTCGCCTGGAAATACCGTCGCGGTAATCCCAACAAGGACTACGATCCCGAGTTCCATCATTCCACAACCCTTGAACTGGTGATCTGGGCCTGCCCGCTCGCCATCATCACCATCCTGGGCGCCGTCACCTGGGCCTCCACCCACCAGCTCGATCCCTTCCGCCCGCTCGAACGCATCGCCCCGGGCAAGCCCATTCCCGCCGGTACCAAGCCGCTCAACGTCCAGGTCGTCGCCATGGACTGGAAGTGGCTGTTCATCTACCCCGACCTCGGCGTCGCCACGGTCAACGAACTCGCGCTGCCGGTCGACGTGCCGGTGCGCTTCTCGATCACCTCCACCGACCAGTTCAACACCTTCTCCGCGCCGACGCTGGCCGGCATGATCTATGCGATGCCGACGATGCGTTCGGAGCTGAACGCCGTGCTCAACAAGACCGGCGACAGCTGGGGCTATTCGGGCAACTACACCGGCGCCGGTTATTCCGACATGCGCTTCAAGCTGCGCGGCGTCACCAAGGCCGGGTTCGACAGCTGGATCGCCGAGGCCAAGGCCAAGGGCACCCCGCTTTCGACCGAGACTTACGTCGCGCTCACCAAGCCGACCACCAAGGCCCCGGTCGTGCGCTATTCCTCGGTCCAGGCCGGTCTGTTCGACCGCATCGTCAATGCCTGCGCCGAGCCCGGCAAGCCCTGCATGATCGACGTCATGCGGCGCGACATGCTGGCCGGCAAGATGCACATGGGCGAACGCCCCGCGACCTGCGACGACAAGGACGGCAAGCTGGCCCCCAAGGCGGCCCCCAAGGCGGCCAAGGCCGAACCCGCCGCAGCGCGTGATCCCAAAGTCTCCGCAACCGACACCCTCCTCCTCCCCGGCGCCGTGCGCGCAGAGCGGGCCTGACCTCGCCCTATCGGAACCATCATGACAGACACGTTAGCAAAAACCGTGTTCGGACGCCTGAGTTGGGAGTCCCTACCATTTCACGAGCCGATATTGCTCGGCACCTTCATCGTCGTTGTCCTGCTCGGGCTTGGCGTGGTCGGGGCGGTCACCCGCTTCGGGCTGTGGGGCTATCTCTGGAAGGAGTGGTTCACCAGCGTCGATCACAAGAAGATCGGCATCATGTACATTATCCTGGGCATCATCATGCTGCTGCGCGGCTTTGCCGACGCGCTGATGATGCGCCTGCAGCAGGCGATCGCCTTCGGCTCCAACCCCGGCTACCTGCCGCCGTCGCACTACGACCAGATCTTCACCGCGCACGGCACGATCATGATCTTCTTCGTGGCGATCCCGCTGGTGGTGGGCCTGATCAACTTCGTGATGCCGCTGCAGATCGGCGCGCGCGACGTGGCCTTCCCGTTCCTCAACAACCTCAGCTTCTGGCTGACGGTCTCGGGCGCGGTGCTGACCATGATCTCGCTGTTCGTCGGCGAGTTCGCGCGTACCGGCTGGCTGTCCTACGCACCGCTGGCGGAACTGGCCTATAGCCCCGATACCGGCGTCGACTACTACTTGTGGTCGCTGCAGATCGCGGGCGTGGGTACCACGCTGTCGGCGATCAACATGGTCGCCACCATCGTCAAGATGCGCGCCCCCGGCATGACCATGATGAAGATGCCCGTCTTCACCTGGACGGCGCTGTGCTCCAACGTGCTGGCCATCGCCATCTTCCCCGCGCTTACCGCCGCCTTCTTCCTGCTGATGCTCGACCGCTACGTCGGCACCCACTTCTTCACCAACGAACTCGGCGGCGCGCCGATGATGTACTGGAACATGGTGTGGATCTGGGGTCACCCCGAGGTCTACGTCCTGATCCTGCCCGCCTTCGGCATCTATTCGGAAATCACCTCCACCTTCACGGGCAAGCGCCTGTTCGGCTACAACTCGATGGTCTACGCGACCGTCGTCATCACCATCCTGTCCTACCTCGTCTGGCTGCACCACTTCTTCACGATGGGTGCCGGTCCCTCGGTCAACAGCTTCTTCGGCATCGCCACGATGGTGATCGCCATCCCCACCGGCGCCAAGGTCTTCAACTGGCTGTTCACCATGTACAAGGGTGACATCCGCTACGACGTGCCGATGATGTGGGTGGTCGCCTTCATGATCACCTTCGTGGTCGGCGGCATGACCGGCGTGCTCCTCGCCATTCCGCCGGCGGACTTCGTGCTGCACAACTCGCTGTTCCTGGTTGCCCACTTCCACAACACCATCATCGGCGGCGTCGTCTTCGGCCTCTTCGCCGGCATGGTCTACTGGTTCCCCAAGGCCTTCGGCTTCAAGCTCGACCCGTGGTGGGGCAAGGTCGGCTTCTGGGGCTGGGTGATCGGCTACTGGCTGGCCTGGACGCCGATCTACATCGTCGGCCTGATGGGCAACACGCGCCGCGTCAACCACTTCGACGACCCCAGCATCCAGCCCTACTTCATCGTGGCGCTGATCGGTGCCGTGGTCATCCTGATCGGCGTGCTGGGCTTCGTGATGAGCATCGTCATGGGCTTCGTGAAGCGCAAGCAGCTGGCCGATACCACGGGCGATCCGTGGAATGGCCGCACGCTCGAATGGTCGACCAGCTCGCCGCCGCCGGCCTACAACTTCGCGGTGACGCCGGTGGTCCACGACCTCGACGCCTGGCACGACATGAAGACGCGCGGCTATCGCCGTCCGGCTTCGGGCTTCCAGCCGATCCACATGCCCAAGAACACCGCGGCCGGGATCATCCTGGCGGGCCTTGCCACCGTGCTCGGCTTCGCGATGATCTGGTACATCTGGTGGCTCGCCGCGCTCGCCTTCGCAGGCCTGCTCGTCACCGCCATCGGCCACACCTTCAACTTCAAGCGCGACTACTACATCCCCCAGGATGAAGTCGCCCGAACCGAAGCCAAGCGGCCGCTGCCGCTGGGCGCGGGAGCCTGACCATGACGCAGCATGTGATGATCGCCCGCGAGGAGCCAGTCGTCTGGCACCTCGCGGAAGAGGAACACCCCGCCAGCCCCACCGGGCTCGGCTTCTGGATCTACCTGATGAGCGACGCGCTCATCTTCGCCTCGCTCTTCGCCATGTTCGGCGTGGTGAGCACCGCCTTCGCGGGCGGCCCCGGACCACGGCAGATCTTCGATCTGCCGCTGGTCGCGCTCAACACCGCGTTCCTGCTCGCCTCGTCGATCACCTTCGGCCAGGCGATCCCGCACATGGAAGCGGGCCGGGTGGGTCCGACGCGCTTCTGGCTGGCCATCACCGGCCTGCTCGGCGCCGCGTTCGTGGGCGTCGAACTCTACGAGTTCTCGCATATGATCGCCGAAGGCGCGGGGCCGGACCGCAGCGCGTTCCTGTCCTCGTTCTTCGCGCTGGTGGGCACCCACGGGGCCCACGTCACCGTCGGCCTGATCTGGATCGCCACGCTGCTGATCCAGCTTGGCTCGCAGGGCCTGAGCGAGGCGATGAAGCGCCGCGTGATGTGCCTTTCGATGTTCTGGCACTTCCTCGACATCATCTGGATCGGGGTCTTCACCTTCGTCTACCTGTATGGAGTGATCCGTTGAGCACCTCCTCGCACCCTGTCGCCCATGGTCACGCCGGTGACCATGGCAGCTCTCACGGCAGCCGGGCGGCCTATCGCGCCGGCTCCATCCTCTCGATCGTGCTGACGGCGATCCCGTTCCTGCTGGTGATGACCAACGTGCTGCCCGACCGGGGCATCATCGCGCCGATCATCTTCGCGCTCGGGTTCATCCAGATCGTCGTCCACGTGCTCTGCTTCCTCCACCTCGACACCCGTTCCGAAGGTGGCTGGACGCTGCTGGCGTTCCTGTTCACGACGATCATCGTCGTGCTGACGATCGCCGGTTCGATCTGGGTCATGTACCACCTCAACGCCAACATGATGCCGATGCCGGGCGGTCCGATGGACGGCTCGGTGCACTGAGCCAAGTGGATTAGGCCATGCAGCGAACATCGAACGCCAAGCGGATCGTGATGCTGGCCATTTCCCTGTTCGCTGCCGCTGCCTTTGCGGCGCTCGGGGTCTGGCAGCTCGAGCGCCGCGTCTGGAAGCTGGCCCTGATCGAGGCGGTCGAGACCCGCATCCACGCAGAGCCGGCCCCGCCGCCGCCCCCTTCCGCATGGGGCGGCGTCTCGGCGGCAAAGGACCAGTACCGCCGCGTCGTGACCACCGGCCACTTCCTCAATGCCCGCGAGACTTTGGTCCGGACCGCCACCGAGTTCGGCCCCGGCTACTGGGTGATGACCCCGCTGGAACAGGCCGACGGCACCCTGATCCTCGTCAATCGCGGCTTCGTGCCCGAACGCCTGGCCCCGCGCAGCGCCCGCCCGCAGAGCCTGCCCACCGGCACGGTCCGGGTCACCGGCCTGCTGCGCATGAGCGAGCCGGAAGGCCGTTTCCTGCGCGCCAACCGGCCGGACCAGGACCGCTGGTACGCGCGCGACGTTGCCGCCATCGCCCGGGCGCGCGGCCTCCCCGCCATGGCCCCCTATTTCATCGACGCCGAGGCGCCCTCCGTTTCGGCCCCCGGCGCCAGCGCCTGGCCGCGCGGCGGGCTCACCATCGTCGCCTTCCCCAACAACCACCTGACTTACGCCGCCACCTGGTTCGGCCTCTGCCTGCTGAGCCTGTTCGGTTTCGCGATGTTCTGGCGGCAGGGCACGGACACCCAGACCGCAGACGCCTGACACGGCGCCCGCCGCCGTCCATTCATCCGGGAGAGGCCATGATGCACAACCGACTGCGAGAATTGCGCAGCCAGCACGGTCTGACCCAGGCCGCGCTGGCCAGCCAGGTCGGCGCCTCGCGCCAGACCATCAACCTCATCGAGAACGCCCGCCACGATCCCTCGCTGTCGCTGGCCTTCGCGATCGCCCGCCTGTTCGGCCTGCCGATCGAGACGATCTTTTTCGAAGCCACGCCAAGACCGGGCTGACTTGCCGAAGGCCGCCGGGGGGATCATAGCAGGCCGCACTCCTCCCCCCTTTGCGCAGGAAAGCACGCCCGATGGATGACAGCCGCTGGCATTTCTACGAGCCCGAGCAGGGCCACGGCCTCGCCCACGATCCCTTCAACGCGATCATCGGCCCGCGGCCGATCGGCTGGATCTCGTCGCTCTCGGCCGGCGGCGTGCCCAACCTTGCCCCCTACAGCTTCTTCAATGCCTTCAACTATCATCCGCCGATCATCGGTTTCGCCTCGATCGGCTGGAAGGACACGGTCGCCAACATCGCCGCGACCGGTGCCTTCGTATGGAACCTCGCCACACGCACGCTGGCCGAGCCGATGAACCGCAGTTGCGCCCCCCTGCCCCCCGAGCGCGACGAATTCGCCTTCGCCGGACTGACCAGCGCGCCCAGCCGGCTGATCGCGGCCCCGCGGGTTGCCGAAAGCCCGGTCTCGTTCGAATGCATGCTGACGCAAATGGTCCAGCTCGAAGGCCGCGACGGCAGCACGGTGCAGACCTGGCTGGTGCTCGGCGAAGTGGTGGGGGTCCATATCGACCGCGCGCTGCTGGAGGACGGCGTCTACCAGACCGCCCGCGCCGAGCCGATCCTGCGCGCCGGCGGCCCCACCAGCTATTTCGCGATCAGCCCCGAAAACGAATTCCACATGAGGCGGCCGACCGCGACCGCCTGAAGCGGGCAAGGACCGCCTCGGGCGGCATGCGCCCAAGGCCCCCCGCGCCGCCCAACCGGGGCAGCGCGGGAACAGGCCCAGATAGGCCGATCAGACGTTGGCGACGGCCACCGCCCGCGTGTTGAGGTAGTTGTCGAGCGCTTCCGGCCCGCCCTCGGTGCCGTAGCCCGAATCCTTGATGCCGCCGAACGGCAGTTCGGCCGAGGACGCCGCGGGCATGTTGACCCACAGCATGCCCACTTCCACGCGCCGCGTCAGCAGGTCGGCATGGGCCAGCGAACGGGTGAAGGCATAACCGGCCAGCCCGAAGGACAGGCGGTTGGCCTCGGCGATCGCTTCCTCCAGCCTGTCGAAACCGCGAATGCCCGCAACCGGCCCGAACGGCTCGTCATTGAACAGCCGCGCGTCGAGCGGCACGTCGGACAGCACGGTCGGCTGCCAGAAGTTGCCGCTCTCGCCGATCCGCGCACCGCCGGCCAGCACCCGCGCGCCGCGCGCGACGGCATCCTGCTGGAACTCGGCCATGGCGGCGAGACGGCGCTCGTTGGCGAGCGGGCCCATCTGCGTGCCCTCGTCGAGCCCGTCACCCACGACGATGCCCCGCGCCACTTCGGCCATGGCCTCGGCAAAATGGTCCTTCACGCTGTTATGCACGAGGAAACGCGTGGGCGAGATGCAGACCTGCCCGGCATTGCGGAACTTGGCGCGACCGGCGGTGCGCACGGCCAGATCGACATCGGCATCCTCGCAGACGATCACCGGGGCATGACCGCCCAGTTCCATCGACACCCGCTTCATGTGCCTGCCCGCCTGACCGGCCAGCAGCTTGCCCACCGGCGTGGAGCCGGTGAAGGTGATCTTGCGGATCACCGGGCTGGCGATCAGGTACTCGGAGATCTCGGCGGGATCGCCGTAGACGAGGTTGAGCACGCCTTCGGGCAGGCCCGCCTCCTCGAACGCGCGGATCAGCGCGGCGGGGCTGGCGGGGGTTTCCTCCGGCGCCTTGACGATCATCGAGCAGCCCGCGGCAAGCCCGGCGCCGATCTTGCGCACCACCTGGTTGATCGGGAAGTTCCACGGCGTGAAGGCCGCGACCGGGCCGACGGGATCCTTGATGACCATCTGGCGCACGGTGATGTCGCTGCGATGCGGGACCAGACGGCCGTAGACGCGGAAGCCCTCTTCGGCGAACCATTCGATGATGTCCGCCGCCGCCATGGCCTCGCTGCGCGCCTCGATCCGCGGTTTGCCCTGTTCCTGGGTCATCACCGCGGCAATCGTGTCGGCACGCTCGCGCATCAGCGCGGCGGCCTTGCGCAGGATCACGCTGCGCCGGGCGGGCGTATAGTCGCGCCAGACCTCGAAACCGCGCGCCGCCGCGTCCAGCGCCAGGTCGAGATCGGCACGCCCGGCATGGGCGACCCGGCCGATCTCCTGCCCGGTGGCCGGGTTCCGAACCGCCAGCGTCCGGCCATCGGCGGCATCGCGCCATGCACCGTTGATGAAGAGCTGGGTATCCGGATAGGCCATTCGTGAACTCCTTTGCACGCGGCCGGCACCGTGCTGCGGCGCCGGCAGGCGGGCGCCCCATATCGGGGGCCACGCCGCGCGCTGCAACCCGTGCGCAGCGCTTTTTGCCGGTGTGACGAATGCGCCCGCACGTGCGGAATTTTCACGGCGCCGTGCCGCCCCGCATCAGGCCGCCTTCCGGGTCGCGCCGAGCACCGTCAGCGTATAGGCCAGCCACAGGGCGGTGCAGACGGCAAAACCGACAAGGGCATGCGGCGCCAGACCGCACAGGATCAGCACGGCGGCAAGGGCGGCAAAGAAGTCGCGCATGGTCAGCCAGGTCAGCCATTGCATCAGCCGCGAGGGCTTGCGCGCGGCATGGTGCTTGACCGCATCGAACGTGAAGGCACCGCCCTGCCGGGCCGAACGCATGCCGATGGCGGCCAGCCCGCTCGCCAGCATGACGAGGCCCGCCGCGCCCGCCATCGCCGCGCCGGACTGCCCCGCCAATGCCAGATTGACCGTCACGCCGCCGATGAAGGCAAGGTTTGTCGCCGCATCGATCAGGCTGTCGATCATCGCCCCTCGCGGCGAGGTCTGGAACGTGGCGCGGGCGATCTCGCCATCGACGCCGTCGAAGATCGAGGCCGCCTGGAACAGCAGCGCCCCCGCCATGAGCCCGCTCTCCCCGCCCAGCAGCAGGCATGCCGCCATCGCAAGCCCCAGCAGCGCCGTGCCGACACTGGCATGGTTCGGGGTGATCCCGGGGATCTTCAGAAGCTGGCGGGAGATGGCCTGCGATACCGGGCGGTTGAGATGGCGCGACACGATACCGTCGCCGGGTTTTGCCGTGGCGGCGAGCAGCGCCGCACCCGCCGCCCGCAAGGCCGCGAGCGGCTGCGCAGCGCCGCGCGGTGCCGCCGGCATCTCGATGCGCGCGGCGGCAAGCACCAGCGCCACCCCGTCGAGCACCGGGGCGCCGCCTTGCGGCTGCCCGCCCTCCTGCGCGGTGCGGCACACTGCCCCGGGCACAAGCCGCGCCCATTGCGCCCGGCAATGGGCGCTCGGCTCCCATGGCTCGGGCGTCACAAAGATGCACGCGGCGCCGTCCCCACGATCCCCGGCCAGCGCCTGGACCGCCGCCCGGACCGCGGCAGGAATGCCGGCCACGAGACAGGCCGCCGCCCGCGCGGAGGGGAAGGCGATCACAAGGCTTTGCACGATGAGGGACTCCGGATTTCGGGGGAACACTTGGCGCCGGGCAAGAGCGCCGTATAAGGCGGCGGAACAGGCTCCGCCGGAACAGGCAACGCCGGACATGGCCAGCCGCAGGCGACGACCAACGAACAGGAACGATGAGCGCAGATCTTCGCCAATCGCATGGAGCGCCCGCTTCGCGCCAGCGCCCTCCATCCCGCCCGCGCGAGCTTCAGGACGGGCTCAACCACCGGCTTTACCACCCGCTGGCCTGGCGGCTCGCGGTGCAGCTCTCGGCAACGCCGGTGACACCCAACGCGGTCTCGGTCGCGGGCGCGCTGCTCGTCGTCATGGCCGGGCTTGCCTATGTCGGCCTGCCCTGGCCGGTCGGGGCTCTGGCCGGCCTCTGCCTGCACATGAGCTGGCACGTGTTCGACGGCGCCGACGGCGATCTCGCGCGCCTGACCGGCCGCAGCAGCCCCTCCGGCGAACTGGTCGACGGGATCTGCGACTATGCCAGCCACATCGTGCTCTACCTGCTGCTCGGCTTCCAGCTGCAACAGAGCCTCGGCGCGATTGCCTGGCTGCCGACCCTCGGCGCGGGACTGAGCCGCGTGGTCCAGGCGAACTGGTACGAAACCCGGCGCCGCCAATACCAGTGGTGGGCTTACGGCGTGCCATGGCTGCGCCAGACGCAGGACCAGCGCGGACTGCCGGCATCCTGGCTCGGCACCGCCTACCTGAAACTTGCCCAGCGCACCGGGCCGAGGAGCGAGGCGCTCGATGCGGCGATTGCCGGGGCCGCCGACGACGCGCAGGCGCTGGTCCGCGTGCGGCAGGCGGTACGGGACGCCAGCAAGGCCCTGCTGCCGCCGAGCCCGCTGCTGGGCGCCAATTACCGGACCATCGGGCTGGGGCTCTCGATGCTGGCGGGCTCGCCGCTCTGGTACTTCCTTTATGAAGCGGCCGCGCTCAACCTGCTGCTGCTCGCATCGATCCTGCACGCGGCGCGGGGCGAGCGCGCGGTTTCGCTCGGCCTCGCTCATGTGCCGGCCCCCAGCACCCGGCGGTAGACAGCAAGGTTGGCTTCGGCAAACCGCCGCCAGCTGAGTTCGCGCGCCCGCGCCAGGCCGCGTTGCCGCATGGCTCCGGCCAGCCCGGCATCGTCGACGACGCGCCGCAACTGGGCGGCGATCGCGCCTGGATCGTACGGGCTGGCAAGCAGCGCCGCGCCCGCGGTCACTTCCGGCATCGCCGAGACGTCGCTGGTCACCACCGGGCAGCCGCAGGCCATGGCCTCGGCCAGCGGATTGCCGAAACCTTCGCAGAACGAGGGGTGCAGCAGCGCCGCGGCGGAGGAATAGAGCGCCAGCAGGTCCTCGAAGGCCACCCCCGCCAGCACCTGCACGCGCCCGCCGACCCCCAGCTGCTCGGCCAACGCCAGAAGCGCGCTGGCGCCCCGGCCCATGCGCTGGACCAGCACGAGATCGACATCGCCACGCCCTGCAAACGCCTGCGCAAATGCGCGCAGCGCCCCGTCGTGGTTCTTGTAGGGGGCATATTGGCCGACCGTCAGGACATGGCGGCGCTCCGCCGCCAGCCCCAGCGCGGCGAGCCTGCCCTCGATGCCGCCGACCGGCGCAAAGCGCGGCGAAACCCCCGACAGGGTGACCGATGTTCGCGCCGCCGCTGACGGCGCCAGGGCCGCGATCGCGCCCGCGCTGGCGGCGCTGACCGTCGCCACCGCCGCCGCGTCCCGCAGCGCCCGGCGGATGCCGTGCCGGTAGAACGCACGGTCGATCAGCCCCCGCACACCCGAGCGGCACCATGACGGGTGGGTCAGCCACATCACGTCGTGAACGGTCACGACACAGGGCACGGGAAGCCCTGCGGGCATGATGTTGGCCGGTGCATGGAACAGATCGACACCCTTGAGGTCGACGACATGGCGCAGCCACCACATCGTTGCCGGCCCGTTCGCGGCATGGGGCACGATCACTTCGGCAACGTTCGGCGCGGTGCTGAGCGGCGTATTGCGCCGGGCGCTGCGCAGCAGCAGGAAGCGCAGGTCGGGGGCAAGCACGGGCACCCAGTCCACCAGCCCTTGCACGACCTCGCCGATCCCGCTCGGGCGAGCGCCGATATAGCGGCAGTCGATGCAGATGGTGGTCATGGAGCGCCGGGCCTTCGAAGGGCAGCCGCGAGAGCGCGGCGAGAAGCGATTTCGCCGCCTTGATGGCAGCAGGATCAGGCCGCTGCAAGCAAGCGCATCACAAAAACATCACCGGAAATTAAATTCAAGGCTGTCCGGCAACGGCTCCGTCATCCCCTCGAAACCCCGCCGGAAGCATTGCAACACAATACCGACAATTACCCTAATCCGGGCCGACAAGAGACGAACCGATGAAACACTATCGAAACACGCACGTGAACTGACGCCCTCATCCCTCAGGGCAGGATCACGGCAGGAAACGGCAAGCATGTTCATCGCGCCTCTTCTGGATGGCTATCATGCCAATCGCGAGCGGTGCCCGGGGCGTCTTCCCCTCGTCTTCGCGAATCACGACCCTAAAATTACGCGCACTATTCAGACATCTGCCATTCCAATTTGAATCAGACGTCAACCCATACAGAATTCACATTGATATGATCTGGAGTTAAGCCTGCAATGACAGCAATCAAGGTCGCGGTAATCGGTGTAGGCAATTGCGCCAGTTCGCTGATTCAGGGTGTGGCCCATTATGCAGCCACCGGATCGAGCAGCGGCCTGATCCATGAACGCATCGGCGGCTACGGCGCGGCGGACGTCGAGTTCGTCATGGCAGTGGACATCGATGCCCGCAAGGTCGGCCTGGACCTTGCCGATGCCATCTTCGCGGCCCCGAACAACACCACCGTGTTCCACCGGGACGTGCCCGCGACCGGGGTGACGGTCATGAAGGGCGTGGCACTGGACGGCGTCGCGCGCCACATGACCACGGCCGGGCCGCGCGGCTTCATCGTCTCGGACGCCGCGGAACCCGACCAGGCCGCCGTCGTCGCGGCGCTGCGCGCCTCGGGCGCCGATATCCTGATCAACTTCCTCCCCGTCGGCTCGCAGAAGGCCAGTGAATTCTACATGGAATGCGCACTCGAGGCCGGGCTCGGCGTCGTCAACTGCATTCCCGTCTTCATTGCCAGCGACCCGGTATGGGAAGCGCGCTTCCGCGAACGCGGCCTGCCCATCGTCGGCGACGACATCAAGGCCCAGGTCGGCGCCACCATCGTCCACCGCACGCTTTCGAGCCTGTTCACCGCGCGGGGCGTGACCACCGAGCGCACGTACCAGCTCAATACGGGCGGCAATACCGACTTCATGAACATGCTCGACAGAGAACGCCTGTCGAGCAAGAAGGAATCGAAAACAGAAGCCGTACAGGCAGCGCTGGCGCATAGGCTTGCTGACGAGAATATCCTTATCGGCCCGTCGGAATACGTTCCCTGGCAGAAGGACAACAAGATCTGCTTCCTGCGCATGGAAGGCGTGCAGTGGGGCGACGTGCCGATGCACCTGGAACTGCGCCTCTCGGTCGAGGACAGCCCCAATGCCGCGGCCTGCGTGATGGACGCGATCCGCTGCTGCAAGCTGGCGCTCGAACGCGGCGAGAGCGGCGCGCTGATCGCCCCCTCGGCCAGCTTCTGCAAGCATCCGCCGCAGCAGTTCGCCGACGAGACGGCGATGCGCCTGCTCGACAGCTATCTCGACGAAGAGCTGCGGGCCGCCGAATGACCCTCGGCGCGCCCCGCCCCCCGAGGGACGCGCTGATCCTCGCGGCCGGTTACGGCAGCAGGCTGCGCCAGCTGGGTTCCTCCAAGCCGCTGACGCCGGTAGCCGGCATCCCGCTCATCGAACTGGGCATGCGGCAGGCGGCTGCGGCCGGGGTAGCACGCGTGGTCGTGGCGACCGGCCACGAAGCGGACCGCCTCGAGGCCGCGCTTCCCGCCATCGCCGCGCGCGCGGGCGTCCTGCTGGACGTCCGCCGCGTGGGGGACTGGTCGCGTCCCAACGGATGGTCGGTCCTGGCGGGCGCCGCTGCCATCGAAGGCGCTTACCTGCTGATGATGGCCGACCACATCTTCTCCGCGCCGATCCTTGCCGGGCTGGCACGGACCGGCAGGCGCGAGCACGGGGTGACGCTGGCGATCGACCGCCGCACCGACAGCCCCATGGTCGATCCCGAGGATGCCACCTGGGTGCGCCTCGGCCAGGACGACAGGATCGCCCGCATCGGCAAGACGATCGCCGACTACGATGCCGTCGATTGCGGCGCCTTCCTCGCGACGCCGGAACTGGCCGAAGCCATCGGCGCGGCGATCGCCGCCGGGCGGGCGGGCAGCCTGTCGGACGGCATGCAGGTGCTGGCCGACCGGGGCCGCGCCGCCACCATGGACATCGGCTCCGCCTGGTGGATCGACGTCGACGATGCCGCCATGCACGCCCTTGCCGAAAGCATGGTGGCGCGCGAACTTCCCGGGATCTACGCAAGGGCTGGCGCGCGCGGCCCCGCCATGGCCGCAGCCGGCCTGACAACAGCCGGAATGGCCGCTCCCTCGCAGGCAGGCGCCTGATCCGGCGATGACCGAGGACCGCCCCCTGCTGCTCGACGTCACGCGGCTGATCGCGCGCAGCTGGTCGCGCCGCTTGCCGACCGGGATCGACCGCGTCGGCCAGGCCTACCTGCGACGCTTTGCCCTGCGCGCGCAGGCCGTCGTCCAGCACCGAGGCGTCGTGCGGGTGCTGGACCGGCCTCATTCACGCGAGCTGTTCGACCTCCTGCTGGGCAGCGACGCCGGTTTTCGCCGCCGCATGACCGCCTTCGCGCCCCGCGCGCTGGGCTGGAGTTGGGGTTGGGGCCGGGCGCCGCGCCCCGCCCCCGGCACGATCTACCTCAACGTCAACCACACCGACTTCGACCTTGCCAGCCACCAGCGCTGGACCCGCTCGGCCGGGCTGCGCAGCGCCTATCTGCTACACGACCTGATCCCGCTGACTCACGCGGACCATTGCCGCCCCCATGCCGTCCGCCGCCACCGGGGGCGGGTCCTGGGGGCGCTGCGGCACGGCACGGGCATTGTCGTGAGCACCGCGGCGGTTGCGCGGGACCTGCGGGACTTTGCCCGCCTCGAAGGACTGGAAGTGCCGCCGGTGCTGGTGGCGCCCATCGCCGGACAGCGCCTCGCCGCGCCTGCCTCCAGCGCGCCTTCCCCCAGCACGTCTCCCCATAGCGCTCTTCGCCGCCCGTTCTTCCTGTGCCTCGGCACCATCGAAAGCCGCAAGAACCACGGCTTTCTGCTCGATGTCTGGAGCATGCTCGTGCACAGGCTCGGCGAGCACGCCCCCGAACTGGTGATCGCGGGCCAGTGGGGCGCGGGCTCCGATCCGGTGCGCCGGCGCCTCGCCCGCGATCCGGCGCTGAACGGACGGGTGACCCTGCTCGAACGCTGCGGCGACGACGAGGTCGCGCGCCTGCTGGCCGCGGCCACCGCCCTGCTCCTGCCCACGCTCGCCGAAGGGTACGGCCTGCCGATGGTCGAGGCCTTGCAGGCGGGCACGCCGGTCATCGCCAGCGACCTGCCCTGCTTCCACGAAGTCGGCCAGGGCATCCCCACGCTCCTGCCGGTGAACGCCAGCCTGCACTGGGAAACCGCCATCGCCGGCTTTGCCCCCGGCACCCCCGAGCACGACCGCCAGCACGCCGCCATGGCGCGGTTCCGCCCCCCGACATGGGAGAGCCATTTCGACCGCGTCGAGACCTGGCTTTCCGCGCTAGGCACCGCCCCCGCGCACGCGGAGTGAAAGACGCATGGACACCCTGAGTTCGCACACCGCGTACGATCCCCTGCCCCCCCGTTCGACGATGAAGGATACCGCGCTGTCCCGCCTCCAGTCCGGCCTGAAAACACTCGGCCAACCGATCTTCCTGTGCACCGTCCTGATCCCGACGCTGCTGGCGATCCTCTATTTCGGCGTCTTCGCCAGCGACGTCTACATCTCGGAATCGCGCTTCGTGGTGCGCAGCGCCAACAAGAGCAGCATGTCCCCGCTCGGCCTCATGCTGGGCGGCAGCGGGCTCAGCGCGGCGAGCGAGGAGAGCAATGCCGTGCAGGAATACCTCGGCTCGCGCCTGGCCTTGCAGGAAGCGGACAGCGACGGCCTCCTGACCCGCGCCTATACCGCGCCCGCGATCTTCTGGCTCGACCGGTTCGGCCTCGGCGGCAAGCATGACCGCGAGCACTTCTACGAATACTACCTGAAGCGCGTCAAAGTGGAGAACGAGACCACCACGCAAGTGGTCTACCTCACCGTCCGGGCCTACGATGCGAAACAGGCGCACGCGATCAACGAACGCCTACTGGAACGCTCCGAGGCACTGGTCAACCGCCTGTCGGACCGCGCGCGGGCGGATGCAGTCGCCGCCGCGAAGGCCGAAGCGGACGCGGCGCAGGAGCGCGCCCGCAGCGCCGCCCGCGCGCTGGCTGCCTATCGCAACGACGAGGGCGTGATCGACCCGGAAAAGGAAGCCGCGGTCCGCCTGCAGATGATCTCCAAGTTGCAGGACGAACTGCTCTCGGTGCGCACCCAGCTCAGCCAGTTGCAGAGCTACACCCCCGAGGCCTCGCAGATCCCCTACTTGCGCACGCAGGAACGCGCATTGCAGGCGGAGATCGACCAGCAGACCAGCGGCATCGCCGGCGGCCGCAAGTCGCTCTCGGCCACTGCCGCGCGCTATCAGGAACTGCAGCTCGACAGCGAGATCGCCGGCAAGCAGCTTGCCACCGCGCTCGCCTCGCTGCAGGACGCGCGCAACGACGCCAGCCGCAAGCGTGCCTATGTGCAGCGTATCGCCGATCCCAGCACGCCGGACTATGCCATGGAGCCGCGCCGCGTGATCGGCATCTTCGCGGCCCTGCTGCTCGGCCTGATCGCCTGGGGCGTGCTGTCGACGCTGCTGGTCGGCATTCGCGAGCACCGCGACTGATGGCGCGCGCAACCGACAGTGCCCCGCACACCCTGCCGCCCCCTTCGCTGCGCCAGAGCCTCAGCATCCAGCGGCGTGTCCTCGGCGCCCTGCTGATCCGCGAGATGCTGACCCGTTACGGGCGCCACAACATCGGGTTTCTCTGGCTTTTTGTCGAACCGATGATGTTCACGCTGGGTGTCACCGCGCTGTGGACCGCCACCAAGTCGGTCCACGGCAGCGACCTGCCGATCGTCGCCTTCGCGCTCACCGGCTATTCCAGCGTCCTGCTCTGGCGCAACATGCCGGGGCGCTGCATCGGCGCGCTGTGGAGCAACTTGTCCTTGCTCTACCACCGCAACATCCGCGTGTTCGACATCTATGCCGCCCGCGTCATCCTCGAATTCGGCGGGGCGACGATCTCGTTCGCCACGCTCAGCCTGCTGTTCATCTCGGTCGGCTGGCTCAAGCCGCCCGAGAACGTGCTGGAAGTGGCGGGCGGCTGGCTGCTGATCGCCTGGTTCGGCGGCGCGCTGGCCGTCACGCTGGGCGCGCTCTCGCACGAGAGCGAGCTGGTCGACAAGCTGTGGCACCCCTTCTCCTACCTGCTGTTCCCGATGTCCGGCGCCGCCTTCATGGTCGACGCCCTGCCCAAGATCGCGCAGGACTACGTGCTCTACATCCCGATGGTCCACGGCACCGAGATCGTGCGCGAGGGCTACTTCGGCACCCGCGCCCATGCCCATTACGATCTCGCCTACGTGATCCCCTTTAGCCTCGTGCTGACGCTCGCCGGACTCTTGGCGGTGCGCTGGGTTTCGGCCCGGGTGGTGCCCGAATGATCCGCCTCACCGACGTCCGCAAGGTCTACCGGACGCGCTTCGGGCACAATGTCGTGCTCGACGGGATCGGCCTTGAAATGCACATGGGCGAGCGGCTGGGCGTGCTCGGCCGCAACGGGGCGGGCAAGTCGACCATGATGCGCCTGATCAGCGGCGCCGAGCGGCCGACCTCCGGCCGCATCGAACGCACCATGTCGGTCTCCTGGCCGCTCGCTTTCGGCGGCGCGTTCCAGACGATGCTGACCGGGGTGGACAACATCCGCTTCATCAGCCGCATCTACGATCAGGACTTTGCCCGCAACCTCGCTTTCGTCGAGGAATTCTCGGAACTCGGCGCCTATCTGCGCGAGCCGGTGCGCACCTATTCCTCGGGCATGCGCGCGCGGCTGGCTTTCGCGATCTCGATGATCATCGAGTTCGACTGCTTCCTGATCGACGAGATCGGCGCCGTGGGCGACGCGCGCTTCCACGACCGCTGCAACCACGAACTGTTCGGCAAGCGCGGCGACCGGGCGATGGTGATCATCTCCCACGATGCCGCCTATGTGCGCGACCATTGCAACCGCTTTGCGGTGCTGCACCAGGGCCACCTCGCGCACTACGAGGACTTCGACGAGGCCTACGAGGACTTCCGCGAACACATCGGCCTCGGCAATCGCAAGGCCAGCCTATCGCTGCCCGGCAGCCACGGCATTGCCCCCGGTCGCAGCGCCCTGATCGAGGTGTCACAGCACCGGGCCCTGCAGGACGAGCGCTTCCGCGCGCTGGTCATGGAAGGCGACTGGCGCCGCGATGCCAGGGCCTGGGACGAGGCGGCCGGGCGTTATGCCGCCGCCCTTGCGCTCTATCCCTTCCAGCGCTCCTACTGGGTGCAGCACGGCCATGTCAGCAAGGAACAGGGCCTGTTCGAACGCGCCGAGATTTCCTACCGCACCGCCTGCGCGCTGGGCGAGCCGGTGCAGGACGTCGAAGAGCACCTCGCCTTCGTCATGGCGCAGCAGGGGCTGGACATCGATGCCGCGCCGCCCGGGCGCTACCGCAAGGGCGAGGTGGCGGGGCAGGCGCCGGGACAGGCGGACATCGACCTCCTTGCCCGCGCCGTGTGGCGCTGCGAGCCCGAGATCGGAATAAGCGACGGCGACCGCGCCCGGCTGCTGCGCACCCATGCCACCTGCGACGCGCTGCTGGCCGCGATGATCCGCGATTCCCGCGCCGTGGCCGCGAACTCCGGCACGCAGGGCGGCGGCACGCAGGGCGGCGCAGGCGCAGGCGCCAGCGGGGGCGGGGGCGGGGGCGGGGGCGAGGACTGGATCCGCGCGCTCTGCGCCGTCGCCTTCGCTCCCGCCGACCTGCCCCGCATGGTCGCCGCCGCGCAGGCGATCACCGGCATGGAGGATGCCTGGCGGCACCTCCTCGCCGCCGGTGGCTTCGCCGACTGGCCGCTGACCCAGGCGGCCCTGCAACAGGCGCAAACACCCGAGTTCAAGTCATGACCGCAAGCACCCGCACCATCCTCATCGACGGCTACAACCTCAGCCTCCAGAAAGGCACCGGGGTCGCCACCTATGCCCGCAACCTCAGCAAGGAGATCGGCCGCATCGGCCACGAGGTCGCCGTGCTCTACGGCAACCGCTCGAACATGTCCCCGGACCCGCTGCTGCGCGAGGTCTCGTTCTTCGATACCGACGCCCAGCGCCATCCCGGCAAGTGGGGCAACGCGCTGGAGCAGTGCCTTTACGCCCTGCGCGGGCCGCTGGGGCAGACCGCGCGTGCGGTGCCGACCACCGGCAAGGTCGTCACCCGCACGTTTGCCTCCAGGCTTCCCCACTACGACCGCGTGTTCAACGCCCCCGACGTGTTCCGCCGCGCCCAGAGCGCCTTCAAGCTATGGGGCAAGCTGTCGGCGATCAAACCGCCCGAAATGCCCGATCTCGCGCACTGGACCTACCCGATGCCGCTGCGACTGGCCGGGCGGCCCAACATCTACACGCTGCACGACATGGTGCCGCTGCGGCTGCCCTATACCACGCTCGACGACAAGCGCGCCTACCTCCGGCTGATCCGCAAGCTGGACCGCAGCGCCGACCATTTCGTCACGGTGTCCGAATGCTCCAGGCGGGACCTCGTCGAAGTGGCGGGCATTGCGCCGGAGCGGATCACCAATACCTACCAGTCGGTCGACATCCCCGCCGCGCTGCGCGACAAGCCGGAGGATCAGGTGGCCCGCGAGGTCGAGGGTTTTGCCGACCTCGGCTACCGCGACTATCTGCTGTTCTGGGGCTCGATCGAACCCAAGAAGAACATCGGCCGCCTGCTCGAAGCCTATCTCGCCAGCCAGGTCGACGTGCCGCTGCTGGTGATCGGCGCGCAGGCGTGGAAGTCGGATCAGGAACTCCAGGTCCTCAACCAGAAAGGCAAGCTGGGCGAAAAGGCACGCAAACGCGTGGTGCAATTGCCCTATGTGCCCTTCCCCATGCTCATCACCCTGATCCGGGGCGCGCGCGGGGTGCTGTTCCCCTCGCTCTACGAAGGTTTCGGCCTACCGGCGCTGGAGGCGATGCTGCTGGGCACGCCGGTGCTCTGCTCCGACACCGCCTCGCTGCCCGAGATCGCGGGCGATGCCGCCTTGATGGTCGACCCCTATGACACCGCCGCGATCTGCCAGGGCATCCGCACGCTTTGCGCCGATGCCGACTTGCGCGCGGAACTGAGCCGCAGGGGCCTCATCCAGGCGCGGAAATTCGCGCCCGAGGCCTATCGCGCCCGCCTTGACGAACTCTACCGGAGGTTCCTGTGACAGTCCCCGCCAGCCGCTGCCGCCGTGTGGCCCTGCTCCTGCGCCCCGCCGCCGTGGCGCTGGGCCTTGCCGCCTTGTCGGGCTGCGCCAGTTTCGGCAGTTCCGGCCCGTCCACCGGCGCGATTACGGAGGCTGGAAAGGCCGCGGGCAAGACCGCTCAGGCCGACGCGGACATCCACGTCGTCGACCTCAGCGATGCCGTGATCGGGCGGGGGCGCGACTACGCGCAGTCGCGGCACTTCTCCGACCTGTTCGGCACGGGCACGCCGGTCGGCACGGTGATCGGGACCGGCGACGTGCTCGACATCGGCGTCTGGGAAGCACCGCCTGCGGTGCTGTTCGGCAGCGCCCGGGTCGAAACCGGCATGGCCGTTGCCCAGGGCGCGGCGATCCCCCAGCAGATGGTGGGCGAGGATGGCACCGTGACCATCCCCTTTGTCGGCCAGGTGCCGGTGCTCGGCCGCACGCCGGCCCAGGTGGAGCGCACCATCGCCGCGCGCCTCAAGGGGCGCGCCCACGATCCGCAGGTGGTCGTGCGCCTCGTCCAGAACGAGGCGCGGACGGTCACCGTGCTGGGCGAAGTCGGCGCCAGCCGGCGCGTGCCGCTGACCGCGCGGGGCGAGCGCCTGCTCGACATCATCGCCAGCAGCGGCGGCCCGCGCCAGCCGGTCGGCAAGACCACCCTGCAGCTCGCCCGCGGCACCGCCGTGGCGCGCATGCCGCTGGACACCGTCGTACGCGATCCGAAGCAGAACATCATCGTCCAGCCTGGCGACGTGCTGACCGTGATGTTCCAGCCCTACAGCTTCATCGCGCTGGGTGCGGTGAGCCGGAGTTCCGAAGTACCCTTCGAGGGCGGCGGCCTTTCGCTGGCGCAGGCGCTCGGCCGGGTCGGCGGGCTGATCGACCAGCAGGCCAATGTCCGCGGCGTCTTCGTGTTCCGTCTCGAAGACCCCGCCGCGCTCGCCCCGGCCATGGCCGAAACCGCCCGGCGCACGCGCGACGGCAAGGTCCCGGTGATCTACCGCCTCGACATGTCGCAGGCGCAGAGCCTGTTCCTGGCGCAGGACTTCACCATCGAGGACCGCGACGTGCTGTTCGTCTCGAATGCGCCGGCGGTCGACCTGCAGAAGTTCATCAACACGGTATCGAGCGCGGCGTTCTCGGTCGTCGCCGTCACCAATTCGGTCAACTGAGACCGGCGCGCGCCCGCCGGAAACCCCGGCGGGCGGACGCTTTTACAGTTCCTTGAGGTCGGTCACGAACTCGTAGCGGTCGCCGCGATAGACCGAGCGGGTGAACTCGACGATGCGGCCATCGGGAATGCGGGTCGTGCGTTCGATGCGCAGGACTTCGGAATTCTGCTTCACGCAGAGGATGCCCGCCTCGGTCGGCGTCGCCAGCGAGGCGCGGACGCGCTGGGTTCCGGTCGTCGGACAGAAACCATGGGTTTCGAGCGCCTGGTAGAGCGAGTCCCCCAGGCTTTCGAGATCCGGCATGAACTCGGCCGGGATCACCGCATGCTCGATCGCCAGCGGTTCACCGCCCGACAGGCGGACGCGGCCAAGCCGCGCCACCCGCGCCGTCACCGGCACGCCGAGCGCGGCGGCCTCTTCCTCGGTCGGCTGGGCATAGGACTTGTAGATCCACACGACGCCCGGATCCTCGCCGCGCAGACGGGCATCGGTGCTGAAGCTGCTGAGACGCGCGCCGGGCGCCTCGATCCGCTTGGCCACGAACGTGCCCGACCCCTGCTTGCGGACCAGCACGCCTTCGCCGATCAGCTGTTCGATGCCCTTGCGTACCGTGACGCGCGAGAGGCCGGCCATCTCGCTCAGCTCGCGCTCGGATGGCACCGCGCTGCCCGGATCGATCGCCCCGCTGTTGATATGCTCACGCAGACTGCGGGCGAGTTGCAGGTAGAGGGGCGTGCCCTCCTCGCTGCGGGTCCAGGCAATGTCACGCATCGTCGATCAGTCCCGCGTTTCGAGCACCTGCAGCACGTGCCGCAGATTGCCCTTGTGCACATCGAGCAGTGCCTTGCCTTCCGCCACCGGCACGCCCAGCGCGGTGATGACGCCGAGCCGGATGTCGTTGTCCGCCGCCGCCAGCGCACGCTCCGCGGCATCGGCCTCTACCCCGGCAATATCCTGGACCATGTTTCTGCCGCGTTGCAAGAGCTTCGCATTGGAAATCCGCATCGCCACCATGCGCCCCTGATAGACAAGGCCCAAGCGGATCATGATCGCGGTGGTCAAGAGGTTCAGCACCGCCTTCTGCGCGGTGCCCGCCTTCATGCGGGTGGACCCGCCGACAACCTCGCTGCCGGTCTTCACCAGCACCCCGTGCTCGGCGCTTTCGAGCAGCGCGGAACCCGGATTGTTGGCCACGCCGATCGTCAGCGCCCCGGCGGCGCGCGCCTGCTCGATGACGGCGAGGGTATAGGGCGTCCGGCCGCTCGCGGCGACGCCGATCACCACGTCGTCAGGGCCGATCGCGTCCTGTACGACGGCGGCCCGCCCGGCCTCGGCATCGTCCTCGGCCCCTTCGACCGCCTCGGTCAGCGCGCCGGAGCCCCCGGCCATGAGGAACACCAGCCGCTCCGGCCCCCAGCTGTAGGTCGGGTAGAGTTCGGTGCCGTCCTGCACCGCCAGCCGGCCGGAGGTGCCGGCCCCTGCAAAGACCAGTCGCCCGGTGTCCCCGAGCCGCGCCGCGGCGGCGTCGGCCGCAGCGGCAATGGCGGCCGTCTGCGACTGGACGGCGGCGATGGCGGCCAGTTGCCCTTCCAGCATGGCCTCCACCGCCAGTTCGGTCGGCCAGAGGTCGAGATCGAGATAACGGGCGTCGAGCGCTTCAGTATTCATGATATCCTTGTTCCCGATTTCGGGATCGTCATTCGGCCGGAGCCATGAGTTTGCCCGATCCGGCAGGCACCGCGCAAACGACGAATGCGACAAGCGTGCCGATGCAAAGCTGGAACGGGAACGAAAGTTTGCTCAGCATGGCCGGCATGCCGATGGCATGGGCGATGCCCGGCTGAAGCAACAGGATGGTGGCAAAGCCGATCAGGAGCGAGGCGATGACCGAACCCGTCGTCCCCCGCCCGGTGAACAGGGCGGTGAAATAGACGCCCAGCAGGCCCGCATAGGTGAAGACCATGACCTGCAGCGCGAACTCCAGCAGCCCCATGTCGGTATAGCGCTGCCAGTAGAACGAGACGACCGCCATGACGAACATCGCCGCGCCGATCACGCCCATGCCCACCCGGCCGGCGGAGACGAAGTGATGCTCGGGCGCGGCAGCGCCGCGCTTCTCGCGCCAGGGACGATAGAAGTCCTGCACCAGCACCGAGGACATGGCGTTGAGCGCCGAATTGGTAGTGGCCACTGCCGCCGCGCAGATGCCCACGGTGACAAGACCGCGCAGGCCCCCGGGAAGCTGGGTGAGGATGTAGTGCATGAAGATGCTGATCTTTTCGCCGCCGAACTGGTTTCCGGCGGCTGCCGTCGCCCCGCCCATCAGGTCGGGCCGGTCGTAGAAGACGTGGAGCAGCAGGCCGATAACGATGAACATGCCCACCACCGGCACGGTCGCGAAGACCGAAAGATAGAGGCCGCGCGCACCGGTCTTGGCGTCCTTGCAGGCGAGCAGGCGCTGGGTGGTGTCCTGGTCCATGCCGGAATTGGCGATGTAGAGCAGCGACAGCCCCAGCACGATCGCCAGCACCGAAAACGGGTGCGAGGTGTCGAGCGAGAAGTCGAGGATCTTGAGCTTGTTCACGCCCTCGGGCGTATGGGCAAGGCCCTGGATGATCTCGCCGGTCGAGGCGGGGATCGAAAGCCGCAGGAACACCAGCACCGCGATCGCCGAGCCCAGGTAGACCACGAACTGGATAAGGTCGTTCCACAGCACCGACTTGAGGCCGCCGACAAAGGTGAACAGCACGCTCGCCACGATCAGCAGCGCCGCGGCAATCATGATGCCCTGCGCCTCGACCGTGCCGGTGATGACCATGGCCAGCGCGATGGCGGCCAGATAGACCCGCGCGCCGCCCGCAAAGACGCGGCCGATCAGGAACATGCCGCCCGCCCAGCGCGTCGCCTTCTCGCTGAAGCGCAGGGTCAGCAGTTCGTAGGCGGTGGTCGCCTTGATCGCGTAGAAGCGCGGGATCATCACCTTGGCGACAAAGATCGCGCCGATCAGTCCGCCGATATTGCCGCTGAGATAGGTAAGGTCGCCGTGATAACCGTAGTCCGGCCCGCCCAGGAACGTCGCGGCCGACTGCGTGGCCGAGAGCACCGAAACCGCCGCCAGCCAGGCGGGGACGCTGCCGCCTGCCAGGAAGTAGTCATGCGCGGACTCGGTCTTGCGCGGCGTGAAGATCCAGCCTCCCGCGAGCAGCAGCAGCAGATAGCCGGCGATCACCAGCCAGTCCGCCGTCGTGAAAGGCAACATCATCGAACTCGTCTCCGGACCCGGCCCTGAACGCGGGTGCTCAGGGCCCGACAAAAAAGCGGGCGCCCGGTCGGAGGAGGAGGGGTGACCGGGCGCCGCGCAGGGTGGGGTTTCCTCAGATATGCGCGGTCAGCGAGAAGCCGATCGTGCGTCCGAGGATGTCGTATGTGTCGGGGAAGGTGTTGAAGACACCGCCCGTCGACACATAAGGAGGATTCTTGTCGAACAGGTTGTAGATACCGGCGCTGAAGGTGATCGCGTCGGTGAACTCATAGGAGGCCGAAAGGTCGAAGGTGTTCTGCGCCGAGATCGTCTCGGTCGAACCGACCGTGCTCGACTTGACCTTGCCGATGCGCTGCCAGTCGAACTGGATCACGCCCTTGTCGAACAGCCAGGAAAGTCCGGCGGTGTGACGGTAATCGGGCTGGACCAGCGTGGTGCCGTCGCTTGAGCAGGTGGCGCCGAAGGTGCCCTTGCACTGCACCGCCGAAACGGTGGAGTTGGCCTGGATCAGGTACGAGGTGACGATGTTGCCCTGATAGCTCAGGCGCAGGCCCTCGCCCGGCAGGAACGCGGGATGCAGCGTGTAGCTGGCCGAGATGTCGAAACCGCGCTGGAGCAGGCGTCCCAGGTTCTGGTTGTTGACATAGGCGTCCTTGAAGGTGCCGTCGGCATTGCGGGTCACCAGCGAGCACAGCGGATTGCTGGCGGTCGGGTTGGTGACGTAGCAGCTGGTGATCGCCGCGATCGGCTGGATCACGCCCACCGCGCCGCGCAGGTCAAGCTCGTACCAGTCGACGGTGACGTTGAGGCCCGGCAGGAAGCGCGGCGTGAACACCGCGCCCAGCGTGGTGGTGTAGCCGGTTTCCGGCTTGATGTCCGGGTTGCCGCCATAATAGTAGTTGCCGGTCAGGTAGCTGGCCGAAGTCGAGTTGGCCGAACCCACCGCCGGGGCGCCGAAGCGGGCGCACTGGGCCGCATCGCCGGTGCCCAGCACGCAGGGATCGCCGCCGTAGCGCGGCTTCAGGCGGTCGACCGTGACCAGGCTGCTGAACGGCAGCGACGACATGCCAGCGGCGAATTCACCGAAGTTCGGCGTGCGCAGGACGCGCTGGTAGGTGCCGCGCAGGCGCAGGTTGCCGTCGACTTCCCAGTTGCCCTCGACCTTCCAGGTGCCGTGGGTGCCGAACATGTTGTAGTCCGACAGACGATAGGCGCCGCCCACGTCCAGCTTGCGGATCAGCGGCAGGTCGCGCAGCACCGGCACCAGCACTTCGCCGTAGAGTTCCTTGACGTCGAAGTCGCCGCTGTAGGCCGACTGCACGCCCTGGCGGTAGGTGTTGCCGGTCAGGAGCGCGGTGTCCTGGTTGATGCTGGCGGTCTCGCGGCGGTATTCGAGGCCGACCGCGAAGCCGATCGGGCCGGCGGGCAGCGAGAACAGCTCTTCCAGCGTGCCGCTCAAGGTCGCCGCCGTCACGAACTGGTCGCGCTTGCGGTCGAAACCTTCGATCGAGCTGCCCAGCGCTTCGGCGATCCCGCTCTGGTTGGGGCCGAAGATGTTGACGCTGTTGACGATGGAATCGAACTTGTTGGCGCCCGTCGAGCTGGTGACGAGGCCGTCGCCGGTGATCAGCGTGTGCTCGGTCGAGCGGCCGTACTGGGCGTAGACGTTCCACTTGGTGGCGCCGGTCAGCGGGCCGCGTAGGCCGGTCTGGACCTGCAGGGTGTTACGCTCGGTCTCGTAGTTGATGAGGCCGAGTTCGGCCAGCGAGCGCGAGACGTTCACCTGCGCCGCGCCGTTGACGAAGGTCAGCTGGTTGCGGATGTCGTCGGTGAGGTAGGGGTTGCTCTCGCTGATCGAGACGGTGCGGTTCACCGAAACCGGGGTGGCGCCGGGGGTACCGGTCTCCTCGGTGCGCGAATTGTTGTACATCACGCGGCCATAGGCCTCGATCTGCGGGGTGATCTCGTATTTGAACAGCGCCGCGGCATTGATGCGCTTGAGCGGCGAGACCAGCGGATAGCGGTTCGAGATGTTCGAGGTGGCGGACGGGTTGGTGGTGAACGCGCCGCTGTCGGTGAAGCCGAACTTGCGACCGCTCGCCACGTCGGTGAAGACGCCGCCGATGCTGGGAATCGTCTGGTTCGGGGTTTCCGCCCAGTCGCGCTGGCCGGCGCGGATGAGGTCGCGCTGGGTGTAGTCGGCGGCGATGACGATGTGGCCGCGATCGCCAAGGCCGGTGCCGACCATCAGCGAACCGCCGTACTGCGCGCCGCCATGTTCGGACAGGCGGCTCGTCGCGGTGCCGCGCATGCCTTCGAAATCGTCGTTGAGGATGAAGTTGACGACACCGGCCACCGCGTCGGCGCCGTAGACCGCGGCAGCGCCGCCGGTCAGCACGTCGACCCGCTTGATCAGCGAGGCGGGGATCGAGTTGACGTCGGCCGAGTTACGGAAGCTGAACGGAGTCGCGCGGGTGCCGTCGATGAGCACGAGCGAGCGGCTCTGGCCGAAGTTGCGCAGTTCGAGAACCTGGGCGCCGAAGGCGTCGCTGCCCTGCGAACCCTGGCGGACACCGCCGGAAAGCTGGGGCAGCTTGGTGGAGAAGTCCTCCACCGTCAGCGCCGCCTGCAGCTTGATCTGCTGCTCGCCGGTGGAAACGACAGGGCTGCTGGAAGTCAGGCCGGCCACCGGGATGCGGGTGCCGGTGACGACGATTTCGGCAGCGGCGCTGGTATCGTCGGCGGGGGCGGAATCGGCGGACTGTGCGAACGCCGTGCCTTGCGACAGGGCAATCGCCAGCGCTGTGGTGGCGACCATGGTCCTTTGAAACTTAACCATTTTTGACTTCCTCATTGTCGTTTCCCTGGCGCCGGAGTTCGTTGCTCCGGCACATTTTCGCACCATGCATACCTGTATGAGATATGTAAAGCGCTGGTATTTTATTGGTCGTAGTTTTCTGGAGGCCCCCTCAGACCACTCCGGCCAGAGCCGCGTCCGGCCGCCAGATCGCGCCGCCGGTGAGGGGGCGCCCGACCCCGGTGGTGCCGGGATAGGTCAGCGGCAATCCGCGCAGGCTGCGCGCCGCCAGGAAGGCCATCGCCTCGGCCTCGACATAGTCGCCGCGCAGGCCCACCTCGTCCGCCGTCCGGCAATCGCCGAGACGCGCGCGCAGCGCCTGCATCAGCGTGGGATTGTGGCTCCCGCCGCCGCAGACAATCCACACTTTCGGGGCCGCCGGAAGCAACCGCAGAGACGCCCGCACCGCTTCCGCCGTGAACGCCGTCAGCGTCGCCGCCGCATCTTCCAGCGAACGGGCGCCCGCCCATTCGAGCGGAAAATCGTAGCGGTCAAGCGACTTCGGACCCGATCCCCGGAAATGTTCGTGCTCCAGCAGCATGGCCAGCACCGCCGCGTCGACCGTGCCCGCCGCCGCGATCCGCCCACCCTCGTCATAACGACCGGCCCCGCGCGCCTGCACCACCTGGTCGATCAGGCCATTGCCCGGCCCGGTGTCGAACGCCACCAGCGACCCGTCCGCGCCGATCCACGTGAGGTTCGCCACGCCGCCGAGATTGAGGAACGCGATCGGCCCCGCAAGACCCAGCCGCTCCGCCAGCGCGGCATGATAGGCGGGCACCAGCGGCGCGCCCTGCCCGCCCGCCAGCAGGTCGTCCTGCCGCATCTGCGCAACCACCGAAACGCCCAGCGCATCGGCCAGGACCTGCGGATCGCCGATCTGCACGGACAGCCGCCGCTCGGGCCGGTGCAGCAGCGTCTGCCCATGGAAACCGACCAGATCGGGCCTGCGCCCGGCCCGTGCGATCACCTGTTCACCGGCACGCAGATGCGCCGCCTCGATCACTTCGGCCGCCAGCGCGAACGAATGCGGCCTTGCGCCATAGCCGTTCCAGGCCAGCGCATCGCGCGTGGCCTTTTCCAGCGCATCGCGCTCCGCCGCCGAATAGGCGGTCATCGCCCCGGGCCCGAAGGCCGCGATCCGTTCCCCATCGGTTTCCAGCAGCGCCACGTCGACGCCGTCGAGCGAGGTTCCGCTCATGTACCCCATGACCAGCATCAGCCGTCATTCTCCCAACTACAGATGACAAGGCTGGCATCGTCGTGCCGCTTGACCCGCGCGAATTGCCGCAGGGATTCCGGCGCGCTTTCCAGCTCGCGCAGCCGCGCCAGCCAATGCGCCCAGTCCCGCTGCCCGGAAATGGCCAGCAGATCGGCGGGCTCGGCCGCATCGAAAAGTTCGAACAGGCGCAGGAAACCGTCACTGGCCAGGGCGAAACGCGCGCCCGGCCGGACCGGGAACCGCACCTGCCAGACATGATCCGCCGCGCGCGGCTCGGTGCCCAGCACCCAGTAGCCACCGGCGCGGTTCATCAACCGGCGATTGGCCAGAAGCCCCGGCAGCAGCCGCGCCTTGAACGCCTCGGGCGAGATCTCGCCTTCTTCGGCGAGGATCTGCCGCAAGGCCGCAATCGTGCGCGCCTCGATGGCGTCGAGCGCCGAACTGCCAAAAACCTGCCCCTGATTTGCAATGACGCGGCAATCGGCAAGCGTCGTGATCTCCGCCTCGCCGCCGATCACCCGCACCATCGCGAAGGCCGCCGAAGGGTGCTCATGCGCCTCGGCGCGCGGCCCCGTCTGCTCGCGCTGCAAAGCCTCGCCGCATTGGCGCATGACCTGGCGCAGCAGTTCGGTGGTCGGAATATCGGGGCTTTGCGCCAGCCCCTCGGCCAGCAGCCCATTGGCCTTTTGCGCCAGCCAGCTGGCATCGCTGGGCGCATCGAGCAACCGGGGACCAACGCCGGTCGCCCCGTCGATCACCCAGGCGGCATTGCCATGGTGGCCCACGCAATCCTCGTTGACCCCGCCCTTGACGCTATCCTTGACGCTGCCCGCGCCATCGGTGGCGGCAATCTCGATCCTGAGCATCGGCTTCTCCCAGCTTGCGACTCCGGCATCCCTTGCGGAACACCGAACCGGTATCATGAGGTCAGGAGGAATAAAACCACTTTAATGCCACTTGTATCGCAATTCGAAAGTGGTATCTTCCCAATATGACCCTGACCAAGCCAGACCTAACCGCACCAGAAACGCACCTGGAGGCCACTGAGGGCGAGACCCTGATGGCCCGGGAAGCCCGCGAGGCCCCGCTTCGCTGCTCCGAGCAATTGCAGCGCAATGCCGAACTGGTGCGCGAGGCCGGTCGCCGCCTGCGCGCGCTGGCCCCGCCGTTTGCCGCCACCCTTGCCCGTGGCAGTTCCGATCAGGCCGCCGCCTTTGCCAAGTTCCTGCTGGAGACCCATGCCGGGGTGCCCACGCTGAGCCACGCGCCTTCGGTCGGCTCGCTCTACCATGCCACGTCGCCGCGCTTTGCCGGGGTCCCGCTGATCGCGATCTCGCAGTCCGGCCGCAGCCCCGACCTGCTCGCCGCCGCCGAAGATGCCAAGGCGCAGGGCGCGGTGGTGATCGCCGTTGTCAACGACGCGCAGTCGCCGCTGGCCGACCTCGCCGAGATCGTCATTCCGGTGCACGCCGGGCCCGAAACCAGCGTGGCCGCCACCAAGAGCTTTGTCTGCACGCTGGTCGCGCTCACCCATCTCGTGGCCGAATGGAGCGAGGACGCGGCCCTGCTCGCCGCGCTCGAGACCGCGGGCGAGGTTCTCGAAGCCGCCGCCGCGGCCGACTGGACCCAGGCGGTCGAACTGCTGAAGGATGCCGGCGACATGCTGGTGCTGGGCCGCGGCCCGACCCTGCCGATCGCCGGCGAGGCCGCGCTCAAGCTCAAGGAAACCTCCAGCCTCCATGCCGAGGCCTTCAGCAGCGCCGAAGTCGCGCATGGGCCGATGACGCTGGTCGGCGCGGGCGATCCGGTGCTGGTGCTTGCCCCGCTCGACGTCGCCCGCACCGGCCTGCGCGAGCGGCTGGACGACTTTGCCGCGCGCGGCGCCAGAGTGATCGCCGCCGGCATGGCCGAGGACATCGCCCCGGCCGCGCTGACCCTGCCCTCACGCAGCGACGTCCACCCGGTGCTGGGCGCCATCGCCGCGATCCAGAGCTTCTACGGTCTTGCCAATGCCCTGTCGCTGGCGCGCGGCCGCAACCCGGACAATCCGCCCCATCTCAACAAAGTGACACGCACGTTATGAGCCTGTCGGCCATGAACCCCGCGACAACTCCCGCAATGCCCGAGGCGGCTCGCCCCCTTACCGCGCTTGTCGGCGCCCGCATCGTGCTGGCCGACCGCGTGGTCGAGGATCAGGCGCTGCTCCTTGCGGGCGATCGCATCCTCGGCCTCGCACCGCGCGATACCCTGCCCGAGGATTGCCGTGTCGAGCAGATCGACGGCGGCTGGCTGCTGCCCGGCTTCATCGACGTGCAGGTCAACGGCGGCGGCGACGTGCTGCTCAACGACAGCCCGACGGTGGAGGGCATCCGCGCCATCGCCCGCGCCCATCGCCGCTATGGCACCACCGGCCTGCTGCCCACGCTCATCAGCGACTATGCCGAGGCGGTGGACGTGGCGATCGCGGCCGGCGAGGCGGCGCTGGCCGAAGGCGTGCCGGGCGTGCTCGGCGTCCATATCGAAGGCCCTCACCTCAACCCCGCCAAGAAGGGCATCCACGACCAGACCCGCTTCGCGCCGGTCGATGCCGAGGTGATCGCCCGGCTCGCCGCGCCGACGCTGGGCCGCCGGGTGGTGACGCTGGCGCCCGAACTGGCACCGGCGGGATCGGTGCGCGCGCTGAGCGAGGCGGGCATTCTTGTCTGCGCGGGCCACAGCATGGCCGATTACCAGCAGAGCCACGCCGCGCTGGCCGAAGGGCTGGCCGGGTTTACCCACCTGTTCAACGCGATGACCCAGTTCCTCAGCCGCGATCCCGGCATGGTCGGCGCGGCGCTGGAAGACCGCGCCAGCTTCTGCGGGCTGATCGTCGACGGCTTCCACGTCCACCCCGCCGCCATGCGGGTTGCCATCAAGGCGCGCGGCACCGAGGGCATCATGCTGGTGACCGACGCGATGCCGCCGGTGGGCGGCACGCGCGGCACCTTCACGCTGATGGGCACCGAGATCACCGTGGCGAACGGCAAGTGCACCGGCCCCGACGGCACCCTGGCGGGATCGGCGCTGACGATGGCCGAGGCGCTGCGCAACACGATGGACATGCTCTACTGCGACATCGTCACCGCCTCGCGCATGGCCAGCGGCAACCCTGCGCGGTTCCTGCGGCTGGAGCACGAGACCGGCACCATCGCGCCGGGCCTGCGCGCCGACCTCGTGCTGCTGGACGAGGCGCGCCGCGTGCGCGCCACCTGGATCGGCGGCGCGCGCGAGGATCTGGGAGAAGACGCGTGACCCCGCCGCTCGGGCTGATCGAGGGCCGCTTCGGGCGGATCTGGGACGCGGCCGAGCGCAGCCACGTGGTGCGCACGCTGGCCGGGGCCGGCTACGGTTTCTACCACTATGGCCCCAAGGCCGACCGTTCGCTGCGGCGCGAATGGCGCAAGGCGCATGACCTCGCCCAGAGCGAGGCGCTCGCCCGGCTTTCCGCCGAATGCCGCGCGGCGGGCATGCGTTTCGGCATGGCGATCACCCCGGTCGGCTCCACCCATCCCTTCGACGATGCCGCGCGGGCCGACCTTGCCCGCCGCATCGCCGACCTCGACGCCATCGGCATCGACGACCTGGCCGTGCTGTTCGACGATCTGCGCGGCGACATGCCGCAGCTGGCCCAGCGGCAGGCCGATGTCGTCAACTTCTGCGCCGGGCTGACCAAGGCCACGCGGGTCTATACCTGCCCGACCTATTATTCCGACGATCCGGTGCTCGACCTGGTCTTCGCGGATCGTCCGGCGGACTATCTCGGCACGCTCGGCCGGCTGCTCGACAGCGCCGTGCAGGTCTACTGGACCGGCGAGGAAGTCTGCGCGAAGGAAATCGGCCCGGCGCATCTCGAACGCGTGGCGGGCGAGCTCGGCCGCAAGGTCTGCCTGTGGGACAACTGGCCGGTCAACGACGGGGCGCGGATGTCGCGCTTCCTGCACCTGCGCGCCTTTACCGGCCGTCCGGCGGCGATTGCCGAACACATCAGCGGCCATGCGGTCAACCCGGCGATCCAGGCGCACCTCGGCTGCATTCCGGCGCTGACGCTGCCGATGCTCTACGCGCAAGGGGAGCGCTATGCCTATGGCGCGGCGTTCGATGCCGCCGCGCGCACGCTGCTCGGCGCGGAATTCACGCAGCTTCTGCGGCAGGACCTTCCGGCGCTGCAGGACGTCGGCTACGAGCGCCTCGGCGCACGGGCGGACCGCCTGCGCGCACGGTATCGGGACATCGATCACCCCGCCGCGCGCGAGATCCTGCGCTGGCTGGACGGCCATGACCTGATGACCGACGACGAGGTCCAGACCCAGTAAGCGGGAAACACGCGATGACGACAAGCGCCACGACACGAGACCGCAAGCTGCTGGGCGAACTGCGCGGCGCGGTCGGCGGGCGCCACGTGCTGACCTCGGCGCGGGCGACGGCGCGGTTCCGCAAGGGCTATCGCACCGGCGAGGGCCCGGCGATCGCGGTGGTGCGCCCGGGCAGCCTGGTGGAACTGTGGCGGGCGGTGCAGGCCTGCGTGGCGGCGGACGTCTCGATCATCATGCAGGCCTCGAACACCGGCCTCACCGGCGGCTCGACACCCGATGGCGACGACTATCCCGGCGGCCTCGTCATCATCAGCACGACGCGGCTCTCGGCGCTGAAAGTCATTCGCGGCGGCGAGCAGGTGCTCTGCCTGCCCGGCACCACGCTCTACGCGCTGGAAGCGGCGCTGCGCCCTTATGGGCGCGAGCCGCATTCGGTGATCGGCTCCTCCTGCCTCGGCGCCTCGGTGGTGGGCGGGGTCTGCAACAATTCGGGCGGCTCGCTGATCCGGCGCGGCCCCGCCTATACCCAGCTGGCGCTCTATGCGCAGGTCCAGCCGGACGGCAGCCTGCGCCTCGTCAACCACCTCGGCATCGCGCTCGGCGGCGAGCCCGAGGCCATGCTCGCCCGGCTCGACGGCGGCCAGTTCACCGAAGCCGACATCGATCCCGCCGGTGACAAGTGGGCGCACGACCACAGCTATGCGGCCCACGTGCGCGACATCGACAGCGACGTGCCCGCCCGCTTCAACGCCGACCCGCGCTGCCTGTTCGAAGCCGCCGGAAGCGCGGGCAAGCTGATCGTCTTTGCCGTCCGCCTCGACACCTTCGCGCGCGAGGAGGAGACCACCACGTTCTACATCGGCACCAGCCGGCCCGACCGGCTGACGGCGCTGCGCCGCACGATGCTGCGCGATTTCGACACCCTGCCGATCGCCGGCGAATACATGCATGCCGAGGCCTTCGACGTCGCCGACCGCTACGGGCGCGACATGTTCTTCGCGATCGAGCGGCTCGGCACCGACCGGCTGCCCGCGCTGTTTGCCGCCAAATCGCGCTTCGACGGGCTGTTCGGCAGCCTGTTCGGAGGCGGCCTGTCCGACCGCCTGATGCAATGGTCGAGCCGGTTCATCCCCGATCATCTGCCGCCGCGCATGCGCGAATACCGCGCCCGCTTCGACCATCACCTGATCCTGAAAGTCCCGCGCGAGCAGGTCGATGCCGCCCGCGCACTGCTCGGCGAGCTGTTCCCCGGCGGCAGCGAGGCCGACCATTTCGAATGCACCGCGCAGGAGGCCGCCAAGGCCTTCCTCCACCGCTTCGTCGCGGCGGGCGCCGCCGTGCGCTACCGCGCCGTCCACCGCGACACGGTGGAAGACATCGTCGCCCTCGACGTCGCGCTGCCGCGCAATACCCGCGACTGGGTGGAGCAGCTGCCCGCGGAGCTTGCCGCCCGCACGGTCCACACGCTCTATTACGGGCACTTCTTCTGCCAGGTGTTCCACCAGGACTACATCGTCACGAAGGGCACCGATCCGCTCGCCTTCGAACACGCGCTCTGGGCCCTGCTCGACGCGCGCGGCGCCCAGTATCCGGCCGAGCACAACGTCGGCCACCTCTACGTTGCCCGGCCCGAGCTGGCGCGGTTCTACCGCGAGATCGATCCGCGCAACCAGCTCAATCCCGGTATCGGCCATACCCCCCGTGGCCGCGACTGGAACGACCATGCCTGCGCGGGGCCCCACGGAGAACACCCATGACCTACTACCTCGGCATCGATGCAGGCGGCAGCAATTGCCGCGCCCGGCTGGTCGATGCCCAGGGCCGCGCGATCGGCGAGGGCAAGTCCGGCACCGCCAACGCGCGCATCGGCATCGAGGCGCTCTATGACACCTTGCGGGAGACCGCGGATCAGGCGGTCGCCGAGGCGGGCCTGACCCCGGCCCAGCGCGCCACCATCCACGCCGGCATGGGCATCGCCGGGATCACCCGCCCCGGCGTGCGCGAGGCCCTGGCAGAGCTCGATTTCGGTTTCGCCTCGGCCGCTTACGCCACCGACGCGCAGATCGCCAACCTCGGCGCCCATGGCGGCGAGGACGGCGCGATCCTCATCATCGGCACCGGCAGCGCCGCCCAGCTGCGCGTCGAGGGCCGCGATTTCACCATCGGCGGCTACGGCTTCCCCATCTCGGACGAGGGCAGCGGCGCCGCGCTGGGGCTGTCGGCGATGCGCCACGCCTTGCGCGCGCTCGACGGGCGCACCCGCAAGACCCCGCTCAGCGCCGCCGTGACCGAGCGTTTCGGGCATGACACCGCGCAGGCCATCGCCTGGATGGACCACGCCACCCCGCGCGACTACGGCACTTTCGCGCCGCTGGTGATGAGCTATGCCGAGGCGGACGACGCCATCGCCCGTTCCATCGTCGAGAATGCCGCCGGGCACATCGAGCGTTTCATCGAGACGATCTTCGAGCGCGGCGCCGCCCGCTGCTCGCTGGTCGGCGGCCTCGCCCCGCGCATGCAGCCCTGGCTGCGCGCCCGCACGGTCGAACGCCTGAGCGCGCCGCTGGGCGATTCCCTCGACGGCGCCCTGCGCCTTGCCGGTTTTGCGGCGGCCAAGGCCTGACGGGCTGTTTCAAAATGCCCGAACGGGCATTGTGAGGGCCGCACCAGCGGCCTGTGGCACCCGAAAAGCAAATGCGGACCGCACGCTGGCGCATGCGGTCCGCATTCCCGGTCGGGTCGCTCCTCCTCCCCGACACGGTTTACCTCGGTTGGCCTTATACCAGACTGCAGTGATGCTGACGCATCAGCAGCTTGGAACGCTCACGCGCCTTACTGGCCCGCGAGCGCCGCCTGCGCGGCCGCCAGACGCGCGATCGGCACGCGGTAGGGCGAGGCGGAGACGTAATCGAGGCCGATCTTCTCGCAGAACGCGATCGAGGCCGGATCGCCGCCATGTTCGCCGCAGATGCCCAGCTTGATGCCCGGGCGGGTCTTGCGGCCGCGCTCGGCCGCCAGCTCGATCAGTTCGCCGACGCCGTCGACGTCGATGCTGACGAAAGGATCGCGCTCGAAGATGCCCTTGTCGACGTACTGGGTCAGGAAACGCCCGGCATCGTCGCGGCTGATGCCGATGGTGGTCTGGGTCAGGTCATTGGTGCCGAACGAGAAGAATTCCCCGATCTCGGCGATCTCGCCCGCCTTGAGCGCGGCGCGCGGCAGTTCGATCATCGTGCCGACCAGATAGTCGACCGAGGCGCCGCGCTCGGCGAAGACTTCGGTGGCGACGCGGTCGACGATCGCCTTCATCAGCTCCAGTTCCCGGGCCGTGGCGACCAGCGGGATCATCACTTCGGGGATCGGCGCCTCGCCGGTGCGCTCCTTGACGATCAGCGCCGCCTCGAAGATCGCGCGGGCCTGCATCTCGTAGATTTCGGGATAAGTCACGCCGAGGCGGCAGCCGCGATGGCCGAGCATCGGGTTGAATTCATGCAGTTCGGCCGCCCGGCGCTTGAGCGTGTCCACCGCCACCCCGGCCGCGCGGGCCACGTCCTCGAAGTCGGCGTCGGCATGGGGCAGGAATTCGTGGAGCGGCGGATCGAGCAGGCGGATGGTGACCGGCAGGCCCGCCATGACCATGAAGATCTCGGCAAAATCGTCGCGCTGTTCGGGCAGCAGGCGGTCCAGCGCGGCGCGGCGGCCGGCCTCGTCCTCGGCCAGGATCATCTCGCGCACGGCGGTGATGCGGGCGGCGTCGAAGAACATGTGCTCGGTACGGCACAGGCCCACGCCCTCGGCGCCGAAGTCGCGCGCGGTGCGGCAGTCCTGCGGGGTTTCCGCGTTGGCGCGGATGCGCAGGCGGCGCACCTTGTCCGCCCATTCCATCAGCGTGCCGAAATCACCCGCCAGCTCGGGCTGCACGGTTGCCACTTCGTTGGCCATGATCTCGCCGGTCGAACCGTCGATGGTGACGATGTCGCCTTCCTTGAGCACCCGGCCTTCCATGCGCACGGTGCGCGCGGTGCCGTCGATCGAGAGGCTGCCCGCGCCCGAGACGCAGGGACGGCCCATGCCGCGCGCCACCACCGCGGCGTGGCTGGTCATGCCGCCGCGCGCGGTGAGGATGCCGCGGGCCGCATGCATGCCGTGGATGTCCTCGGGGCTGGTCTCGACCCGCACGAGGATCACCGCCTTGCCCTGCTCGGCCAGCTTCTCGGCGGTATCGGCATCGAGCACGATCGCCCCCGAAGCGGCGCCCGGCGAGGCGGGCAGGCCCTTGGTCAGCACGTCGCGCGGCGCCTTGGGATCGAGCGTGGGGTGGAGGAGCTGGTCGAGCGCGGCGGGATCGACGCGGGCGACCGCCTCTTCCTCGCTGATCAGGCCTTCGCGCGCCATGTCGACGGCGATCTTGAGCGCCGCCTTGGCGGTGCGCTTGCCCGAGCGGGTCTGGAGCATCCAGAGCTTGCCCTGCTGCACCGTGAACTCGATGTCCTGCATGTCGCGGTAGTGCTTTTCGAGGATCTCGAAGACACCGGCGAGTTCCGCGTACGTCTGCGGCATCGCCTCTTCCATCGACAGCGGCTTGGCCCCGGCGCGCTCGCGGGCGGCCCGGGTCAGGTACTGCGGGGTGCGGATGCCCGCCACGACGTCCTCGCCCTGCGCGTTGATGAGGTATTCGCCGTAATAGGCGTTCTCGCCGGTCGCCGGGTCGCGCGTGAAGGCAACGCCGGTGGCCGAGGTCTCGCCCATGTTGCCGAAGACCATCGCCTGGACGTTGACCGCCGTGCCCCATTCGCCGGGGATCGCATTGAGGCGGCGATAGACCTTGGCGCGGTCCGACTGCCAGGACCCGAACACGGCGCCGATCGCGCCCCAGAGCTGGTCGTGCACGTCCTGCGGGAACGGCTTGTTCCAGAGCTTCGCGACGATGCCCTTGTACTCGGCGACCAGCAGCTTCCAGTCGGCCGCGGTCATCTCGGTATCGAGCTCGTAGCCGCGATCTTCCTTGGCGATGTCCAGCGCTTCCTCGAAGGCACCGTGATCGAGTTCGAGCACGACGTCGGAATACATCTGGATGAAGCGGCGATAGCTGTCCCAGGCGAAACGCTCGTCACCCGACGTCGCCGCGAGGCCTTCGACCGTCTCGTCGTTGAGGCCGAGGTTGAGCACGGTGTCCATCATGCCCGGCATCGAGATGCGCGCGCCCGAGCGGACCGAGACCAGCAGCGGATCGGCGGTGTTGCCGAACTGCTTGCCGGTCACCTGCTCGATATGGGCCAGACCCTGGGCCACTTCGGCCTTCACGCTTTCGGGATAGACGCCGCCGTCCTGATAGTAGCGCGTGCACATCTGGGTGGTGATGGTGAAACCCGGGGGAACCGGCAGACCGATCGCGGCCATGCCGTCGAGGTTGGCGCCCTTGCCGCCCAGCAGGTTCTTGTCGCCCTTGCCGCCGTCGTCGACACCGCCACCAAAGCGATAGACATAGCGCGTTTCAGTCAAAGCCGTCATCAATCCATTTCCTTGTTACCGCCCCGCCCGAAAACCCGGATTCGGCGATTTGCGAGGATATGGCATGCTAAATGGCGGCTTTTGGACGCGGTCACCATCGACAAATCGCAAAGCCGGATTTCACGATTTGTGAAATCCGGCCCCGTCGAACCCCGCCCAGGAAACGGCTAACCCCTGAGACGCGCCTCGGAAAGATCCAGTTCGCGCGTCAGCTTGCGGATCGTCGCGCTGCCGACCTGGCGGCTGCGGATGAGGTCCGCGAGCGTCGCCCGCTCGGCCTTGACGCCGACCAGGCGGAATTCGCGGAACAGCTTTTCCTGCGCCCGCACGGCATCGCGCTCGTCCTCGCTGAGCCCCTCGATGCGTTCGCGGTAGAGGTCCATCACCCGGCCGCCGGCCGCCGCGAAACGGTCGGCATCGCCGCGCTCTTCGGCGAGCCGGTGCTGGTGGCGCTCGATCGCGCGGATCGCCGCTTCCGCGGTCGCCACGCGGGCGGCATCTTCCTCGGCCTGCTTCGAGGGCTCGCCGGGCATCGTCAGCCCCTTGAGCAGCACCGGCAAGGCGATGCTGGCGAGGATCAGCGAGACGATGATCACCCCCGCCGCCAGGAAGATCGCCAGATCGCGCGCCGGGAACGGCGTGCCGTCGCCGAGCGCCAGCGGCAGCGTCAGCACACCGGCCAGCGTGATGGCGCCGCGCACGCCCGCGAACGACATCGCCGCGACCAGCCGCCAGTTGGGGCTGCGCAGCGCGGAATCGGGAAGCGATCCGGTCTGGCGCCGACGCAGGATCGTGAACTTGAACGAGAGCCACACCCAGGCGAAACGCAGCGCCGCAAGACCCGCCACGATCGCCACGACATATAGCGCCAGCCAGCCCGGCTGGCTGTGCCCGGTCACCGCGACGGTCTGCCTCGCTTCATAGAGGATGCCCGGAAGCTGCTCGCCCAGCAGCACGAAGATGATGCCGTTCAGCGTGAACTGGATCGTGTCCCACACCGAATTGCGGCGCATGCGGGTGACCGCCATGGCCTCGCGCGAGATTTCGGCAAACGTCATCGTCACCCCCGCGCCGACGGCGGCGAGGATGCCCGAGGCATGGAAATGCTCGGCCAGCATGTAGGAGCCGAAGGGGATCAGCAGGCTGACAAGGATCTGCGAGCCGGTATCCTCGCCCCAGCCGCGCGTCACCCAGGCCTTGGCGCGCGAGACCACCACCGTCACCGCCACGCCGATGGCCAGGCCCGCGCCCGCCACCCACAGGAAACTCAGCGCCGCATCGCCCGCCGAAAACGTGCCGGTCAGCGCCGCCGCGACGGCAAAACGCAGGCAGACAAGGCCCGATGCATCGTTCAGCAGCGATTCCCCTTCGAGGATGTGCATCATGCGCTTGGGGATCGGCACGCGCGCGGCAATGGCGGACACCGCGATCGGGTCGGTCGGCGAGACCACCGCGGCAAGCGCGAAGGCCACCGCCAGCGGCATCGCCGGGATCATCCAGTGGATAAACAGCCCCATGCCGATCACCGTCGTCAGCACCAGCCCCAGCGCCAGTTCGACGACGGTCGAGACGTCCTTGAACAGTTCGTCCTTGGGAATGCGCCAGCCATCGAGGAACAGCAGCGGCGGCAGGAACAGCAGCAGGAACAGTTCCGGGTCGAGCGAGACGCTATAGGATGTCGACAGACCGATCGCGCCGCCCAGCACGATCTGCACGAGCGGCGTCGGCACCGACCAGGGCAACATCCGCGACACCGCACCGCTGACGACAACCGCCAGCAGCAGAAAAAGCACGACCGAAACGGACTCCAAACCGGGGCTCCTTTGAGTTGCATGGAAATGACCGCGCGAAGACAGGCCCAAGGCCCGTCGCCAGCCGCAGGTCGATAATCCGAAAATGTCCGGGACGGACACAGGCAAGGGCTGAGCAGGGACCATGGCCCGGCCAGTCCAGGATTGCAAACCCCGCCGCGGTATTTTTTTCGCCCTGCGCATTAGGGAAACATTTTGAAACAGCACCGGCGGAAATTTCAAAAACAGAACAGATCAGACGAAACAACTAAACAACTACAACAGTATTCACAAAAACGTCACAAATAGTCTTTGAACTTTCATAATTTTATGTGTCCCCGCCAGTACCCCGCCGCGCTCTTCACCTGCGATCGCGACGACCTTTTCCGCTCGCGAACAAGCACGGACAAATTGCAATGAGGGGTAAGACAATGTGGCATAAGCGCAGCCTCTGGCTGGTATCGACGGCACTCGCCTGCGCGGCGCAGCCCGCGATGGCGCAGGACACGGGGCAGGACACGGCGCAAGACGCGGGGCAAGCCGGGGCGCAGGACGGCGGCTCGATCGTCGTCACCGGGTTCCGCGCCAGCCTGCTGGGCGCGCGCGATGCGAAGCGCAACGCCACGATCATCCAGGATTCGATCGTCGCCGACGACATCGCCGCCTTCCCCGACCTCAACCTCGCCGAAGCGCTCCAGCGCCTGCCCGGCGTCGCCATCAACCGCGAGGCCGGCGAAGGCCGCCGCATCTCGCTGCGCGGCCTCGGCCCGGACTTCACCCGCGTCCAGCTCAACGGCATGGAAGTGCTGGGCAACGTCGACAGCCCGCAGGACAGCCGCGGCCAGGGCACGCGCGACCGCGCCTTCGACTTCAACATCTTCGCCGCCGAACTGTTCAACCACGTCGACGTGCGCAAGTCCTACTCGGCCGACCAGACCGAGGGCGGGCTGGCCGGCACCGTAGGCCTCTACACCGCACGCCCGCTCGACTATGCGGGCGACAAGATCGCCGTGTCGGCCTCGGCCGGCACCAACAGCTACACCAAGGACTTCCAGCCGCGCCTGACCGGCCTCGTTTCCAAGAACTGGGGCGATTTCGGCATTCTCGTCTCGGCCGCCTACAGCCACCGCCAGACCCGCGAGACCGGTGTCGACACCTACCGCTGGCGCACCAACGGCGCCAACGGCTCCGACATTTCCGGCCTGACGCAGGATGAGCAGGACAAGATCACCTCGGGCACGCTGCGCTTCGCACGCGGCAACCGCCTGTCGGTCTGGGATTCGACGCAGGACCGCCTGGGCGTGACCTCCTCGATCCAGTGGAACCCCGGCGAGGCCACCCACATCACCCTCGACGGCCTCTACGGCAAGTTCAAGGCCGACCGTTTCGAGACCCACCTCGCCTCGCGCGGGTCGGGCGGCTCGACCTGGCTTGGCGGCGCGCAGACCTTCGCCGGCGTCACCTACCCGGCCTCGAGGATCAACGCGATCGGCTGGAACGACGAGAACGAGGTGACCTACCTCGACGTCTCGGGCGGCCAGACGTCCACCGAGACCCGCACCCAGAAAACCAGCAACACCTTCAAGCAGCTGGTGCTGAGCGGCGACACCGCCTTGACCGACAAGCTGACGTTCCGCTTCCTCGGCGGCATCGAGCGCTCCAGCTACGACATGCCGATGAGCGACAAGTTCTATACCGAGGCCTACGGCGACGTCATCTCGCGGTACACCGGCACTTACGGCCTCAAGAACACCTACGGCTGGAACACCAGCGACGCCGCCAACTACCACGCCCACGAGATCGACATGTCGGCGTCCTACCAGGACACCGCGATGGACACGGTGCGCGGCAGCCTCGAATACCAGTTCTCGCCCGACGACAAGCTGAGCCTGGGCGGTGAATGGCGCCGCTTCAAGAACAGCGGCTATACCCTGACCGCCGACGACGTGCTGCTTCCGAGCTTCAGGTCCGGCGCCGTCAGTGCCGACATCGGCGACTATTCCAAGGTCTACAACGGCTATTCCGGCCAATCGTGGGTCATCGTCGACTACGACAAGGCGCTTTCCGCGCTCGGCATCGATCGCGGCGACTACCTGACCAACCGCGGCAGCGAATATGCCGTCGAGGAGCGCACCTGGGCGGCCTATGCCCAGTACGACTGGAACCACATGCTGGGGTCGGTGCCATTCCGAGGCAATGTCGGCGGCCGCTTCTACCACACCGGCATCGATTCCGTCGGCGTGGGCACGGTCGACGGATCGCTGAATACCATTCGCGGCACCTCGAGCTACCAGGGCTTCCTGCCGGCGGCCAACCTGATCTTCGAGCTGACCGACAAGCTGGTGGTGCGCGCCGCCGCGGCCCGGAACATCAACCGTCCGACGCTGAGCGCGCTGGCCGTCAACGGCACCGTCAGGAGCGGCGACGGCGGCGAAGTCTCGGTCTCGACCGGCAATCCCAACCTCAAGCCCTACAAGTCGACCGACCTCGACCTCTCGGTCGAATACTACCTCGGCAATCACGGCTCGATCACCGGCGCGCTGTTCTACAAGACGCTCGACGGCTTCATCGGCACCAAGACCGTCACCAACACGACTTACGGCGAGACGGGTCTCTCCACCGACCTGATGGACGGACTCACCGCCAATACCGTGGTTTCGAGCTACTCGCGCCCGATCAACCTCGGCAAGACCGACCTGTGGGGCCTCGAACTGGCGGCGCAGAGCGACTTCACCTTCCTACCCGCACCGTTCGATCACTTCGGGGTCGCGGCCAACTTCACTTATGTGAAGTCGCAATACGATTACCGGACGATCTACGGTGACATCGCCGCCAGGACGACGCTTGAAGGCCTGAGCAAGTACAACGGCAATATCACGCTCTACTATCAGGACGCCAGGTTCGACGTGCGCGGTTCGGCCAACTACCGCTCCAGCTACGTCTATTCGGCAGCGCCGATCACCACCACCGTGAACGGCGTGACGGTCGTCGACCAGGATCTCTCGGGCTATGCCGCGACGGTCTATGTCGACATGTCGGCGCACTACAAGATCACCGACCGCATCCAGCTCACGCTCGATGCCATCAACCTCACCAACCAGGCCGAGAAGCAGTATTCGGACACCTCCAAGCGTCTCTACGTCTACACCCGTTCGGGTCGCACCGTGATGGGCGGCGTCCGCTTCGAGTTCTGATCGAGGCGGCGGCGGAAGGACGGGGCGCGCGCCTCGTCCTTCCGCCGTTCATACCGGCAAGCGAGGTCACACCACTGTCATGGAGCCCTGATAGCCGCGCCGGCGAAAGGGCGCATCCTCCGTGTCTTCGCTTCCGACAGGCGGCCGGCTCAGGGCCGTCCTCATCCTGTCCGGCTTCGTGCTTGCCCTGCCACCGGCAGCGGCACAGGCGCGCGAGGCGGCCACGCCGCGCGAAGGCACGGTCAGCCTGCATGTCCCGGCCGGGCGCCTGGCCGATGCCCTGGCCGAGATCTCGCGCCGCTCGGGCATGCAGATCGTCACCTCGGTGCCCGCCGACCTCAGGACCCTCCACCCCGTGCGCGGCCGTTTCGCGGTGAGCGAGGCCATCCGCCAGGTGACGCAGGGCCTGCCGGTGGCGGTCCGGCAGGTGCCCGGCGGCTATCTCGTAACCCCGGCAGCGCCGGTTGCCGTTTCCGCTCCTGCTTCCGCCCCCGTACCGCCGCCGGATGGCACGGCAGCCCCGCAGCCCCTCGCCCTCGCCCTTGCCGATCCCTTCGGCCAGCCGATCGTCGTCACCGGCTACCGCGAGAGCCTGCGGCAGGCCATGGCGGTGAAGCGCTCCGCCCGCGCCATCCTCGAGGCGACCCGCGCCGAGGACATCGCCGCCTTCCCCGACCACAATGCCGCCGACGCGCTCCAGCGCCTGCCGGGGGTGGCGATCAGCCGCGACAACGGCGAAGGCCGCCAGATTTCCGTGCGCGGCCTTGGCCCGCTGTTCACCCGCACCACGCTCAACGGCATCGAGGCGCTGGCGACGACCGCTTCCGGCATGGACAACCGGGGTTCCGCCAGCCGCCAGCGCAAGTTCGACTATTCGGTCTTCGATGCCGGGCTGTTCTCGGGCGTGGAGGTGCGCAAGACCTGGTCGGCCGACCGCGACGCTGGCGGCATCGGCGGCACCGTCGCCCTGCATACGCTGCGCCCCTTCGACCGCCCCGGCAACGTCACGCTGGTTTCAGTGCAGGGTCGCAGCTCCGGCGATGCAGGCGGCGTGACCCCGCAAGTGACCGCCGAAGTGTCGCGGCGAAGCGACAGCTGGGGCGCGCTTCTCGCGCTCTCCTACAGCCGCAACCGCGTGACCGAGTACGGCTACCGCAACTGGGACTGGGTGCCGGTCACGTTCGGCGAAGGCAACATCGGCGCAGCGGTCAGCGCCGCAGACCGCGCGCGGCTGACCGGCGCTTCGGGTGATCCCGTCTACATGTCGCGCGGGCAGACCTATTCGACCTGGACCAACCGCTTCGAGCGCCTGAACCTCGTCGCCGCCTTCGAGCACGAGGACGACAGCGGGCTGCACATGACGCTCGACCTGATCCATGCCCGGCTCGCCAACCACCGCGGCGAATATTCGCTGGCCGCCGCCGGCACCAATGGGCTCACCGCGGGCACCGTCGATGGCACGCAAGTCCTGAATTCGGTGCGGATCGCCGGGGACACGATGGTCGCGGCGGACTTTTCCGGGGTCGACATGCGCAGCGAGCGCAAGGTCACCGAAGACCACACCGACTTCAACCAGGCGGTCTTCGCGCTGCAACGCCCGCTTGGCGACAGCATGCGGATCGAGGCGCGCGCCGGCTATGCGCGCTCCGACTTCGAGGAACCGGTGTTCGACAAGGTCTTCCTCGAATCCACCGGCCAGTCCTTTTCCTATGTCGCCACCGGCCGCCATCCGCGCAACCGCTACGCCTTTGACCTCGCCGATGCCGCAAGCTGGGATCTCATGCGCGCCGACGTGCGCGAGGATGCCATCGTCAATGAAAACGCCACCGCCCGCCTCGACGTGATCCGCCGCCTCGCCCCGGGCATCGAGCTCAGGGTCGGCGCCAGCTTTCGCCATTACGGCAACGACGGCTACGAGCGGCGCGTGTCCGCCGACTACCGGTCCGGCAGCGAAGCCGCCTCTACGGGCCTGATCGAGGCGCGCTCGCTGGCCCGCTATGTCGTGGCCGATCTCGACGCGACCTTTGCCCGCATCGGCCAGTCCCGCGACCTGACCGCGGCGGACGACCTGCCCGGCACCGCCTACCGCGTCCGCGAGAACGCCTATGCCGCCTTCGCGCTCGCCCAGTTCGACCTCACGCTGGGCACGCTGCCGCTCGATGCGGAACTGGGCCTGCAATACCTGCGCATGGATACCCGCTCGGCCGGCGAGGCGAGCGACGACACCACGCTGGTCTCGGTGGTCCAGCACAGCCGCCATGGCGCCTGGCTGCCCTCGCTGCAGGCCCGGCTCGACCTTGCGAAGGACCTGCGGCTGCGGTTTGCCGCCAGCCGCAACCTCAACCCGCCCGACGTTGCCGACCTGCGCGCCGCCGCCTCGGTCAATTCCACGCCGTTCGGCGGCACCGTGGAGACCGGCAACCCGGCGCTGCGCCCCTTCAGGGCCACCGCGTTCGACCTCTCCATCGAGCGCTACATGGGGCGCGACGGCTATGCCTCGCTCGGCCTGTTCTACAAGCGGATGGATTCGTTCATCACCTCCGAAACCACGGTCATGGCCTATTCCGAAACCGGGCTGCCGCTGGCCTTCCTCTACGACGGGCTGGACGGGACCGCGCTCTACAACGTGGTGCGCCCGCTCAACGGCCCACTGGGCGGCCCACTTGGCGGCAGGGGCGCCTCGATCCTGGGCGCGGAAGCCGCGATCCAGCGCGACCTGGATTTCCTGCCCGCCCCGTTCGATGGGCTGGGCGTGCAGGCCAACCTCACGTTCGCCTCGGGCAGCAGCGAGGTGATCTACGACGGAAAGGCCGTCCAGCTGCCGCTGATCGATCTCTCGCGCTGGTCGGGCAATGCCACGCTCTACTACACCGGGCGCGGCTGGGACGCCCGCCTCGCCGCGGCCTGGCGCGGCACCTACCGCATCGACATCGGCAACAACGGGAACATCGGCGAATGGATCGAAGGCGGCATGACGCTGGACTTCGCGGCGCACCTGCGCATCACCGCCGCCATGCAGGCCTCGCTCGAGGCGCGCAACCTGACCGACGCGCCGATCACCCAGTACACCGACCGCGACGCCCACCGCCTGCTCGCGCGCACGCGCAGCGGGCGGGTCTTCGCGCTCGGCCTGCGCTCGACATTCTGACGATGGGAACCGGGATGTCCCCGCTTGCCCGCCGCGAACCTCTACACCAACGGCGCCGCCGGTCCGGCGCCCCTGTATCGGGATGCCCGACATGTTCATGAGCGATGCCGCCAGCCCCCTGCTGGCGGGAATGGCACGGCTGAAAAGCTATGTCCGCAAGCGCATGCGCGATCCCGAGGGTGTGGAGGACGTGGTGCAGGAAACCCTGGCGCGGGTCATGGAACAGGAGCGCAGGCAGGCGATCGAGCAGCCGCTCGCCTATGCCTTCCGGGTGGCGGATTCGGTGATCGTCTCGGACCTTCGCAAGCACCGCCGGGCCGGATCGCAGACGGGGCGGCAGGCCGATGCCCATCCGCTCGAACTCGATCCGCTGGAACTGGTCTGCGACATGCCGCTCGCCGACGAGGTGCTGGACTACCGCGAGCGCTTCGCCCGCTTCGAAGCCGCGCTGGCCCGCCTGACGCCGATGCGGCGCACCGTGTTCCGGATGCGCCACATCGACGGCCAATCGCGGCAGGACATCGCCGAGGAACTGGGGCTCGGCCTCGAAGCCGTGAAAAAGCACCTCGTGCGCGCCATGGCCGACCTTGCGCTGGCGCTCGAGAGCGATCTCGAGACGGCCGCAGAGGACTGACAAGACAATGGACAAGCCCCTCAACGATACGCTGGAACTGGCCGCGGACTGGGCCGACCGGTTCGGCGACCTCACCCCCGACGAGCGCCGCGAACTGGCCGCCTGGCTGGAAGAATCCGCCAGCCATGCCCGCGCCTTTGCCCGCATGCGCCGCCTGATGGGCGACAGCGCGCTGATCGAGGCCTGCGAGGCGCGTGCCGCGGCCGGGTTGCCGCCGCTGCCCGGCTTGCGCCCGGACACGAGCCACGCGCTCCGCCCGCGCAGGCGCCTGCAGGTACCGGCCCGCCCGGCCCTGACCCGCAGGCAAGCGCTTGCCGCCGGTATCGCCGGGGCACTGGCGCTGCCGCTTGCCGGTTACGGGTTCATGGAGGCCGCAGCGCCCGACGCCCCGGCGCCGCTGCGGTTTGCCAGCAAGGTCGGCGAGCGGCGCCGGCTGACCTTGCCGGACGGCTCCGGGCTGCTGCTCGATGCCGCCTCGCGCGTGGCGGTGGACTTCTCGCAATCCGCGCGCCGGGTCGTGCTCGAACAGGGCGCGGCCCGCTTCGACGTCCGCCACGATCCCGCCCGTCCCTTCGCCGTCCACACCCCGCATGCCGCCATGGTTGCGCTCGGCACCAGCTTCAGTGTCGACCGGCTGGCCCGGGCCAGCGAACTGCGGGTGTTCTCGGGCCGGGTCGGGCTCGAGGTGCCGCAGCGCGACAGGCTCGAAGTGTCGGCGCACCGCTGGGCGCTGGTCGAGAGCAATGGGGGCGGGAACGGGGCCGGGAACGGGGACGAAAACGGGGGCGCTGCACGGGTGACCAGCGGCCGCTTCGATCCCGCCGCCAGGGCGGACTGGCAGGACGACTGGCTCGATGCCGATGCCATGCCGCTCGGCTTCGCGGTGGAACGGCTTGCCCGCTACAGCCCGGTGCCGATGCGGATCGCCGATCCCAAGCTGGGGCGCCTTACCTTCAGCGGACGGTTCCGGCTCGACCAGCCGCAACAGTCGCTCGAACTGATCGGCGCGCTGTTCGGACTGCGGCCGCAGCGGCGGGGCGACACCCTCTTCCTCGCCTGAAGCACCAGCCGCACCGCGCCCCGCAAGACGCGGAACGGCAACCCGGTTTTCCATTTTTGCTATTGCGAATGTATCGCAATATCTCTAGCCGCCAGCGAAAGGGACGCGACTCCAATAACAGCTCAGGGTTCGTACACGATGACTTTCAACACGGTTCGCAGCCGACTGCTGGTTGGCGCCGCCACCGGCCTGCTCGCGGCAACGCTCTTCTCCGCCGCAGCCGCAGCCGCAGACGCAGATTCCGGTGCCGACGGCGCGGAAAACGCCCGCCCCCGCCGCGATGACATCGTCGTGACCGCCGAACGCGGCGTACAGACGATCAACGCCGCCACCAAGTCGACCCTGCCGATCGCCGACACCCCGCAGTCGATCAGCGTCATCACCTCCAGCGACATTGCCGGGCTCGGCCTGCAGAGCCTCAACCAGGCGATGCGCTACGTTGCCGGCGTGACCCCGGAGACGCGCGGCACTTCGGCCGAAGTCTACGACCAGTTCAAGCTGCGCGGCTTCGACGTGCCGACCTACCTCGACGGCCTCAAGATGTTTTCCAGCGGCACCGGTTATGCCGTGCCGCAGGTCGACGTCTCGCGCATCGACAGCATCGAGATCGTCAAGGGCGCCGCCTCGGCGCTCTACGGCGCGTCGAGCCCGGGCGGCTTCGTCAACGAACAGAGCAAGCTGCCGATCGACCGTGATTTCTACGGCGCCGCCTCGGCCAGCTACGGCACGTACAACCTCTACCGCTTCGACGCCGATGTCGGCGGCAAGATCGGCGATGGCGACGGCAGCGTGCTGTGGCGCCTCTACGGCAGCGCCAACGGCGCCGACACCCAGCAGGACTTCGGCAAGCGCGAACGCCAGACCGTATCGGGCGCGGTGACGCTGGGCGCGGGCACCTCGACCGACTTCACCGTGCTGGCCGCCTATTCGCACGATCCCTACAACGGCAACTACGGCGCCTTCCCCGCCGTCGGCACGCTGATCGCCAACGAGGCCGGCAAGCTGCCCACCTCGTTCTACGGCGGCGAGCCGAACGACCGCTTCAGCCGCGAGCAGTTCGGCCTGACCTACATCCTGAACCACGATTTCGGCGGCGGCTGGAAGTTCCGTTCCTCGGCGCGCTACCAGTACGTGTCGAGCGAGCTCGGCCTCGTCTACACCGGCGGCCCGCAGGCCGCCCCCGACACCGATCCGACGCTCTACACCCGCTATTCCTACGCGACCGACGAGAGCCTCAACAACTGGACGTACGACAACCGCCTCTCCGGCGAAGTCGACACCGGCCCGCTGCACCACGCGCTGATGTTCGGCGCCGACCGGCAGGTCGCCCACTCGCGCGAACTCTTTGCCTTCGGCGGCGGCACCACCATCGATGCCTACGACCCCGTCTACGGCACCATGGATACGCCGAGCGATCCCTACCACGTGCTCAACTACAGCCTGGTCGGCTATGCCGATCCCACGCTCGTCACCGCGCGCCAGCGCCAGCAGGGCGTCTATGCGCAGGACGAGATCTCGCTGGGCGCCCTCAGGGTGATCCTCAGCGGCCGCCAGGACTGGGCCCGCGCCACGCAGGCAGGCGTGGTCAAGAAGGACAGCAAGTTCACCTACCGCGCCGGCGCCCTCTACAAGACCAGCATCGGCCTCTCGCCTTACGTGAGCTATTCGACCTCGTTCGAACCGCAGGGCACGACGCTGCTGGAAGACGGCTCGCTGGCGGATCCTTCGCTCGGCAAGCAGCTGGAAATCGGCGCCAAGTACACGGTTCCGGGCACCGATATCCTGATCAGCGGCGCCTGGTTCAACATCCGCCAGACCAACGTGATCGTCTCCGACCCGGTGACCTACACCTCGCAGCAGATCGGCAAGGTCCGCTCGCGCGGGTTCGAACTGGAGGCAAGCGGCTCGCTGCCCTATGACCTCAGCTTCCGCCTCGCCTACAGCACGCAGGACGTGAAGGACATCGAGGACGTCTACGCCAACCGCCAGGGCCGCGGCCTTGCCACCGTCGGCCGCGGCGGCGTGAGCGCCAATCTCGAATGGTCGCCCAAGTCGGGCGCGGCCGAAGGCCTCACGATCGGCGGCGGCGTGCGCCACGTGGACCGCACCTACGCCGATCTCTACACCAATGCCGACGGCACCGAGACGCCCTACAACACCCCGTCCTACACGGTGTTCGATGCGCTGCTGCGCTACAACCTCGCCAAGCTCGGCACCGGCATGGAGCGCGTGACGCTCTCGGCCAACGTCACCAACCTGTTCGACAAGAAGTACCTGACGAGCTGCTACGCCAACTACAGCTGGTGCTGGTACGGCAGCCGCCGCACGGTGCAGGGGACCATCGGCTTCACCTGGTAAACCGATAAGCGGGCGAAAGCCCCGCACCCTGACCAGACCCGCTTCCCCCGCGCGCCTCCCCGCAGGCGCGCGGGGGAAGTCGTTTGCGCCATGGCTTGCGGGACCGCAAAAGGACTGCAATAGGCGCCGCCCGCTTTCGCTGGCGAGATTCCTGTGCCAGCGTTCGCGAAGCCCCTGCTCCCAAGACCGTTTCAAGGATCCCCCATGACCGCGCCCTCCTCCGTCGGCATCGACTTCGGCACGACCAATTCGGTCATCGCCCTCTCCGGCGCGCCGGGCGAGGCAGACCTCGTCGAGTTCGCGGCACCCGGCGGGCCGTCCTCGGTGTTCCGCTCGGCGTTGTGCTTCTGGCAGGACGATGCGGTGAAGGGCGGCCCGTTCCCAGGCGGGCTGGCCCATGAGGCAGGCCCCTGGGCCATCGCCGAATTCCTTGACTTCCCGCAAGGCTCGCGCTTCCTGCAATCGTTCAAGTCGGTCGCGGCAAGCGCCACCTTCGAACATGCCAACCTGTTCGAAAAGCGCCTGCGCTTCGAGGAACTCGGGCAAGTGTTCCTCACCCACCTGATGGCCCACGGCGGCGCCTCCTTGCGTGACCTGCCAGAGCGGATCGTGATCGGCCGCCCGGTGCGCTACGTCGGCGCGCGGCCTGACGCGGCGCTGGCCCGCAAGCGCTACGACGCGATGTTCGCGATGCTCGGCCGCCCGGTCCACTACGTCTACGAACCGATGGGCGCCGCCTTCAGCTTTGCCTCGCGCCTGTCCGAACCGGCGACCTTGCTGGTGGCCGACTTCGGCGGCGGCACCAGCGACTTTTCCATCGTCCGGGTCGAGGCGCCCGGCGCCGCGCGGCGCTGCGTGCCGCTGGGCGCGGCCGGCATCGGCATTGCCGGTGACCGTTTCGACTACCGGATCATGGACCATCTGGTCCTGCCGCTGCTCGGCAAGGGCGGTACTTACCGCTCGTTCGACAAGGTGCTGGAAATTCCGCCCGGCCACTTCGCCGATTTCGGCGACTGGTCGCGCCTCGCGCTGATGCGCAACCGCCGCACGCTGGAGCAGCTGGCCCGCCTCAGGCACGGCGCCACCGACCCTGCCGCCATCGACCGCATGATCGCGGTGGTCGAGCATGAACTGGGCTTCGGGCTTTACGAGGCGGTCGGCCGGCTCAAGCGGGCGCTGTCGGGCGCCGAGCAGGGCGCGCTGCGCTTCGAGAGCGACAACCTCACCATCGACGCCGACGTCAGCCGCGCCGATTTCGAGCGCTGGATCGCCCCCGACCTCCAGCGCATCGACCAGACCGTCGACCGCGCGCTGGCCAAGGCCGGGTTGCAGCCGGACCAGATCGACCACGTGTTCCTGACCGGCGGCTCCTCGCTGATCCCGGCCGTGCGCGCGCTGTTCGAACGCCGCTTCGGCGAAGGCCGGATTGCCACCGGCGACGAACTGACCTCGATCGCCCACGGCCTCGCGCTGATCGGCCAGTCCGCCGACTTGTCCGAATGGACCGCCGAGGACGAAGACGAGGACGACAGCGTAGAAGTCTGAACGCGTTCACGCTATGGGCGCGCGATGGATACCCTCAGCCGCGACTCCGAAGCGGCCACCTTCTGCGTGGCCGCGCTGTACCGCTTTACCCCGTTCGCGGACTTCGCCGCCTTGCGCGATCCGCTTGACCAGGTGTGCCGCGATAACGGCATCCGCGGCACCCTGCTGCTGGCGCATGAGGGGATCAACGGCACCATCGCCGGCAGCGACGCGGGCATCGCCGCGGTGCTGGACCACATCCGCGCGCTGCCCGATTGCGCCGACCTCGACGTCAAGTTCTCGCGCGCTTCGGCGATGCCGTTCCACCGCATGAAAGTGCGCCTGAAGCGCGAGATCGTGACCATGGGCGAGCCCGAAGTCGATCCGCTGGCCGTCGTGGGCACTTATGTCGAGCCGCAGGACTGGAACGCGCTGATCGCCGATCCCGACACCATCGTCATCGATACCCGCAACGACTACGAAGTGGCGGTGGGCACGTTCGAAGGCGCCATCGACCCGAAAACCGCCACTTTCCGTGACTTTCCCGCCTGGTTCCGCGCCGAACGCGACCGCCTGATGGCCGAGAGCGCCGCAGCGGCAGCGGGCAGGACGCCCAAGGTCGCGATGTTCTGCACCGGCGGCATCCGCTGCGAGAAATCGACCGCGTTCCTCAAGCAGGAAGGCATCGACGAAGTCTACCACCTCAAGGGCGGCATCCTGAAGTACCTCGAAACCGTGCCCGAGGACGAGAGCCTGTGGCGCGGCGAATGCTTCGTGTTCGACCAGCGGGTGACGATCGGCCACGGCCTTGTCGAAGGTTCGCACGTGCTGTGCCACGCCTGTCGCCGCCCGGTAAACGCCGAGGACGTCGCCTCCCCGCTCTACGAGGAAGGCGTGTGCTGCCCGGCCTGCCACGCCGAACGCACGGACGAACAGCGCGCCTCCTATCGCGAGCGGCACCGCCAGGAAATGCTCGCCGCCACGCGCGGCGTTGCGCATGTTGGAGCCGTACGCGCCGACTAATTCGCGATGATCCGGCCGGTGCGCACCGGCCGGTGCCGTCTTACGCGGCGGGGGCGGTAACCAGCCCCCGCGTGCGCCGGTAGAGCCCGGCCACCATCAGCACGAACAGCACCGTGCCCGCCACCAGCGGGATCTTGCCAAGGGCGCCCACCAGCGCCAGCGGCGCCTCGCTGTTGGTCGCCCAGACGATCAGCGCGAAGCCGACACCCCACAGGCTTTCGCCAACGATGAGGCCCGTCGCGGTCAGCACGCCCATGCGGTGGGCAAACTCGGGATCGGCGCGGCGCGCGGCCCAGCGGTCGTAGAACCAGCCGACGATCGCGCCGGTGACGGTGGGCAGGATCACGCTCATCGGCAGGTAGATGCCGATGCCGACCGCCAGCGGCGGCAGCCGCAGGCGGCCCGTCAGCCCCAGCACTTCGTCGAGCGCCACGAAGGCCGCGCCCGCCGCCGCGCCCCAGCCGATCATCGCCCAGTTGAGATCGCCGCCCAGCACGCCCTTGGCCAGCGCCGAGATCAGCGCCGCCTGCGGGGCAGGCAGGGCCTCGGCGGTCGCGCCGGGCGCTCCGGCAAAACCGACGGTCATGTTCAGCAGGTTCAGCACCGGCGGAATCACCAGCGAACCGAACACCACGCCGATAACCAGCGCCACCTGCTGCTTCCACGGCGTCGCGCCGACCAGCTGGCCGGTCTTGAGGTCCTGCAGGTTGTCGTTGGAGATCGTCGCCACGCCGAACACCACGCCGGTGACGATCAGCGCATAGGCGACGAGCGCCGCCGCCGTATCCGCGTTCTGGTCACGCCCGAACAGGCCCACCAGCAGGATCGAGGCGGCCACCACGGCAAGGATGCCGATGCCCGAGACCGGCGAGTTCGACGCCCCGATCAGGCCCGCCATGTAGCCGCAGACCGCCGCGATCAAGAGGCCGATCACCAGCACGAACAGCAGCGCGCCGCCCACCAGAAGGAGCGAGGAACCGGCCAGCGGTCCGCCCGACAGCACGCTGGTGAGCAGGATGCCGATGGGCACCAGCATCGCCATCGTCGCGGCAGCGACGATGCCGATCGGCATGTCGCGCTCTTCCAGCGCCAGTTCCTGCCCGGCACTGCGCGCCCGGCTGGCCGCCAGCGCCGAGCGCACGCCCGAAACCACCGGCCCGGCGATGCGCAGCAGCGTCCAGATGGCGGCAACCGCAATCACCCCCGCGCCGAAGAAGCGCACATCGGCGCTGAACACGCTGCCCGCCCAGTCTTCCACGCTGGCACCCGGCATCGGATGATTGGCGGTCAGCATCGGCAGCAGCACCCACCAGCCGACGACAAGGCCCAGCAGCATCGCCATGCCCACCGAGATCCCGACGAGATGGCCGACCCCCAGCAGCGCAAACGAAAGCCCGCCGGAAATGCCGGTCGCCCCGGCCCCGGTGCGGAACCACACCGAAGCTTCGGCGGCAATCAGCTTGGTCTGCGTCAGGATCGCGAAGGCGGCCGAGGCCACCGTGTTCCAGGCCAGCACCGAGAGGCCCCTGGCACTCTCCGCCGCGCCCTGCTCGCTGGCGAAACCGACCCGCAGCACTTCGGCGGCGGCATGGCCTTCGGGATAGGGAAGCGGTGTATCGACCACCAGCGCGCGGCGCAGCGGCACCGAGAACAGCACGCCCAGGATACCGCCGGTGCCGGTGATCGCCGCCGTGGTCCAATAAGGGAAGCCCTGCCACCAGCCGATCATGACGAGCCCCGGCAACACGAAGATGATCGCCGCCAGCGTGCCCGCCGCACTCGCCACGGTCTGGACGATGTTGTTTTCCAGGATCGTCGAATTGCCCAGCATGCGCAGGATCGCCATCGAGATGACGGCGGCGGGAATCGAGGTCGCAAAGGTCAGCCCGACCTTGAGCCCGAGATAGACGTTCGCCGCCGTGAACAGCAGGGTGATCGCCCCGCCCAGCAGCACGCCGCGCAGCGTGAGTTCCGCCATCGGCCGCGCGCTGGCTGGCGTGGCCTCGGAAATGCCTGTCATTCTTGCTGTACCTTCGATCCGGCCCTGCGCCGATCCGCCCTGATGGCACGGGCGGATCGGGCTGGCCAGAGGAACGCGCGCGATCGTGGGGAAAGTCGCCGCGTTACTCGGCGGCGGAAGTCTCCGTCCCGGCAGGCGCGCGGCTGGCGGCAAGCCGCGTCAGTTCCACGAACTCCTTGCGCCAGTAATCGCCCTGCGGCCCCGCCAGGCTCGCGATGTCGCCATAGTCGAACCGGCCCAGCCGGGTATCGCCGCGCAGCTTCTGCCCGAAAGCGGCCACCGCAATGGCAAAGGCCATGTCCCCCGTCGGCGCCTTTGCCGCCGCAAGACGGCCCGCCGCCACCGGCACCTCGATCAACCGGCTTTCGGTGCCATCCGGCAACTTGTAGCGCAGCCGCACGGTCGCCGCTTCGGAGGCATCGCCGGCCGGAACCGGCGGCGGCGCGCCATTGGCGGCATACCGACGCGCCGGCAACCACCCCTGCTGACCGGCAGGCACGATCTCGTAGAGCGCGGTGACCTGATGCCCCGCCCCGATCTCGCCCGCGTCCACCTTGTCGTCGGCAAAGTCCTCCTCGCGCAGCGCGCGGTTCTCATAGCCGATCAGGCGGTACTCGCCGACCGCCGCCGGATTGAACTCCACCTGCACTTTCACGTCCCTGGCGATGGTGAACAGGGTGGAGGACAGTTCCTCGTCCAGCACCTTGCGCGCCTCCATGGCGCTGTCGATATAGGCGTGGTTGCCGTTGCCGAGATCGGCGACCGCCTCCATCATCGCATCGTTGTAATTGCCCTGCCCGAAGCCGAGCGTGGTCAGGCTGATGCCGTCTTCGCGGTTCTGGCGGACCATGGCCTCAAGCCCCTTCTGGTCCGACAGACCAAGGTTGAAGTCCCCGTCGGTGGCCATGACGATCCGGTTGATGCCGCCCGGGATGCGATGCGCACGGGCCAGCTCGTAGGCCATCGACAGGGCCGGACCGCCCGCCGTGCCGCCCCCGGCCGTCAGCCCGGACAGCGCCGCCCTGATCGCTGCCGGATCGTGGCTGCCCTCGATCAGCGTCTCCACCGAACCCGAGTAGGTGAGGATGGAAACGCTGTCGTCCGCGCGCAGGCCCTCGGCAAGGATCGACAAGGCCTGCCTGACCAGCGGCAGCTTGTCCGGCGCATCCATCGAACCCGAAACGTCGACCATGAACACGAGGTTCGCCGCCGGCCGCTGCGCGCGCGGGGCATCGTAACCGCGCAGGCCGATGCGCAGCAGGCGGGTCTGCGGATTCCACGGGGTGACGGCAAGATCGGTGGTCACGCTGAAGGGCGTGGAGCGGTCTGTCGGGGCGGGATAGTCATAGCGGAAATAGTTGATCATTTCCTCGGTCCGCACCGCCTCGGGCGGCACCGGCTGACCGCCCATCAGCATGCGCCGGACATTGGCATAGGAGCCCGTGTCGACATCGACCGCGAACGTCGAGACCGGCTCGCTCGCGACCCGGTGGATCGGGCTGACCGCCTTGCCATCGTATCGCTCGCCGCTTTCGGCGTTCCCCGCCATCGCCTCGTACCCCGCCTCGCCGGCAGGTCTCGAACCGCCACAGCCCGCCAGCATCAGTCCCGGGACCAGGGGGCAGCACACTATCAGACGCAATCGCACGGGCTTTCTCCACCAGTTTCGTGGAGATGAAATAGTTCGGCAATTCCGCGACCTACAAGTACGCCGCCGCCGTCAATCCGATGCATGCACCGGACGTCAACGACGGCTGGCGAGCGGCAACCCGAATTTCACGCAACCCACGCTTCGGCCTGCACCCGTCCTGCACCGACATTACACGAACAATCGACGGCCATAAAAGGGGAGGTACATGCGATGCGATGGCCGCGGATCGCCCGTCCACGCCGCCCCAGGCCGTTCATGCGTTTGCGGCCCAGCCCCGACTGCCGGCCCCTCGGCGGTTGCGGAAAGCGGTCGGCGTTTCGCCGGCGAACCTGAGGAACGCCCGGTTGAAGCTGCTCTGGCTGGTGAATCCGAGCATTTCGGCGATGGCGTTCATGGGGGTTTCGGACTGCGAAAGAAGCTGTTGCGCCCGTTCCAGCCGCACCTTGAGGACGAACTGGTGCGGCGTCATGTTTGTCGCCTTGCGAAACACGCGGCAGAAGTGGGAAGCGGTGATTCCCGCTTTCGCCGCCATGTTTTCCAGATTGTGCTCCGCCTCGGGCTTCTGCCTCACCGAATCCATGATGTGGTGAATGCGGTAGGAGGAGAAGGCCGACGTCGGAAAATCCGCCGCGAGCGTCTTTCGCGGACCACGCATCATGTGGTGCTTGAGCGCATCGATCAGCGACGCCACGTAGATATCGCGCGCGCCCGATTCCGGCTCGTAGAGTTCGGCCAGGATCTGGCGCGACAAGGCCGAGCCAAGGGGATCGTTGAAGGCAAAGCGCATGTGGGAAAACTGGTCGAGCACGGCCGCCGAGCGCAGTTCGTCCGCATCGATGCTGAGCGTCACGACATCGAGCTCGCCGTCGACCAGCCAGCGCGTCGCCATCGTCGCCGGTACGATCGTCGCCGCGCCGGGATAGGATGCGTCCTCGCTCCACCCGTCCCGCTCCCAGGTCCGCACGCTGGTCTTGCCGGCGAGCTGGACCACGAACAGCGGATCGGGCAGCCCCGGCAGGGCGTAGCTGCCGACAAACTGGCGCCAGCGGCTGAAACGCCAGCGGCCGTCGGTCGATGCCAGGCTGACTTCCGGACCGCGCTGCAACGTGTCGGCGATTATGGCCTCGCCATGCCAGACGTGAGGCACGTCCATGCCGCGACCCGCCATCATGGCCGCCACCGCAAGGGCCGCGAATGCCCGTCAGGAACGCTCATGCGTATCCATTCCTCTTCCCGTTTCGGCAGTCAGGCTGCTCTTTCGATCCGAGAGGGATACCCCAATTCACGGCGAGATGCCTTGTCAAAAATTTGCATCGATTTTTACGTTTTGTGATCTCGGCCCGGCCAGTCCCGCTCGTCGAACCCCATGCCGCGGGCGATGATTTCCAGCATGATCTCGTTCGGTCCGGCAAAGATGCGACTGATCCGCGCGTCGGTATACATGCGGCTGATGCGGAATTCGTCCATGTACCCGGCGCCGCCATGCAGTTGCACGCCGAGGTCGGTCATCTCGCCCTCCAGTTCGCTGGCGATGAGCTTGGCGGCGGCGGCCGCTTCGCCGGAAAGCTGCCCGGCATTGGCCAGCAGCACCAGCTGATCGACAAACACCTGCGCGGCGTCGATCCGCGCCTTCAGCGCCGCCAGACGAAAGCGGTTGTGCTGGAACAGGCCAACGGGACGACCGAACGCGATCCGGGTCTTCACGAAGTCCGTGGTCAGGGCCAGCGCCGTCTGCGCGGCGGCCATGCTGGCGATGGCGGCGATCAGGCGCTCGGTCGCCAGGAATTCGATCAGCACGGCCAATCCGCGCGCGGGATCGCCCAGCAGGTTTTCGGCGGGAACCTGCACATCGCTCAGGAACAGCTCGGCGGTATCCTGCGCGGCGAGCCCCATCTTGCCAAGCCTGCGCCCCCGCTCGAAACCGGCCATTCCGCGCTCGACCACGAAGAGGCCGATCTGCCCGCCGCCCGCCTCCTCCTTACGTGCCGCCCCCGTCCGCGCAGCAACGACCACGGCGTCTGCAAGAATGCCATTGGAGATGTAGGTCTTGGCGCCGTTGAGCCGCCAGCCATCGCCATCGCGCACCGCCCGGGTCCGGATCGCGCGCAGATCGCTTCCCCCGCCCGCTTCGGTCATGGCGATGGCAAGGATGGTCTGCCCGGCAATGATCTTCGGCATCAGCCGGTCGCGCAGGGCAGGCGCGCCGAGTTTCGCGATATAGGGCGCCGCGAGGTTGCTGTGGAGATGGAGATAGAACCCCGTCTCCCCGCCGCGCACGTTCTCCTCGATGACGATCTGGTCGAAGCGCAGGTCCTCCATCCCCGCGCCGCCATGGGCGGTATCCGCCCACAGGCAGAGGAGCCCCGCTGCCCCGGCTTTCAGGTAGGCCTCGCGCTCGACGATCCCCTCGCGGCGCCAGCGTTCGGCATGCGGGGCAATTTCGGCAGCCATGAAGCGGGCGACGGAGGCGCGGAACAGGGCATGCTCCACTTCGAAGATGCGGCGTTCCATGGGTCAGCCCTGCGCTGCGCCGCTCATGCGGCGCGGAACTCGTCGATGAGCTTGCGTTTCATGAGCTTTCCCGTCGGCTCGCGCGGCAGTTCATCCCGGAACACGAATGCCTTGGGTGTCTTGACCCCGCCCAGCGCGGAGCGGGTGAAGCCTGCCAGTTCGTCCGCCAGTTCGTCCGCCAGCTCGGGCCCCGCGACCACGCCGGGCGCCAATTGCACCACCGCCATGACCCTTTCGCCCAGGTCCTCGTCCGGAACGCCGATCACGGCGACGTCGGCAACCCTGGGGTGGGTGACCAGACAGTTCTCGATCTCCTGCGGGTAGATGTTCACCCCGCCCGAAATGATCATGAAGCTGCGACGGTCGGTCAGATAGAGATAACCGTCCCGGTCGACATGCCCGACATCCCCAAGTGTCGCCCAGCCCCGGGCATTGATGGCAGCGGCGGTCTTTTCCGGGTCGTTGTGATAGGCGAACGCAGGGCCGTCGGCGAAATAGACGTCGCCCGTCTCGCCCGCCGGCAGTTCCTCGCCGTCCGGCCCGAGAATCCGGACATTGCCCAGCACGGCCTTGCCCACCGAGCCCGGCCTTGCCAGCCACTCGTCCGAGGCCAGCGCCGTGATGCCGCAGCATTCGGTGCCCGAATAGTATTCGTGCACGATAGGCCCCCACCAGTCGATCATCGCCTGCTTGACCGCGACCGGACACGGCGCCGCGGCGTGGATCACGGCACGCAGCGAGGAATGATCGTGGCGGGCGCGGACTGGCGGGGGAAGTTTGAGCAGCCTGACGAAGTGCGTCGGCACCCAGGTGGCGTGGGTGATACGGTGCGCCTCGATCATCGCCAGCGCGGCTTCGGCATCGAAGCGCTGCATGACGACAACCGTGCCGCCAAGCCGGTGGATCGTCATCGCCCAGCGCAGCGGAGCGGCATGGTAGAGCGGCGAGGTCGACAGATAGATCGTCTCCTCGCTCATCCCGTAGAGGCCTGTTCCCATCGTCTCGAGCGGGGTCGTTTCATCGAGCGGGCCTTGCGGGAGCGGTGGTTTTACGCCCTTGGGCCGTCCGGTCGTGCCCGAAGAATAGAGCATGTCGGTTCCGGCGCTTTCATCCGCCACGGGCGTTTCGGGGAAACGTGCAGCCGCGTCCCGCCAGCCGCCCAGCCCCTGCGCGGCGGTATTGACGACATAACCCGCAGCGCCCGGAACCTCGCGCAGCGCCGCCGCCGCCAGCTCCGCCAGCCGGTCCGACGCGACCAGGACGCGGGCATTGGCGTCTTTCAGGATATAGGCGATTTCGGCGGCGCTCAGCTTCGTGGAAATGCTGGTCAGGTAGAGCCCCGTGCGCTGCGCCGCCCAGCTCACTTCGAAGATCGCGCTCTCATTGTCCATGAGCACCGCGACGACCTCGCCCCGCCTGCACCCGATCGCGCGCAGGAAATGGGCGCCGCGATTGGCCGCGGATTCCAGCTCGCCATAGGTCACGGTCTCGCCCGCCTCGGGAATGACCAGAGCGGGACGGCTCGCATGGCTGACGGCAAAGTGCCTGGGATGCATGGGTGAAATCTCTCCGCAATCGATACCGGCGGGCCTCTTTTGCAGGGCCGTCCGGAACTGGCTTCAGGCGCTGACGCCCGGCTTGACCGCGACACTGAAGCCCGGAGCCGGTCCAGCTCAAGACAAGCGCAAGAAATGCCAAAATCGGTATCAAGCCCGGGTAAAGCCAATCGCGCAGGCCTTCGTTACCAAGGAGCCAACCCGAAAGCCCCTCGAACAAAAACGGGGCATGGGAGGAGAGGTACACATGAAGATCACTGCCGGGAGAATTGCGTCCGCCGTCCTGTGCTGCGGCGTTTCCAACATCGCTGTCGCTCAGGAAGCGGCGCCTGCGCCTCAGGAAGTCGAAGCCCCCCAGCAGGCCGCACCCGGCGACATCATCGTGACCGCGCAGCGCCGTTCGCAGTCGCTTCTCAATGTCCCTCTCGCCATTTCCGCGCTGGGCGGAGATACTCTCGAAACCAAGGGGATTTCCAATTCCGCCTCGCTGGCCACGGCAGTGCCCAACCTGCAGGTCAGCAGCTCCTTCGGTCGCACCCAACCCAACTTCTCGCTGCGCGGCATCAGTGTCGCGAACGAGTTCAATGCCAACCAGGCCTCTCCCGTCGGCGTCTACATCGACGACGTCTACATCGCCGCGCGCACCAGCCACGGGATGGGCCTGTTCGATCTGGACCGCGTGGAAGTGCTGCGCGGCCCGCAAGGAACCCTGTTCGGGCGCAATACCACCGGCGGCGCCATCAACTTCATCACCCGCCAGCCCAAGCTGCAAGGAACCGAGGGCTACGTCGAGGCCGGCTACGGCAACTTCAACACGTTCAAGGCACAGGGCGCGATCGAGACCACCATGGTCGAGGATCAGCTCGGCCTGCGCGCCGCCATCAATTACGAAAAGGGCGACGGCCAGATCAGCAACGTCTACCCCGGCGGTCCCGACGCCAACAGCGTGAACACGTTGCAGGGCCGCGTGGCCCTGCGCGCCAAGCCCGGCAACGGCGCGCTCGACATCAAGATCCGCGCCTATGCCGGACGCGACCGAGGCACGCAGGCGACCCCGCTCGGCATCCCGAGCGAGCGCGCCGCCTCGGGTCTGGGCTTCTTCGAGGTGAACGAGAACCGCGTCGGCCTCAGCCGCACCAATGCCTGGGGCGCGGCGGCCAACGTCTCGCTCGAACTCAGTCCCACGGTGACGGTGACGTCGATCACCTCCTACGATGGCGGCAAGCTCGATCTGGCCCAGGCGGCGGACGGATCGCCGCAGGACGTTCTCGACATCCACTGGAAGTCGAATTTCCGCCAGTTCAGCGAGGAAACGCGCGTCAACTACGACGGCGATGCGCTCAAGCTGGTCGGCGGCCTGTTCTATGGCTGGGATCGCACTGTCACCGACAACCGCTTCAACATCGGCAGCGCGCTCGGCGCGGGCGTCGACGGCGGATTCTTCCAGCACTACCGTCAGGATCGCCGATCCTATGCGGTATTCCTTCAGGGCGACTACGACCTGACCGACAAGCTCGTGCTGACGCTCGGCGCGCGCTACACTTGGGATCGCGCCAAGTACCGCGATGGCTACGCCTTCCTCTTCGCCGGCGGCGTCGACGATGCGATGACGCCGATCGCCACTACCGTGCCGTGCGACACCGCGCCGGGCACCTGCGCCTATGATCCGGGTGCCCGCTTCAACCTCGACGGCAAGAACAACGCCCTGACCGGCCGCGCCGCCCTGAGCTATACGTTCGACAGCGGCATGCTGGTCTATGCCAGCTACAGCCGGGGATACCGGTCGGGCGCCTTCAACGGCGGCAGCTACACCTCCTCCTCGGGCGTCAACTACGTCGAGCCGGAGCGCGTGAATGCCTACGAAGCGGGCGTCAAGGGCAGGCTGCTGGACAATGCCCTGACGCTGTCGGCCGCCGGTTTCTATTACGACTATCGCAACCAGCAGGTGCAGGATCTGCGCGCCGGTCCGGTCAATATCCTGGTCAACGCGCCCAAGGCGGAAGTCTATGGCGGTGAAGTGGAAGCGACCCTGCGGGCGGCGCCCCGCTTCGTGATCAACGCCTCGGCAGGCTACCTGCATGCGACCTACAAGGACCTCACGCTGCAGGGTGTCGACCTCTCCGGAAACGCCCTGCCCTTCGCGCCGCACTGGACCGCGCAGCTCGGTTTCGACTGGAAGATCATCGACGGCAGCCGGGATACCGTCACGTTCTCGCCCACGGTCAACTACTTCAGCCGCCAGTACTTCTCGCCGTTCAACACCACCGACGTGGCGGGCACCGGCCAGGTCAATTCCGAGCTTCAGCAGCGCGCCTATGCAAAGGTCGATGCGGCGCTGGTCTGGGAGCACGACAACGTCCAGATCCGCACCTGGATCAACAATGCCTTCAACCGCAAGGTCCTTGCCTATGGCCTCGACTTGCGCGGCGCGGGCTTCACCTACAACCTGCTCGTCCCTGCCGCGCCGCGCACGTACGGCGTGACCGCCCGCCTGAGCTTCTGAGGAGCCGCCCGGTGATGCCTGCAGCCCCCGCTTCGGCGCCTTCCGCTCCCGACCTCAAGGATCCCGATCTCTATCTGGACCGCGCGCCGCACGAGGTGTTCGAACGCTTGCGCCGTGAAAATCCGGTCTGCTGGACCCCGGAAAGCGACGGCGCGGGGTTCTGGTCGCTGACCCGCTATGCCGACATCGTCGAGGTTTCGCGCAATCCCGCGCTGTTCTCCTCGGCACGCGAGAACGGCGGCCACCGCATCTTCAACGAGAACGACGTGGGGCTGACCGGGGCGGGGGAATCGGCCATCGGCACGCCCTTCATCTCGGTCGATCCGCCCAGGCATACCCAGTACCGCAAGTTCATCATGCCCGCGCTCGCGCCGGGGCGGCTCGCCGGAATCGAGGAGCGCATCCGCGAGCGCTGCCTCGCGCTGGTGGACAGGATCCCGCTGGGAGAGACGGTCGATCTGGTCCCCCTGCTGTCGGCGCCGCTGCCGCTGCTGACCCTGTGCGAACTGTTCGACCTGCCTGCCGACATGTGGGTCAAGCTCTACGACTGGACCAATGCCTTCGTGGGCGAGGACGATCCCGATTTTCGCCAGTCTCCCGAAGCGATGGCGGCCGTTCTCGGCGAGTTCATGGCCTTCTGCGGCGCCCTGTTCGAGGAACGCCGGGCCCGACCGGGGCAGGACCTCGCCACCCTGCTGGCAACCATGGACGTGAACGGCGAGCCGGTCACGCTGCGCGAGTTCACCGGCAACATGATCCTCGCGCTGGTCGGGGCCAACGAGACGACGCGCAATTCGCTCAGCCACAGCGTGGTCGCCTTTGCCGAGAACCCCGACCAGTGGGACCGCATCCGCGCCGAGCCGGACCTGCTCAGGAATGCCGTGCGCGAGATGGTGCGCCACGCCAGCCCCGTCATGCACATGCGCCGCACCGCCATGGCGGATACCGTGATCGGCGGACAGGCCGTCGCGAAGGGCGACAAGGTGGTCATGTGGTACATCGCCGCCAACCGCGACGAGAGCGTGTTTCCCGATCCGCACCGCTTCGACGTCGGACGCGGCAACATCCAGCATCTCGGCTTCGGCACCGGGCAGCACGTCTGCGTCGGCTCGCGCCTTGCGGAAATGCAGCTGCGGGTGGCCTTCGGCATCCTTGCCGAGCGTGTCGCCGGTTTCGCGGTGCAATCGGCGCCGCGCCGGTTCCGGTCCAACTTCATCAACGGACTGAAAAATCTCGATGTCGTCCTGACGCCGGGCTGAGGAGACAGCAGTGACCAATCTTCGCGTGTCCGAGGGCATTCACGGCTTCGCAGGGCTCGTCCTGCCCGACCTTTCGCTGCGCGCCGGGGGAGAGCCCTTGTTCGCCGCGGCAACGCTGCCGGACATCGACCCCTGCCGGGGGGAGACCTTCGCGGCGATCCCGCTGGCCTCGCCCGCCGATGTCGATCAGGTCGTCGAGGCCGCATGGCAGGCATTCCACGCGCCGGACTGGCGCGGGCTCGCCCCGCTGGCGCGCGAACGGCTGCTGCACCGGCTGGCCGATGCGATGGACGCCGACCTGCCGCGCCTTGCCGCGCTGGAGGCACTCGATACCGGCAAGCCCATCGCCATCGTCGAGGCCGTGGACATTCCGGCGGCGACCGCGTGGCTGCGCGCTTATGCGGGCTGGCCTTCCAAACTGGCGGGGCGCGCCGGGACACTGTCGGCGACGCCCGGCGAATACCATGTCTACTCCCGCCGCGAACCGATCGGCGTGGTGGCCGCGATCACCCCGTGGAACTTCCCGCTGGTGCTGGCCATGTGGAAGATCGCCCCGGCGCTTGCGGCGGGCTGTACGGTGGTCCTCAAACCCGCGCCGGAAACGCCGCTGAGCGCGCTGCGGTTGGTGGAACTGGCGCGGCAGGCCGGTTTTCCCGAAGGCGTGCTGAGTGTCGTGACCGGCGACGCCGCGACCGGGGCGGCACTGGCCGCGCATCCGCGCGTGGCCAAAGTGGCTTTCACCGGCTCGACCGCGACCGGACAGGCGATCCTGGCCGCCTCGGTGCCGGACCTGAAGCGGGTGACGCTGGAGCTGGGCGGCAAGTCCCCCTCGATCATCTGCGCCGATGCCGACCTGGCCGCCGCGATCCCGCAGGCGGCGATGGGCTGCTTCTTCAACGCGGGACAGGTCTGCTACGCGGGCACCCGCCTCTACGTGCACCGTTCGGTCTACGAGGACGTGCTGGAAGGTATCGCCGCTGCCGGCGGCGCCCAGAAACTGGGACCGAGCGCCGACCGTTCCAGCCAGCTCGGACCGCTCATCAGCGAGCGCCAGCATGCCCGCGTCACCGGCTTCGTGGAGCGGGCCAGGGCAGCCGGGATCGAGGCCATGCCGTCCTCGGCCGCGCTGCCGCAGCAGGGCTATTACCATGCCCCCACGGTGCTGCGGAACGTGCCCGCCGATGCCGAAGTCATGCGCGAGGAAGTGTTCGGCCCGGTGCTGGCCACCGCGCCCTTCGACGATATCGAGGAAGCGATCGCGGCGGCCAACGACAGCCCATTCGGGCTTGCCGCCCATGTCTTCACCCGCGACCTGAGCCTTGCCCACAAGGCCGCCGCCGCGATCGAGGCAGGGACGGTCTTCGTCAACTGCGTGATGCTGGCCGATCCCGCCTTCCCCTTCGGCGGCATGAAGATGTCGGGCATCGGCCGCGAGAACGGCAGCGAGGTGCTGGACGCCTATCTGGAACCCAAATCGGTGGTGATGGCCCTGTGACCGGGACGACGCACACGGGATCGTGCCTCTGCGGCAAGGTCCGCTATGCCTTCGAGGGCGATCCGCTCATGGTCGCGCTGTGCCACTGCCGCCATTGCCAGCGCCAGTCGGGCAGCGCCTTCTCGCTGGTGCTGGCCGTGGGCGATGCCGCCTACAGCCAGCAGGGCGAGACCCGTGTCTTTACCGACAGGGGCGAGAGCGGGCAGGCCGTCCGGCGCCACTTCTGCGCCGACTGCGGATCGCCGATCGTCTCGATTGCCGAGGCGATCCCCGGCCTGACGCTCATCAAGGGCGGCAGCCTCGACGATCCCGGCCGCTGGACGCCCAGTCTCGAGGCCTATTGCGACAGCAGCCTGCCCTGGATTCCTGCCGTGGCACGCGAACGCCACGCCCGTTCGAACATCGGAGAATGACCATGCCGACACCGCCCCTCGACCTTGCCGGCAAGATTGCCTGGGTAACCGGCGCGGCCTCCGGGATCGGGCGCGAAACCGCGCTGACGCTGGCCCGCCACGGCGCGACGGTGATCGCCAGCGATCTCGACATCGTCGGTGCGCGCGCAACCGCGCAAGCCTGCGGCGGCGACGCACTGGCATTGGCGCACGAAGTCAGCCAGGAAGCCGCCTGGGCCGCCTGCGCGCAAGTGGTAGCCGAGCGGTTCGGCCGGCTCGACGTGCTGGTGAACAATGCGGGCATCATGATGTCGCGGCCGTTCTCCGAGGCCCCGGTAGAGATGCTGCGCCGCCAGAACCGCATCAACGTGGAAAGCGTCTATATCGGCATGCAGACCGCCGAACCGCTGATGAAAGCGGCCATCGCCAAAGGCGCGGGCGGCGCCTCGATCGTCAATGTCGCCTCGATCTACGGCAAGGTCGCGGGCGCGCAGTTCGCCGCCTACAGCGCCACCAAGGGCGCGGTCCGGGCGCTCAGCAGGGCGGTCGCCTACGAATGGGCGGCCAGCGGCATTCGCGTGAACTGTGTCCTGCCCGGCCCGGTCCAGACCAATCTCGGCTCCGACTGGGACCCGCCGCGCGATGCCGAGGGCCATGCGATCCCGCCGGAAGCGGCGCTCGCGGCCTGGGCCGCGCTGATCCCGATGCAGCGCCTCGGCGCGGCGGGCGACATCGCACCGATGATCGCGTTCCTCGCCAGCGATGCCGCCGCCTTCGTGACAGGCGCCGAATTCGTGGCCGACGGCGGCTACACCGCCGCCTGAGGAGCATCGGATCATGGAGACACGCGCAGCCATCGCCCGTGAGGCACACGGCGACTTCACCCTTGAAACCATCGAGCTGGCCGCCCCCAGCGCGGGCGAAGTGCGCGTGCGCATCGCCGGTGTCGGCCTGTGCCATACCGACCTGATCGCCCGCGACCAGTTCATCCCGATCCCGCTTCCCGCGGTGCTGGGCCACGAAGGGGCGGGCGTGGTCGAGGCGGTCGGCGCGGGGGTCACCAAAGTGGCGGTGGGAGACCGGGTCGTACTGGGCTTCTCCAGCTGCGGCGATTGCCCCCGCTGCGCGGAGCATCTGCCCTCCTACTGCCGCGCGTTTCCCGTACTGAACTACGCCGGTGCACGCGCGGATGGCAGCACGCCCGTCAGCATCGCCGGCGCCCCGGTCTCGGCGAATTTCTTCGGCCAGTCGTCCTTCGCCGCCCATGCCCTGACCCACGAGCGCAACCTCGTGCGGATCGCGGCGGACGATGTCCCCCTGGAGTTGCTCGGGCCGCTGGGCTGCGGTTTCCAGACCGGCGCGGGCGGCGTCATGCGTTCGCTGGCCTGTCCCCCCGGCTCGACGATCGCGATCTTCGGCGGCGGCCCGGTCGGCCTTGCCGCCGTGATGGGCGCGGTGGTGCAGGGATGCGCGACGATCATTCTGGTCGAACCCTTTGCCGCGCGCCGCGACATGGCACTATCGCTGGGCGCCACCCACGTCATCGATCCCCGGGCGGGCGAGGCAGGGGCAGCCATTCGCGCCATCCTGCCGGACGGGGTGGAATTCGCCTTCGAAACCAGCGGCCGGGAAACGGTCGTGGAGACAGCCCTCGGCGCGCTTTCCAGCCACGGCCTGCTCGGGCTGGTCGGCGTGCCGCCCCGCCCCGACAGCAGCCTGTCGATCAACCTTGCCGCGCTCATCACGTACGGCCACCGCATCCACGGCATCGTCGAGGGAGACAGCGATCTCGACACCTTCATCCCGCACCTGGTCGAACTCTACCGGGCGGGCCGCTTCCCGTTCGACAGGCTGATCCGGACGTTCCCGCTGGATCGCATCAACGAGGCCGTCGCGGCGCAATTGCGGGGCGAATGCATCAAGGCCGTCCTGATCCCCTGAACGCGGCCGCCTCGGATCAACTGCTCTAAGATTTTGGTTTGACGCGTTTTCAGGGTCATCAGGTGAAATCACCTGATGACCCTGAAAACGCTCTAGGTCGTAAACTCATAAACGGCACCATCGAGGCGCCCAAATGGCGAACAGCTCGGGCCGAAGTTGCCGCCGGGCGGGCTGGTTGCCCGTCCAAAGCAGCTTCGGTTCGAGATGGAAGCCATTTGGGCGCCCCTTCGGGGTTTGACCAAAATGGCCCAGCGCTGCGTCGGGAAGTCTTGAAATATCGACATATTCCAGCGCCTTCCCTCCTGCCGCTGAGCCATTTTGCCTCAAACCTCGATGGCGCCGTTTATGAGTTTACGACCTAGCCACGCAGCGCACGCCGCAGGATCTTGCCGGTCGGCGTCTTGGGCAAATCATCGAGCATGGCGATGATGCGCGGCACCTTGTAGGCGGCCAGATGCGTGCGGCAAAAGGCGATGAGCTCCTGCTCGTCCAGCGAGGCGCCCTTGCGCAGGCTGATGACCGCTTTCACCGTCTCGCCGCGATAGGCGTCCGGAGCCCCGACCACGGCGGCTTCCCGGATCGCGGGATGGGCATAGAGGACATCCTCCACCTCGCGCGGCCAGACCTTGAAGCCGGACGCGACGATCATGTCCTTCTTGCGATCGATCAGATAGATCCAGCCCTGATCGTCCATCACGCCGATGTCCCCGGTGCGGAAGCCTTCGACACGCATGGCCTCGTCGGTCGCCTCTCGTGCCTGCCAGTATTCCTCAACGACACTGGGACCGGCCACCACGATCTCTCCGGCTTCGCCCGGCAGGCAGGTCTCGCCCTGTTCGCCGAGAAGGAGCACCCTGGTGCCCGGCACCGCCTTGCCGGTGGACAGCGCGCCACTGGCAGGGTCGACGGGCGCCTCCGGCTCCCGCGGGCAGGCGATGACGGGCGCCACCGTCTCGGTAAGACCATAGACATTGCGAAGGGTTACGCCTGTCGCCTCCCGGAACCGGTCCCGCAGGGCCGGCGCCACGGGCGCTCCGCCCGAGAAGACCGTCCGCAGGCTGGCGACCCGTTCCGGCGCAAAAGCAGGCGCCTCGATCAGCGCCACAAGCGCCGTCATCGCCGCGACCGTGAAGACCGGCCGGTGCCGCTCGATCGCCTCCAGCACCGCTTCGGCCTGAAAGCGATACGTCAGGATCAGCGGCGCGCGGGCCGCCAGAGCCGCGCCGATATGGCCGCTAAGCCCGGTCACATGGAACAGCGGCGCAGCGGCAAGGATCGGCTCACCGGGCTGGAGACGTGCCGCCGTGCGGTAGAACCGCGCACCTGCCAGCAGATTGGCGTGGCGGATCACCGCTCCCTTGGGCTGGCCGGTGGTGCCGGAGGTATAGACCAGCATGAGCGGATCGCGCGGGCGCGCGGCGAACGGTTGCGCCTCTGCCGATTGCGGAAAAGTCCCCCCCTCCCCCACCGTGAAGCGCAACAGGCCCGGCAGAGCATCGCCCAGCACATCCCGTGCATGAGCAAGCTCGCAGACCACGGCGCGCGGCGTGCAGTCGGCCGCCACGCGCTCCACTTCCGCCGCCCGGTACATCGGGTTGATCGGCACCGTGACCACGCCGGCCTTGGCCGCCCCCAGCAAGGCCACGAGGAATTCGGGCACGTTCTGGAGGCACAGCAGCATCCGCTCGCCCGGGGCGATCCCGGCCTCGGCCAGCGCGGCGGCAAAACCGTCGCTCTGGCCCTCCAGCCAGCGAAAGCTGCGGCTTTGCCCGCGATGGAAGATCGCGGGGGCGTCCGCGTCCAGCGCGAGCGCGTCCGCCAGGAGGTCGAGCAGGGAAGCCTTCATCCGTCCGTCAGCCCTGTGCCGCCGCACCCATCACCGCCTTTACCTCCAGGAAGTCTCCGAAGGCATGGGCACCCCATTCGCGGCCGTTGCCCGATTGCTTGTAGCCGCCGAACGGTGCGGTCAGATCGAGTTCGGGGTAATTGAGATAGACCTGCCCGGCGCGCATTCGGCCCGCCACGGCTTCGGCTTCGGGACCGGCGCCCTGCACATAGGCGGCAAGCCCGTAAGGCGTATCGTTGGCGATGGCGATCGCCTGCTCCTCGTCCTCGTAACCGAGGATGGCCAGGACGGGACCGAAAATCTCCTCGCGGGCGATCGTCATGTCGTTGGTGACATCGGCAAACACCGTGGGTTTCACATAGTAGCCGTCCTCCAGTTGGTCGGGCTTGCCGGGACCGCCGCCGACAAGCGAAGCGCCTTCGGCAATGCCCGCCTCGATCAGCCGCTGGATCTTGTTCCATTGCACTTCGCTGACCACCGGGCCCAGCCTGGCATTGCTTTCCGGCCGCCCGACCGTCTGTTCGGCCAGCGCCTCGGCGGCGATGGCCTTGGCCTCGGCCATGCGCGCGTGCGGGACCAGCATGCGCGAGGGCGCATTGCAGGACTGGCCGGAATTGACCATCATCGCCGCGACCCCGCCGGAAACCGCCGCCTTCAGATCGGCGGACGGCAGCACGATGTTCGCGGACTTGCCGCCCAGTTCCTGATGGACGCGCTTCACCGTGGCGGCAGCGGCGCGGGCAACCTCCACCCCGGCGCGGGTCGATCCGGTGAAGGACATCATGTCGACATCGGGATGGGCCGAAAGCGCCGCCCCCACGCCCGGCCCGTCACCGTGAACGAGATTGAAGACCCCGGCCGGCACCCCCGCCTCCGCCATGATCTCGGCAAAGATCTGACCGGAAAAAGGCGCGACTTCGGAGGGCTTCAGAACCATCGTGCAGCCCACCGCGATGGCCGGGGCGACCTTGCAGGCGATCTGGTTGAGCGGCCAGTTCCACGGCGTGATGAAGCCGCAGACGCCGACCGGCTCCCTGACGAGGCGCGTGGTGCCGGTCTGCTCGCTGAACCTGTAGCTACCCAGCAATTGCCGGGCGACCTGGAGATGACCGATGCCGATGGGCACTTGCGCAGCGCTGGCCAGCCAGGCCGGCGCGCCCATTTCGGCGGTCACGGCCGCCGCAAGATCGTCGGCCCGCTTCTGGTAGACGGCGATGATCGCATCCAGCAGGTCGGCGCGATCCTTGACGCTGCTGCGGGAATAGCTGTCGAAGGCGTGCCGCGCAGCGGCGACCGCGGCGTTCACGTCGGCCTCGCCGCCCAGCGCCACTGTACCTGCAACCCCGGCATCGGCCGGGTTGATCACGTCGATCACGGCGGACGTCGAAGGGGCGACCCAGCGGCCGTCGATATAGAATGTCAGCGCCTCGCGCATGGCTCTCTCCTGTTATGCCTTTACCATCATCTTGATCTGTTCCCCGCCCGTTGTCAGCGCGGCGAAGGCCCGGTCGACGTGTGTCAGCGTCGTCTCGCCGGTCAGCATCGGCGCCAGCGCTTCGGGGCGGGCGCAGATCATCGCGAAAGCCTCGGCGAATTCCTGCGCGCAATAGGCAAAGACGAACCGCAGCTGGAGCGACTTCTGGATCAGCAAGGCCGGTTCGATTCCATCGGTTTCCATGCAGACCCCGGCCACGACGATCGTTGCTGCGACCGGCGCGGCTTCGGCGATGGCCGCAAGCATGCCGGGCTTGCCCACGCATTCGAACAGCACCGCGCGTCTATGCGTGCCATGCACCGCCGCCATCGTGTCGGACAGGCCGATGTGAAGGTCATGCCCGCGCCACCACGCCGTGCTGGCCGCGCCGTCGGGGGCGATCACGGCGTCCGCCCCCATCCTTTCCGCCATGGCCCGGCGCGCCGGGACGGGATCGATGGCCAGCACCGGCCCCAGCCCCAGCGCCTTGAGCCGGGCGATGATGAAGAGCCCCACCGGCCCGCAGCCATAGACCGCAAAGGCACAGTCCGTGTCCGCGCCCGACTGGTTGACCGCATGGACCGCGACGGCAAGCGGCTCGGTCATGGCGGCGACGTCGGTGGGCACATGGTCCGGCACCGCATGCAGCGCATCGCCTTGCAGCAGCATCCGTTCCGCAAATGCACCGTTGTAGCGGTTCGAATAGCCGATCAGCACCAGCCCCTCGGCATCGACGAGAAAGGGCTGCGCCACCACCCGCTGGCCGGCCGCAAGCCCGGCTGCCGGCTCCAGCAGGGCGGCGCAGAACTCGTGCCCCATCACCACGGGTCGGTCCGGGTCCATGAAGCCCCGGAACCCGGCACGGTGGAGCAGGTTGCAGAGGTGGTCGCCGTGATCGCGCGCGTGAAGGTCGCTGCCGCAGACCCCGCAGGCGAGCGGCGCGACCAGAACCTGTCCCGCAGCGGGGACGGGTTCCGGCACCTCTTCCACACGCATCCTGCCCTTGTGAAGGACCGCCGCCTTCACAGCTGGATGTTCTCGTAATAGGGGACCATGACCTCGTTGTCCGCCGGTTCGCCGAGCATCGCGGCGGTCATGGGAAGCACCACGTCAGCATCGACCGTCACGTCGATGCAGCCCGGCAGGCCCGAGGCGAAGGCACGGGCGATGGCCGGGCCGATCTCGTCCAGACTGTCGACACGCTCGGCGTAGCAGCCGAAGCCCCTGGCGATCTCGTGGTACTTGATGTCGCCCAGCACGGAAATGCAGCTGTAGTTCTCGCCGTAGAGGATCTGCTGGCCGTGCAGCGATTGCCCCCAGCAGCTGTTGTTGAGCACGACGGTGATGATCGGCAGCTTCTGCCGCACCATCGTCTCGAATTCCTGCAAGTGGAAGCCGAGGGCGCCGTCTCCGGAAATCTGCACCACGGGCTTGCCCGGGCGCGCATAGGCCGCGCCGACCGCAAGCCCGAACCCGACGCCGAGCGCCCCAAGCTGGCCGAACGTCAGGACCCCGCCGGGATGGGCCACGCGGGCATGGTATCCCGCCCAAAGCCCCGCCTCGCCGCCTTCGAGGACAAACGTGGTGCCTTCCGGCGCGCCCGAAACCGCGGCCTTGGCGGCGAAATAGGGGTTGATCTTGCCGGAACGGGTCTCGGGCGAGAACTCCGAACCGACGATCGAGGCCGCCTTGCGCATCGTGTCCCGCCAGGCGCCGAAGCGTTCCGGTGCCTCGTCCCAGGCCCGCGCCAGCGCGTCCATGGTCGCGCCGACGCTCGCCGTGGTGGCAAGCGCGGGCTGATGGATCCGGCCGAACTCGGCGGCATCGGCGTGAACCTGCACGATCCTTGCGTCTTCGGGGAAGAAGGTGCGGGTCCGCCCGCCCAGGAACAGGCCGAAGCGCGAGCCCAGCATCAGGATCAAGTCCGGCGCTTCCTCCTGCGCGATGGCAACGGCAATCGCGCTCGGGTCATGGGCATAGCCGGGGTGACCGGGATCGAGCAGGCCGAGCGAACGGCTGCTGAAGACCGCGGGAATGCCCAGTCTGTCAAGAAAGTCGCGCACTTGCGCGGGGGAGGACTGATAGCGGGCCAGGCTGCCGAAGATCGCGACGGGGCGCCGGGCCGCTTTCAGCAGGTCCACCATTTCATCAACATGGTCGGCAAGCGGGGCCGTCGGGATCGGCTGGACCGGGCGCGGCAAAGGGTCGGGGCGCCGGGCCGGACGCGCCATGACGTCGATCGGCAGTTCCACAAAGACCGGCCCCGGACGGCCGCTCACGGCAATCGTGATGGCATTGGCGAGCAGGTCGGGAATCCGGTCGGGATCGGTTATGCGGATCGCGTGCTTCACGACCGGGGTCGCCATCGCCACCTGATCGACACCGCCCTGCAGGACGTTGAGCGCTTCCTCGCGCAGCGGCGGGGCGCCCGCCATGAACAGGACCGGCGTGCCGTCCAGCCGGGCATTGGCCATGCAGGTCAGCGCGTTGGTAAAACCGGGACCGGCCGTGATCATGCACACGCCCAGGTCGCCGGTAACCCGTGCCCAGCCTTCAGCGGCGTGGCCGGAGCAGGCTTCGTGACGGGAATCGACCAGATCGATCCCCTCGTCGAGGAAACCCTTGAACGCGGCATCGAGATGACCGCCATGCAGGGCAAATATCGTGGTGACACCGGCTTCCCGCAGCGTGCGCGCGACCAGCGCCCCGCCGTCCGTCATGATCTTCTGCCCTTCGGCCATTCCAGCATCCCTTCACCGGTTATCGTGTTGAAGGGCAGGTTAGCGAGCGACGGCGCGAGTGGGGATTGACGGAAACCCGTTATTGGGACGTGCCGCCTCTTGCCCTAGACGGGAAAGGCTATCCATGCCGCGCGCGCGGCTATAGGGTGGTCGATAATTTCCGAGCCCGGAAAACGGGCCGGACGGGAGAGTGACATGGAGATGAGTGTCAGGCTTTCAGGCGGTATCTGCGATTTCACGCGGCATATCGTGGAATCGTGCGATCTCGACAGTGCGTCGATCTTCCTCTGCGACCGGGTGTCGAACCAGCCGCAGCTGTCCTACCTCTTTCACACCGGCATCTCGGAGGAAGTGAAGGAAATCTATCACAGCAAGGCGGTGTTCGAGCACGATCCCTTCACCGATCCGCGCTTGCAGGAGCAACCGGACCGGGTCGATGACGACGGGGTTCTGGTGGGATCGGATCAGCGGGTCGGCTGTATCGCCAAGCCCTCCAGCCAATACTGGCAGTTCATGTACCACTACGGCATCGACGTCATCGGTGCCTCGACGCGCCGGTTGATGCCCGGGATCTATTCGACGATCGGCTTTCACCGCAAGCGGGCGGTCAAGCGGCTGGATCCGGTGTCGATGCCGCTGCTGAACCAGCTCGCACCGCGCCTCCAGGACATGGTGGCGGGGCACATGCTGCGCGAATTGCTCGACAAGGCCAACGGCCTCAGCACGTTCCGCACGAGTTACTTCAAAAGGACCGAGGCGGCTTCGTCGACACCGCTTTCGCCGCGCGAAACCCAGATCGCGCAGCTCGTGTGCCAGGGTAAGCTCAACAAGGAAATCGCCTATAGCACGGGCTTGTCGGAGCATACGGTGGAGAACCATCTGCGGCGCATCTATGCCAAGCTGTCGATCCACAACCGCTCGTCACTCGTGGCGTACATGACGCGTTGAGGCGGCTCCACGCGAGCCGCCGCAACGCGTTTCTCTTGAGCAGTTGATCAGACTGCGTCGGATCAACTGCTCTACGATTTTGGTTTTACGCGTTTTCCAATCAGGTGATACCACCTGATTGGAAAACGACCTAGAAATTGACCGAGAACGTTCCGCCGAACCAGCGCGGCATCTGATAGACCACTTCGCCGCTGTTCGCGACGGACGAGATGTCGAACAGGTTGATCGCCTTGCGGGTGTTGAACAGGTTGTTGACGTAGAAGCTGAGCGACCAGTTGTCGGCGGTATAGCCTGCCTGCGCATCGGCCACGAACAGGCTGGGTATCCTGGTCGATTGATTATTGAGAGAGTCCCGGTACATCCAGGTCCGTCCCCGCGCGGCGCCTTGCACATAGAGCTTGCCGTCGAACTGGTCCCATTCGTAACGCACGCGCGCATTGCCGGTGAAACTGGGCGCCAGCGGCAGGCGATTGTCCGACAGGATCGCGACGGCGCCGGTCGGGTTGTAGATGTCGTTCACCTTGGTGTGCACGTAGCCGCCCGACATCGAAAGCGAGAGGCCGAGCACCGGTGTTGCCGTCACTTCCAGTTCGCCGCCCCAGATCCTGGCATCGTTGTTGGTGATGACGTTGGTGATACCGATCAGGCTGGTGTTCTGCATGTTCTGGTAGTCATAGTAGAAGACGGCGCCGTTCACCCGCAACGTCCTGCCGAGCAGATCGGATTTCACGCCGAGTTCGAAGGCGTTGTTGGTCTCTTCCTTGAAGGGGCGCAGTTCCGGCGCGGTGCCGGTAACGTTGCCGGTGATGAAGCCGCCGCTCTTCTGTCCACGCTTGTAGCTGAGATAGATCAGTAGATCATTGCTGGGCTTGTAGTTCAGCTGCAGGTTTGCATTGACAAGGCCCTTGCGGAACCGGGCGAGATCCCCGTTATCGGCAATGGTGAGCCGGGTGAAGACCGCGTCGGGCGATGCGAATATCTGTTCACGCAGGGCTTCGTAGGCCTCGATCGACATCGGCAGCGGCGTATCGAGGGGCAGGGTCGTGGTGGCCGCGTTGACGCTGTTGAGCCGCTTGTTGTCATGCGTGTAGCGGACCCCGGCGATGACCGTCAGCTGGTGCGTGAGATCGTATTCCGCCTGTCCGAAGAACGCATAGCTGTCCAGTTTCTGCGCATCGCGGAAGGCTTGCCCATAAAGCGTGTCGCCAAACGGCGTGACCTCGGGACCGAAGAACAGGGGCGATGCCGAAGTCGTGAGGATCGACTGGTGCAGGTAGTTGGCGCCCGCGGTCAGGCGCAGGCCGTCGCCATCCCAGTTCACCCGGCCTTCGCTTGTCCAGTGCCGCGAACGGGCCTTGTTCGAGAAGTTGCACAGCGGCAGCGGCGTATGGTCGCAGTCCTCGATGCTGTACTTCTTCGATTCCAGCCAGCCGCCCAGCACGGTGACGTTGACGCCGCCGCCCGCATCGTAGTTCAGGGTCGCGAGATAGTGCTGCATCTTGCTCTGGAGTTCGTTGCCGCCATTGGCATTGGTGACGTCGCGCGCGCCTGCGCCGATGCTCTCCTGGCTCTGGCCGAAAGCGTCGGCGGGGATGGCGTAAGTCCCCGGCAGCCCGGCGATCTGGCCGACCGGATAGGCTTTTTCGTTGCCACCGGCGACCGGCCCCATCTTGCCCAGTTCCGCCTTCAGCAGCAGCGAAAGGGTGTCGGTCGGCTGGAACAGCGCCTGCAGACGGCCTGCGTAGAACTTGCCCGCCGCGCCCTTTCGCCAGTTGCTGTCGGGATTGATGTTACGCAAGTAGCCGTCGCTGGTGTCGGTCGAGAAGGCTCCGCGCAGCGCCAGCGTGTCACTGACCGGGACATTGAGAAAACCCTCGGTACGGATCGTGCCGCGCTCGGCCAGCGTCACCGACATCCGGCCGCCGGTGCCATCGAAATCGGGACGGTTGGTGTAGTAGTTGATGCTGCCCGCGGTCGCATTGCGGCCCTGCACGGTGCCCTGCGGCCCGCGCGCGACTTCGGTACGGGCGATGTCGAAGCTCAGGAAGTCGGCCTGCCCCGCGCCGATCATGTAGAATTCGTCGACATAGGCGGTAGCGGTCGCCTCGGTGGTATCCTGGAAATCGGGCTGGCCGACGCCGCGAATGGTGATCTGGGTGTTGAACCCCGGCGATGCGTAGGACCGCACGATCTCGATGTTCGGCGTAAAGTTGGCGACGTCCAGCGCGGTGGTGACGCCCAGTTCCCGCATCTGCTCGCCCGACAGCGCGCTGATCGAGGCCCCGACGTTCTGCAGCTTTTCCGCGCGGCGATTGGCGGTGACGACGATGTCCTGAATTCCTGCCTGTTCGGTCATGGCGGTTTCGGCATGGCCCAACGCGGGGCCCAACGCGGGGCCCGACGCGGGGCCCGAACCGGCGCCCTGCGGTTCCGGCCCCGTCTGCGCCCAGACCGCGGCCGGGCTGACCAGCGCAAGCGTGGCCACGGCGGTACGATAGATCGCTTTCATGTTCCTCCTCCATTTTTCGCTATTTTTTGCAATGCCGGGATAGCGCTCCACGGCGGGCGGGGTCGATTGACGGAAACCCGTCCGCCGCGGCGCCCTGTCGCTTCAGCGGCGCACGGCACTCTGCGCATCGGCGAGATGGCTCGCCCCGCCCAGCAGGCGCGAGAAGTTGGGCTGACCGGTGTGCGCGGTCATGCCCCCATCGACGACCAGATTATGGCCGTTGACGTAGGACGCATCGTCGGAAGCCAGGAAGGCGATGGCGCCGGCGATCTCGGAAGGGTCCGCAGGCCGTTTCATGGCGAGCACCGGTTCGTAGGCGGCCATGATCACCGGATTGCCGGTGAGACCGGTAGCCAGCGGCGTGGCGGTCAGGCCGGGGCTGACGGCATTGACCCGGATCTCGGGCGCATGATCGATGGCCATCGCCCGGGTCAGGTTGAGGACGGCGGCCTTGGCGGCGTTATAGGCGGCAAACCCGTAGTCCGCCGCCATGCCCGATGCCGAGGCGACGTTGACGATCGAGCCGCCGACCCGCGACAAGTGCGGAATCGCCTGCCTGCTGGCCCAGAACACCGCATCCACGTCGATGCCCATGACCTGCCGCCAATGTTCCAGATCGATCTCCGTCACCCGGCCGAACGAGCCCATGCCCGCATTGTTGACCAGCGTGTCGATCCGCCCGAAGCGGTCGAGGGTCGCATCGATCATGCGGTCGATCGCGGCCGGATCGAGCATGTCCACCTCGACCCCATGATGCCTGTCCCGCCCCAGGTCGCCGACCACCCGCGCCAGCGCGTCGGGCCGGATGTCCGCGACGACCACCGATGCGCCTTCAGCGGCAAACCGGCGCACGGCGGCCTCGCCGATGCCCGATGCACCGCCCGTGACGATGACAACCTTGTTCGCAAACCGCATGCCTCTACGCTCCTGCCTGTATCGATCCATCCAGGATGGAACAGACCGGACCGCATGCGCGACTGACGGAAACCCGTCAGTGCCCCGGGCGCGGCATCAAGAGCGCGGATCAAGCCCTTTCGCGAGAATGTCCACCAGCATCTGCGCCACCGCTTCGGCCGGCAGTTCGCCCTCGGGATCGTGCCAGCGGGCCGGCCAGTTGAGCGCTCCCGCCAGCGTGAAGGCCGCCATCTTCACATCGACGGGGGCGATCGAACCATCGGCCACCGCCTGTTCGATCAGGGCGCGCATCGCACCATCGATCTGGCGCTTGAGTTCGCGGTAACGCGGCATGCTTTCGGGAGAGAGCGCTTCCGAACCGGTGCGGATCACGCAGCGCCCGAAATCGTCCATGTTGATTTCGGCGTAGCGGCACAGGAAACGCGTCAGCCGGTGGCGGCCGTCTCCCGGCTCGCTGCGCGCCTGCTCTGCTGCTTCCAGCAATTGCTGCAGGCCGATGGTGATGCATTCCAGCAGCACCTGATCCTTGTTCGCCAGGTAATGATAGATCGTGCGCTTGGAGATGCCGAGACTGGCCGCAACGTCGTCCAGCGACGTCGCGTGAAATCCCCGTTCGTTGAACATGCGCACGGCCGCCCGCAGCACCGCGTCCCGCTTGGCGGCGCGCTCCGCTTCTTTCTGGGCGGGGGTTCTGAAGGGTGAAGCCGGCTGCATGGGTATCCTCTTTTATTCGCCGGGAGCGTTGACAGGAAACTTTGGAAGACGCAATACACTCGTGAGTGCATAAACGCACCATTGAGTTTTTGGAGAGCTTTGCATGGATATCAACGCAGTCCCCGCGATCGTCACCGGCGGTGCATCGGGACTCGGCGCCGGCACGGCCCGCCGCCTCGCCGCCAGGGGCGCGAAAGTGACCATCTTCGATCTCAACGCCGAGCTGGGCGAAGCCACCGCGCGGGAGATCGGCGGCCACTTCGCGGCCGTGAACGTAACCGATGAAGCCGCCGTCGAGGCCGCTCTGGAAGAGGCCGAGGGACTGCACGGCAAGGCGCGCATCCTGGTCAATTGCGCCGGGATCGGCCCGCCCGCCAAAGTGATCGACCGCGAGGGCAAGGCGATCGCGCTGGCCGACTTCTCCCGGATCGTCTCGATCAACCTGATCGGCAGCTTCAACGTGCTCTCGAAGTTCGCGGCGCGGCTGCACACCGCCGATCCGCTCGGCGAGGAGCGCGGCGTCATCATCAACACCGCCTCGGTCGCGGCCTATGACGGGCAAATCGGTCAGGCCGCCTATGCCGCATCGAAGAGCGGCATCGTCGGCATGACGCTGCCGGTGGCGCGCGAGTTCGCCCGTTACGGCATCCGGGTGATGACCATCGCCCCCGGTATCTTCTGGACCCCGCTGCTGGCGACCCTGCCGCAGGAAGCGCAGGATTCGCTGGGCAGGCAAGTGCCCTTCCCCAGCCGCCTCGGCCAGCCCGACGAATATGCGCAGCTGGTGGAAAGCATCGTCACCAACCCGATGCTCAATGGCGAGACCATCCGCCTGGACGGTGCCATCCGGATGGCGCCGAAGTGAGCGGCCGGGAAACGGGCGAGTGCGAAGGCAAGGGCAAGGGCGCCGGTCCTGACCTGACCGCCCGGATCGCCGCCAATGTCGAAGCCTTCGTGCGCGACGTGGTCGTCCCCTACGAACGGGACCCGCGCCGCGATCATCACGATTGCCCGAGCGAGGAACTGGTCGCAGAACTCAAGGAGAAGGCCCGCGCGGCAGGCGTGCTGACACCGCATATCCTGGAGGACGGCCGCCACCTCACCCAGCGCGAGACCGCCGTGGTGCTGCGCGCCTCCGGCCTTTCGCCGCTCGGGCCATTGGCGCTCAACACCGCCGCGCCGGACGAGGGCAACATGTATCTGCTCGGCAAGGTCGGCAGTCCGGCGATCAAGGAACGCTTCCTGAAGCCGCTGGTGGAAGGGCGCGCGCGCTCGGCCTTCTTCATGACCGAACCGGCGGACGAGAACGGCGCCGGGTCCGATCCCTCGATGATGCGCACCACCTGCCGGCTCGACGGCAACCACTGGGTCATCAACGGGCGCAAGGCCTTCATCACCGGCGCGCAGGGCGCGCAAGTGGGCATCGTCATGGCCAGGTCCGAGGACGGCGCCTGCATGTTCCTCGTCGATCTGCCCGATCCGGCGATCCGCGTGGACCATGTGCCCAACACGCTCGATTCCTCGATGCCCGGCGGCCATGCGGTCGTCACGATCGAGGACTTGCGCGTGCCTGCCGACCAGATGCTGGGCCAGTCGGGCGAGGGCTTCCGCTATGCGCAAGTACGGCTTGCCCCGGCCCGCCTGTCGCACTGCATGCGCTGGCTGGGCGCCTGCATCCGCGCCAACGAGATTGCCACCGACTATGCCAATCGCCGCATGGCCTTCGGCAAGACGCTGATCGACCACGAAGGTGTCGGCTTCATGCTGGCGGAGAACCTGATCGACCTCAGGCAGAGCGAACTGATGATCGACTGGTGCGCGGGCGTGCTGGACGCGGGCGAAACGGGCGGCGCCGAAAGCTCGATGGCCAAGGTCGCGGTGTCCGAAGCGCTGATGCGGGTGGCGGATCGCTGCGTGCAGGTCATGGGCGGCTCGGGCGTCACCGCCGATACCATCGTCGAGCAGGTGTTCCGCGAGATCCGCGCGTTTCGCATCTACGACGGCCCCACCGAAGTCCACAAGTGGAGCCTCGCCAAGAAGATCAAGCGCGACTGGAAGGCCGCCCATGCGCACTGATGCCGCCACCAATGCCGGCACCGGCGCCGTTCGCGAGGGCTACCGTTTCGATGAGGCACGGCTGGCGGCGTGGATGGAGGCCCATGTCGAAGGTTTCGCCGGGCCGCTCTCGGTCGAGCAGTTCAAGGGCGGGCAGTCCAACCCGACCTACAAGCTGGTCACGCCGGGCCGCTCCTACGTGCTGCGCCGCAAGCCGCCGGGCCGGGTGCTGAAAGGCGCGCATGCGGTGGAGCGCGAGGCGCGGGTGCTTTCGGCGCTCGGGGCGACGGGCTTCCCGGTCGCGCATGTCCACGGCCTGTGCCTCGACGAGAGCGTGATCGGCAGCTGGTTCTTCGTGATGGAGATGGTCGAGGGCCGCATCTTCTGGGATGCGACCTTTCCCGAAGTCCCGCGCGAGCAGCGCGCAGCCTACTTCGGTGCCATGAACCAGACAATCGCGGCGCTGCACCGGATCGAGCCGGCAGCGGTCGGCCTTGGCGACTACGGGCGCCCGGGCAATTACTTCGAGCGCCAGATCGCACGCTGGTCGAGACAGTACGTCGAAGACAGCGAGGCGGGCCGCGATCCCGGCATGGACCGGCTGATCGAATGGCTCCCCACTGCCATCCCCACGAGCGACGAGACCCGCATCGTCCACGGCGATTTTCGCTGCGACAACATGATCTTCCACCCCACCGAGCCGCGCATCCTCGCCGTGCTGGACTGGGAGCTCTCGACCCTGGGTCATCCGCTGGCGGACTTTGCCTATCACGCGATGATGTTCCGCATGCCACCCGACATCGTCGCGGGCCTGGGCGGCGCGGACATCGCCGCGCTCGGCATCCCCTCGGAAGCCGAATACCGCGATGCCTATTGCCACCATGTCGGCCGTCCGCCGATTTCGGAGCGGGACTATGCATTCTGCATCGCCTTCAACTTCTTCCGGCTGGCGGCGATCTTCCACGGCATCAAGGGGCGCGTGATCAGGGGCACCGCCGCCTCCGAGCACGCCCGCGAACGCGCCGCCAGCCTGCCGCGCATCATCGCCCTGGCGGTCGAGAGCATGGAGGCCTGCCAGTGAGCGAAGCCCCCGTCCTTTTCGATGTGACCGAAGGCATCGCCCGCGTCACGCTCAACCGGCCCGAGGCGGGCAACGCCATCGATCTTGCCATGGCCCGCGCACTGGCCGAGATCGCCATTCGCTGCGAAACCGATGCGCAGATCCGCTGCGTGGTCCTGACGGGCGCCGGACGGCTGTTCTGCGCAGGCGGCGATGTTTCCCTGTTCAAGTCCTCGGGCGAGCATGTCGACGCGCTGCTGAGCGAGCTTGCGGGCACGCTGCACATGGCGCTCACCCGCCTTGCACGCATGGCCAAGCCGCTGTTGGTGCTGGTCAACGGCCCGGCGGCGGGAGCCGGCCTCAGCCTCGCGATCGGCGGCGACGTGGTGCTCTGCGCCCGATCGGCGCACTTCACGGCAGCCTATGGATCGCTTGGCCTGACGCCGGACGGCGGCATGAGCTGGTGGCTGCCGCGCCTCGTCGGGCTGCGCAAGGCGCAGGAGATCATCCTCACCAACCGCCGCATCAAGGCAGACGAGGCTGAAGCCATCGGCATGGTCACCCGCACCGTCGACGACGAGGCGCTGGCCGCCGAGGGCGATGCGCTCGCGGCGCGGCTGGCCGAGGCCGCAATCGGCGCGCTTGGCGCAGCGCGGGCGCTGCTGCGCCAGAGCCTCGAGACGGGCCTGGAGGCGCAACTGGAGCGGGAAGTCGCCGCGATCACCCGTTCGGGCGCCGCCCCGGAATGCCGCGAGGGCCTTGCCGCCTATTTCGACAAGCGGCCTGCGAATTTCAAAGGAGTCTGAACATGGCCGAAGCCTATATCGTCGAAGCCGTCCGCACCGCCGGGGGGCGCCGGAACGGCAAGCTGGCGGGATGGCACCCTGCCGACATGGCGGGCGAAGTGCTCAACGCGCTGGTGGACCGCACCGGCATCGACCCGGCGGTGGTCGAGGACGTCATTCTCGGCTGCGTCACCCAGGCGGGCGAGCAGGGCTTCGCTTTTGCCCGCAATGCGGTGCTGGCCTCGAAGCTCCCGGTCAGCGTGCCCGCCGTCACCATCGACCGGCAATGCGGTTCCTCCCAGCAATCGGTGCAGTTCGCGGCGCAAGCGGTGATGTCCGGCATGCAGGACGTGGTGATCGCGGCGGGCGCGGAGAGCATGACGCGGGTGCCGATGTTCTCCAACATCGCCTACCATGCGAAGGAAGGCATCGGCATCGGCCCGTTCAGCCCGCGCATCCAGCAACGCTTCGGGGTGGAAAGCTTCAGCCAGTTCGGCGGCGCCGAGATGATCGCGGCCAAATACGGCTTTGACCGCGAGACGCTGGACCGCTTCGCGCTGGAAAGCCACCGCCGCGCCGCTGCCGCCACCGAAGCCGGCGCATTCGAACGCGAGATCGTGCCGCTGGAGGTGGACGGCATGCCCCATGTCACCGACGAGGGCATCCGCCCGGACGCCACGCTGGAGAGCATCGGTTCGGTCAGGCTGTTGCAGGAAGGCGGGGTGATTTCCGCCGCCAATGCCAGCCAGATCTGCGACGGCGCCTCGGGCACGCTGGTGGTGTCGGAGCGGGCGCTCAGGGATCATGGCCTCACCCCCATCGCGCGGATCGTCGACATGGTCGTCACCGCCGGAGATCCGGTCATCATGCTGGAGGAACCGATCCCGGCAACCCAAAAGGCGCTGACGCGCGCCGGGATGCGGATCGAGGACATCGACCTCTATGAAGTGAACGAGGCCTTCGCGCCGGTGCCGCTGGCCTGGCTGCAGGCGCTCGGCGGCGATCCCGCGCGGCTCAATGTCAACGGCGGCGCCATCGCGCTCGGCCATCCGCTGGGGGCGAGCGGGACCCGGCTCATGGCCACGCTGATCCACGCCCTGAAGGCCCGCGGCAAACGCTACGGCCTCCAGACCATGTGCGAGGGCGGCGGCATCGCCAACGTCACCATTCTGGAGGCGCTGTGATGGGCCTGCGCACCCGCTTTACCGAGCTTGTCGGCATCGAGCATCCCGTGGTGCAAGGCGGCATGATGTGGGTGGGGCGCGCCGAACTCGCCGCGGCGGTATCCAATGCCGGCGCCCTCGGCATCCTGACCGCCCTCACCCAGCCCACGCCCGACGACCTGCGCCGCGAGATCGACCGCTGCCGGACGATGACCGACAAGCCCTTCGGCGTGAACCTGACGATCCCGCCCTCGGTCTCGCCCCCGCCTTACGCGGAATACCGCAGGGCCATCATCGACAGCGGCGTCACCATCGTCGAGACCGCCGGCCACCGTCCGCAGGAGCATGTCGAGGACTTCAAGGCCCACGGCGTGACCGTGATCCACAAGTGCACGGCCGTGCGCCATGCCCTCTCTGCCGAACGGATGGGGGTGGACGCGATCTCGATCGACGGTTTCGAATGCGCCGGCCATCCCGGCGAGGACGATATTCCCGGCCTCATCCTGATCCCGGCGGCGGCCGACAAGCTGACGATCCCGATGATCGCCAGCGGCGGCTTCGGCGACGGACGCGGCCTTGCCGCCGCGCTGGCGCTGGGGGCGGAAGGCATCAACATGGGCACCCGCTTCTGCGCCACGGTGGAAGCGCCGATCCATCAGCGGGTGAAGCAGTTCATCGTCGACAACGACGAGCGCGGCACCAACCTGATCTTCCGCAAGTTCCACAATACCGGCCGCGTCGCGAGAAACAGCGTCTCGGATCGGGTGGTGGAGATTTCCGCGCGCGAAAGTGCGGTGTTCGAGGATATCCGCCCGCTGGTTTCGGGCGCGAAAGGCCGGGTCGCGCTGGAAACGGGCGACCTCGATGCCGGGCTCGTCTGGGCCGGACAGGTACAGGGCCTGATCCACGACATTCCCACATGCGCCGATCTGATAGGCCGGATCGTGCGCGAGGCACAGCACATCATCGCCGCGCGGCTGGCGGGCATGGTAGCAGACAAGGTGGCAGCATGAGCGAATATGTAACGGTGGTCCGCGAGGGACCGCTGACGATCCTTACCATCGATCGCCCGGAGGCGAGCAATGCCCTGAACGAAGGGGCGCAATTCGCGATGGAGGCGGCCTTCGACGCTTTTGCGGCGGACGACGATCAGTGGGTCGCCATTGTCACCGGCGCCGGCTCGAAGGCGTTTTGCGCCGGGCACGATCTCAAGCAGCAAGCCGCAGGCGGCGGACTGGTCACGCCGCCGTCCGGCTTCGGCGGCCTGACCGCGCGCCAGGGCTTGAACAAGCCCGTCATCGCCGCCGTCAACGGCGTGGCGATGGGCGGCGGTTTCGAACTGGCGCTGGCCTGCGACATCGTCGTCGCCTCCGCCCATGCCGCCTTCGCGCTGCCGGAAGTGCGCGTGGGCATCGCGGCACTGGCGGGCGGCATCCAGACGCTGCCGCAAGTCATCGGCCAAAAGCATGCGATGGGCATGCTGCTGACCGGACGCCGCGTGTCCGCGGCCGAAGGCCACGCCCTTGGCTTCGTCAACGAGGTGACCGAAGGCGACGCGGTTGAAACCGCACGCCGATGGGCCGCGGACATTCTGGCAGCCAGCCCGATGTCGGTGCGGGCGACCAAGGAAGCGGTGACGCGCGGTCTGTTTACCCCGCTCGCCCAGGCCATGATCGAACAGTGGGACTACCCCGCGATGAAGGCCATGCTGGCCTCGGAAGATTACATCGAGGGGCCGGTCGCCTTTGCGGAGAAGCGCCGGCCGCAATGGAAGGGCCGCTAGTCGGCGTGGACAAATTCCCATTCACCGGAGACCGAGCCATGCTTTCCGATACCCAGATCGCGGTCCGCGACATGGTCCGCAAGTTCGCGCAGGAGCGCATTCGCCCGCTGTCCCATCGCTTCGAGCAGCAAGGCGGCTACGAACCGTGGGTCTTCGAGAGCGTGGCCGAACTTGGCCTGCTGGGCATGGTTGCACCGGAAGAGTTCGGGGGTGCGGAAAGCGACTATGTCTCCTATGCCCTGGCCCTGATCGAGATCGCCGCGGCCGACGGCGGGCTTTCGACCATCGTATCGATCCAGAACTCGATCATGGTCGCAGGCCTGCTGAAGGACGGAACCGAAGCGCAGAAGGCCAGGTTCCTGCCCGACCTGATCGCCGGCCGCTGCATCGGTGCCTTCGCGCTCACGGAAACCGGTGCCGGCTCCGATGCCTCGGCAATCCGCACCCGGGCGACCAGAGTGGACGGCGGCTGGAGGTTGGACGGCGCGAAGCAGTTCATCACCTCCGGCAGGATCGCCGGCCTTGCCATGGTCATCGCCGTAACCGATCCAGGGGCGGGAAAGAAGGGCATGACGGCCTTTCTCGTCCCCACCGACCGGGAAGGCTACATCGTCGACAAGGTCGAGCACAAGCTCGGCCAGGGGGCCTCGGATACCTGCGCGCTGCGCTTCGAGAACCTCTTTGTCGAGGATGACCTGGTGCTGGGCGAGGTCGGTCAAGGCTACCGCATCGCCCTTGCCAACCTCGAGACCGGCCGGATCGGCATCGCCGCGCAGTGCATCGGCATGGCGCAAACCGCGCTTGAAATCGCCGTGGCCTATGCAAAGGATCGGGTCTCGATGGGACGCAGGATCATCGAGCATCAGGCCGTCGGTTTCAGGCTGGCCGATCTTGCGACACGGCTGGAAGCCGCCCGCCAGCTTGTGCTTTGCGCCGCGGCCCTGCGAGATGCCGGAGCGGCGGCGCTGGCACAGGCCTCGATGGCCAAGCTCTTCGCTTCCGAAACCGCTGAAATCGTTGTTTCCGGCGCTATCCAGACCCTGGGCGGCTACGGCTATCTCGAGGAATTCGGCGTGGCCAAGATCTACCGCGACGTTCGCGTCTGCCAGATCTACGAAGGCACCTCCGACATCCAGCGCATGGTCATTGCCCGTACCCTGTGACGATGATCGAAGCCCCCGCGCGCGACCGGCAGGTTCCGGGGGGGGCGCGTGGGGACGTGGGCTGGTGCCGCCCGGCCAAATCCGCGACAGGTCACAGCAGCAGGTCCTTGAGCGGCCGCTCCTTGACCGCCAGTGCCGCAGGGTCGGGCCTGGCCGCTGCCTCGACCAGCTTGCGGCCCTGAACGTAGTCCTTGACCCTGTTCACGCAGTCGAGCGCGAGGACTTTGCCTTCCTTGAGGTAGACCACCGAGAAGCTGCGATCCTCAGCGTTGCCGCGGATCACCGTCTGGTCGAAGCCGATATTGATGCCCGCGGTCTGCAGCTTGAGATCGTACTGGTTGGACCAGAACCATGGGAAGGCCTTGTAGGGCTTTTTGTCTCCGCAGATCGCCTTGGCGACACAAGTGCCCATGTCATTGGCGTTCTGCACCGATTCCACCCGCATCACCGTGCCGCCGGCAAAGTCGCAGGCGAAAGCCGCGCAGTCGCCGATGGCATAGATGTCGGGCAGCGAGGTCAGGCAATATTCGTCCACCTCCACCCCATTGGCCCCTGCCGCACCGGCCTCGATCAGCGGCGCGACCGCCGGGACAATGCCGATCCCCACAATCACCGCATCGGCGGGTAGCACTGCACCGTCCGCCAGCTTCACGCCAGTGACTTTGTGACCGTCGCCTTCGAGGCATTCCACGGCAACCCCGGTACGCAGATCGACGCCGCGGCCCCGGTGTTCCGCCTGATAGAATGCCGAGAGTTCCTCGCCCGCCACGCGGGCCAGCACGCGCGGCAGCGCTTCCAGCAGGGTGACGTCGAGCCCCAGCTTCGAGAGCACCGCCGCCGCCTCAAGGCCGATATAGCCGCCGCCGATCACGACCACGTTTTTCGTGCCGGCATCGACTTCGGCCATCAGGGTGTCGCAATCCTGGCGGGTGCGGACCGCATGGACTCCGGCAAGCGCGGCGCCTGGGCAGGAGAGGCGGCGCGGATCGCCGCCGGTCGCCCAGACCAGCGTGCCGTAGCGATGGATTTCACCGTTCGAGAGCGTCAGTTCATGCGCCTCGGCATCGACCTTGGTGACTTCGGTGCCGAGCATGAAGGCAATATCCTTCTCCGCCCAGAACGTCGGCGGGCGGATGTAGAGCCGGTCGAAGGCCTTTTCCCGCGCGAAGTATTCCTTGGAGAGCGGCGGCCGCTCGTAAGGGTATTCCGGCTCGCGGCCGATGACGGTCACGGTCCCTTGGAAGCCGTTCTGACGCAAGGCGATGGCGCATTGCGCCCCGCCGTGGCCCGCTCCCACGATAACGACGTCAGACATCACACACGCTCCATCAGCACGGCAAGCCCCTGCCCGACGCCGATGCACATGAAGGCCAGCGCGTGGCGGCCGCCGGTGCGATGCAGTTCCTCGACCGCCGACATCGCGATGCGCGCGCCCGACATGCCGAGCGGATGGCCGAGGGCAATGGCGCCGCCGTTGGGGTTCACGCGCGGGTCGGCGGGATCGATCCCGAGATCGCGCAAGGTGGCGATGGCCTGGCTGGCGAACGCCTCGTTGAGTTCGATGACGTCGAGCTGCTCGACGGTGAGCCCACTGCGGGCCAGCACCTTGCGCGCCGCCTCGATCGGTCCTGCGCCCATCACCCGCGGGGCGATACCCGCTGCCGCCATGCCGATCACGCGGGCGCGGGGCGTGAGGCCGTGGCGCTTGGCCGCCTCCTCGCTGGCGACCAGCATGGCCGCCGCGCCGTCGTTGAGGCCCGAGGCATTGCCCGCCGTCACCGTGCCGTCCGCTTTCACGACCGGCTTCAGTTTCGCCAGCGCCTCAAGGCTGGTCGCGCGCAAATGCTCGTCAGCGGCGAAGAGGACCGGATCGCCCTTCTTTTGCGGGATCGCGACCGGAACGATCTCTGCGGCGAAGCGTCCGCTGGCCTGGGCTGCTGCTGCCTTTTCCTGGCTGGCCAAGGCGAAGCGGTCCTGTTCCTCGCGGCTTACGCGCCACTGTTCGGCGACGTTCTCGCCGGTCTGCGGCATCGTATCGACGCCGTAGGCCGCCTTCATCGCCGGGTTGACGAAACGCCAGCCCAGCGTCGTGTCCTCGAGCTTCTGGCCGCGTCCGAAGGCGCTGTCCGCCTTGCCCATGACATAAGGCGCGCGGGTCATGCTTTCCGCGCCGCCCGCAATCAGGAAGTCGGCGTCGCCGCTGCGGATCGCCTGTGCCGCCATGCCCAGGGCGTTCAGCCCCGAGGAACAGAGGCGATTGACGGTGACCCCCGGCACGCCTTCGCCCATGCCCGCCAGCAGCACGGCCATGCGCGCGACATTGCGGTTGTCCTCGCCCGCCTGATTGGCACAGCCGAGGATCACGTCGTCGAGCCGGGACCAGTCCGCCTGCCTATTGCGCTCCATCAGCGCCTTAAGCGGCAGGGCGGCAAGGTCGTCGGCGCGGACGGAGGCCAGCGAGCCATTGAGCTTGCCGATGGGGGTGCGGACGGCGTCGCAGATGAAGGCCTGGGTCACGGGATCAGCTTTCGAGGAAGGAAACAAGCGCGGCGGCCAGCGCCTCGGGGGCTTCGAGCGGGGCGAGATGGGCCGCTTCCAGCGCGGCATGGGCGGCGCCGGGGATGCGGGCGAGGAGATGCTCGCCGTGCCCTTCCAGCGGCGTGGAGGTGTCGCGGGTGCCGGTGACGACCAGCACCGGGCAGGCGATGCCGGAAATGCGGTTCTCAAGCTCCATGTCGCGGATCGCCGCGGCGCAACCGGCATAGCCTTGCGGGTCCATGGTCAGGAGCTGGCGGCGCACGGTCTGGTAGACGGCAGGCTCGGCGGCTTGCGAAAGGAAGCGGCCCATGGCGAGGTCGGCAATGGCCGCCATGCCTTCCCCGCGTACTTTGGCGATGCGCTCGTTCCACGCGGCCGCATCCATCGTCGCCGAGGTGCAGACCAGCGCCAGCTTTTCCACCTGCCGAGGACGGGCCAGCGCCAGTTCCATGCCGATCATGCCGCCCAGCGACACGCCGGCGAGAGCGAACCGATCGATCCCGGCACCGTGCGCCGCCGCCAGAACATCGCGCGCCAGCACTTGCATCGAGAAGTCGCCGGGTTCGGCGCTCGATGCCCCGTGGCCGCGCGTGTCGATGCGCAGCAGCCGGAAGCGCGCGCGCAGCAGCGGCAGTACCGGGTCCCACAAGTCCATGTCGGTGCCGATGGAATTGAGCAGCACCAGCGCAGGGGCGCCCTCGCGCCCCTCCAGCTTCCAGTAGAGCCGCGCACCGGGAACGCTGGTGAACATCAGAGCGCCTCTTCCAGCGCGGAAACGAACGCGGCGCCGGTCTTGGCGGTGACTTCCTCAAGGCTCACACCGGGGGCCAGTTCCACCAGCGTCAGCCCGCCTGCCCTGCGGTCGATGGCGAAGACGGCCAGATCACTGACGATCATGTCCACCACGCGCTTGCCGGTCAGCGGCAGGGTGCAGGCGGGCAGGATCTTGGGATCGCCGTGCCTGGACACATGATCCATCACCACGATCACTTTCTTCACCCCGGCGACAAGGTCCATCGCCCCGCCCATGCCCTTCACCATCTTGCCGGGTATGGTCCAGTTGGCGAGGTCGCCGTCGGCCGAAACTTCCATCGCGCCCAGCACGGCCATGTCGATATGACCGCCGCGGATCATCGCGAAGCTGTCCGCGCTGGAGAAGAAGCTGCTGGTGGGCAGCGCGGTGATCGTCTGCTTGCCGGCGTTGATCAGGTCGGGATCGACATCCTCGTCATACGGGAACGGACCGATGCCGAGCATGCCGTTCTCGCTCTGCAGCGTGACCTTGATGCCTTCCGGCACGTGGTTCGCGACCAAGGTGGGGATGCCGATGCCGAGGTTCACATAGTACCCGTCGCGCAGTTCCCTTGCGGCGCGGGCGGCCATTTCATCGCGGGTCCAGCCCTTTGTTTCCTGGGCCATTATGCGGTTTCCCTCTCGCGGACGGTGCGCTTCTCGATGCGCTTCTCGTTGATGGTGGAGAGCACCACGCGGTCGACATAGATGCCGGGCGTGTGGATGCCGTCGGGATCGAAGGTGCCGGCGGGCACAATCTCTTCCACTTCGGCAACGGTGACCTTGCCCGCCGTCGCCATGTTCGGGTTGAAGTTGCGCGCGGTCTTGCGGAACATCAGGTTGCCCTCCTCGTCCGCGCGCCAGGCCTTGATGATCGACAGGTCCGCGCGCAGCCAGGTTTCGCGCACGTATTCCTCGCCCTCGAACACCTCCACCGGCTTGCCTTCGGCGACCACGGTGCCGACGCCGGTCCTGGTGTAGAACGCCGGAATGCCCGCGCCGCCCGCGCGAATGCGCTCGGCCAGCGTGCCCTGCGGGTTCAGTTCCAGCTCGAGTTCGCCCGAGAGATACTGGCTCTCGAACAGCTTGTTCTCGCCCACGTAGGAGGAGATCATCTTGCGCACCTGCCGGCTTTCCAGCAGCATCCACAGGCCGAACCCGTCCGCGCCGGCATTGTTGGAAATGACGGTCAGGTCCTTCACGCCCGCTGCGCGGATCTCGGGGATCAGGCTTTCGGGATTGCCGGAGAGGCCGAAACCGCCCGACATGATCGTCATGCCGTCGAACAGCAGTCCTTCCAGTGCGACCCGGGGGCTTTCGTAAATCTTGGACATCGCGTGTCTCCGTTTAGCCGAGATCGCCACCCGCGACGGGCAACACCGTGCCGGTCACGTAGCTGGCCTCGTCCGAGGCGAGGAACAGGATCGGGGCGATCTGCTCCTCAAGGGTTCCGTAGCGCTTCAGGAAGGCCGAGGAGGTCACCTGCTCCACCGCTTCCGCCATCCATGCCTGCTCCTGCGCGTTGTCGCCTTCGGCGTTGCGGGCGACACGGCGGGGGGGAGCGCTCGTGCCGCCCGGTGCCGTCGCGACGACACGAATGCCGCTTTCCGCATATTCCATGGCAAGGCTCTGGGTCAGGCCGTTGATCCCGCCCTTGGCCGCCGAATAGGGCACCCGGCGAATACCGCGCGTGGCGTTGGACGAGAGGTTGACGATCGTTCCAGCCCCCTGCCCCAGCATGGCCGGCAGCACCGCATGGCAGCAGTAGAGCGTGGGCATCAGCGAGCGGCGGATTTCCGCATCGATCTGCGCGGGCTCGAACTCGGCATAAGGCCGCATGCGGATCGCGCCGCCGACATTGTTGACGAGAATGTCGATCCGCCCGAACGCCTCTACCGCCTTGACCATCGCCATGGCCGCGCCTTCGTAGGTCTCAAGGTCGCAGCAGACGGAAACCGCTTTTCCGCCCGCCGCGACGATGGCCTGCTCCACCTCGGTCACGAATTCGGCGCGGTCCACCAGCACCACGCTGGCCCCTTCGGCGGCGGCGCGACTGGCGACACCGGCCCCGATGCCCTGCGCCGCGCCGGTCACGACCATGACCTTGCCTGCGAAACGTGCCTTGAAGATCACCGGCACCTCCTCACACGTGGTAGATGTCGATGACCTGATGAATGTAGTCGTCCTTCAGGACGATCTTCTTCTTCAGGATCGTGGGCGCATCGCCAGAGGTGTCCAGCGTCAGGAACGTGGTTCCGAAGAACTGCTGCGTCTGCTGGTAGCGGTGGCTCAGCGTGTGCCAGTTGTAGCGCAGGTCCACCTGTCCCTCGCGGCTCTCCAGCACTTCGACATTGGCGATGAAGTGCGCCGAGCGCGGTTCCGGGGTCGAGGCGGAGGAGCGTTCCGTGTTCAGGCGGTAGACGCGGTCTTCCAGCCCCTTGCGGTTGGCGTAGTAGATGAGCGAGATTTCGGTCTGCGGGTCGGTGCAGAGTTCATCGTCGTCGGTCCACGCGGGCATCCAGTATTCGGCGCTTTCGGCATAGCATTCCAGCCATTCGTCGAACCGGCGATCGTCCAGCAGCCGCGCTTCGCGGTAGAGGAAGGCGCAAATCTCGCGGTAGGACAGCGTTTCACGAGTCATGTCGAGCGTGCTCATTCCGCCGCCTCCATCATCGGCGGCTGATTGGCCGCGTCCTTCGCCAGACCGTCCAGCATGATCTGCGCCCAGAACTCGTGCTGGCGCACGAAGAGGCCCTCGTCCTCGCTGCGCTCGCTGGAGAGCAGCGGGTTCATGCCCATCGCGGCAGCATTGGCGTCCGGCCCGTGGATCCAGCGCCTGGCCCCGCGGCTGAGGTCGTTCCACAGCTCGCCCGCGCCTTCGTAAGCCTTCTGGCAGGACCGGAATTCCTCCAGATCGTCGGGCGTGCCCATGCCGGTGACGTTGAAGAAATCCTCGTACTGGCGGATGCGGTGGGCGCGGTCCTCGGCGCTCTCGCCCTTGGGGGCGTAGCAGTAGATCGTCACTTCGGTGGTGTGCACGTCGATCGGGCGGACGACGCGGATCTGCGTGGAGAACTGGTCCATCAGGAACACGTTGGGATAGAGCGCCAGATTGCGCGTCTGCTCGATGATGAACTTGGCCCGCTCCTCACCCAGCCGCGCGTCCAGTTCCGGCTTGTGGTTCCAGATGGGCCGCACTTCGGGATTGATCACCTGCGTCCAGAGCAGGATGTGGCCATGTTCGAAGCCATAGACGCCGCTGGCGGGCGCCTTGGACCAGCCGTTGGCATCCACCGCCTTGGTGCCGCCTTCGGCGCGGCGGCCCATGGTGGACTGGTAGTTCTCGTGAACGGAGCTGACGTGATAACCGTCGCAGCCGTTCTCCATCTGCATCTTCCAGTTGCCGTCGAAAGTGTAGGTGGAATTGCCGGAGAGCACTTCCAGCCCCTCGGGCGCCTGATCGACCATCTGGTCGATGATGACTTTCGCCTCGCCCAGATGCTGTTCGAGCGGCAGCACATCGTGGTTCAGCGATCCGAACACGAAGCCGCGATAGCTCTCGACGCGCAGGCGCGTCAGATCGTGCGAGCCTTCGTGGTCGAAGCTTTCCGGATAGGCGCCGGTGCTGGCATCCTTGGCGCGCAGCAGCTTGCCGTCGGGCTTGAAGCTCCAGCCGTGGAACGGGCAGACGAACAGCGGCTGGTTGCCCCGCTTGCGGCGGCACAGCTTGGCGCCGCGATGTGCGCAGGCATTGATCACGCCGTTGATCGCGCCGTCCTTGGCACGGGTCAGGATCACGGGCGTGCGCCCGATGAACGTCGTGAAGTAATCGTTCTTGTTCGGCAGCTGGCTTTCGTGGGCCAGATAGACCCAGTTGCTTTCGAAGATGTACTTCATTTCCAGTTCGAACAGCGCCGGATCGGTGAAGACGTCCCGGCGGCAGCGGAACTCGCCGGTTTCGACGTCATCGACCACGGCGGTCGAGACCCGGTGCATGAGGCGTTCGTACATGATCCTGTCTCCCGTTATCGTTGTGGTCAGGCCGTTTCGGTCTGCTTCTGCGGCTCGGCCTCGGCGCGGACGCGGGACGAGAAGTGCTCGTCATCCGCATCGGCGGCGCGCTGCATCTGGAAGTCGAACTGGATGTAGGCGCTGTCGCCCTGGCGGCTGGGCACCGGCAGCAGACCCTCGCGGGTGCCGAAGGCGAAATCGTCGGCCGCGAAGGGATCGTCGCCGAAATTGATCTGCGTGGTCAGCGTCCGGTAACCCGGCGCTTCGATGAAGAAATGGACGTGGGCGGGGCGATTGCCGTGGCGGCCCAGCGCCCGCATCAGCTGGTCGGTCGATCCGCCCGGGGGCACCGAATAGCCGCTCGGCTGCCTGGAATGGAACGCATAGCGTCCGTCCTTGCCCAGCTTGATGCGGCGGCGGTTGTTGAACGGGGTCTGTTCGCCGGTGGGATCGAAGTGCGAATACCAGCCCTTCGAATTCGCATGCCAGACGTGGACGATCGCGTTCTCCACCACCTCGCCATCCGGGCCGGTGACACTGCCGGTCATGTGCAGGACCGTAGTGCCCTCGTCCTCGTCGACGGAAAGGTTCACATTGCCTTCCACCAGCGGCGCGCCGGCAACGTAGAGCGGCCCTTCGATGGTACGCGGGGTGCCGCCGGAGAGGCCCGCTTCGGCATCCTTGGCATCCATGTAGAGGTCCAGGAAGTGCTCAAGGCCGGTGCCGGGCACGATCAGGCCGATCTCGCCCGCGCTGTCCGAAAGGTACTTCATGGCGAACCAGAACTCGCTTTCGGAAATGTCGTGGCGGACGATCAGCTCCATCACCGATTCCGTGAGGTCACGCATGATCGCCTTCAGGCGCGGGCTGCCGCCGCTCTCGTTCACGCCGGCGGCGCGGTCGAGCAGCTGCTGGATTTCCGGGGTCTTTACGAAGCTGACGTCCATTTTATTCTCTCCCAAGGACTGTATTCAGTGGCTCCGGCGATCAGCGATCGTCGTCATGGATGGAGGATGGGTGCCGGGCGAGCGGCGTGATCTTCATGGTCATGAAGGGGTAGAGCGGCAGCGCCATCAGCGTGTCGTGCAGCGCCGCATTGCTCTCGACATCAAAGATCGAGACGTTGGAATAGAGCCCGACCTTGCGCCAGATGTGGCGCCAGGTGCCCGCCTGCTGGAGCTGCTGGAAGTAGGCCTTTTCGGCGGCCTTGATCTTCGCGACCTCATCGGCATCGAAGTCCAGCGGAATGTTGACGTCCATTTCGACCATGAACAGCATGGTTCAGGCTCCTGCGTTTACGGCGTGAAGGCGCGCGGCCCCAAGGGTCGTGGCGCGGTCGCGCCGGAAGAAGGCGATCTTGTCGGGATCGAGCGCGATGCCGAGGCCGGGGCCGGTCGGCACTTTCAGCGCAAAGTCCCCATAGCCGAGCGGCTGCGTGAGGATTTCCTCGGTCTGCAGCAGCGGACCGAACAGTTCGGTGCCCCAGGCCAGCTCGGGAACGGTGGCGAAGACATGGGCCGAAGCCGCCGTGCCGACGCCGCCTTCCAGCATCGTGCCGCCATAGAGGCCGATGCCCGCCGCGGTGCCGATGGCGGCCACTTCGGCGGTGGCGAAAAGCCCGCCCGACTGCGCGATCTTCAGCGCGAAGACGCCCGCCGCCCCGGCTGCGGCAATCCGCAGCGCGGTGCGCGGACCGTGCAGCGCCTCGTCCGCCATCAGCGGCACCGCCTGCGTCGTGGCAAGGCGGGTCATCGCCGCAATATCGTCCCCGGCGATCGGCTGTTCGACCAGATCGCAGCCGACATCCTGCAGCATCGCCATGCCCAGCTTGGCCTGCGCCTCGCTCCAGTTCTGGTTCACATCCACACGCACGCTGGCACGGTCCCCCAGCGCCTTGCAGATCGCGCCCACGTGGGCGACGTCCGCCCGAACGTCGCGCTTGCCGATCTTCAGCTTGAAGATGCGGTGGCGGCGAAGACCGAGCATTTCCTCGCCCTCGGCAATGTCGCGCGCGGTGTCGCCGCTGGCGAGGGTCCAGGCCACCGGCATCTCGTCCCGCACGCGGCCGCCGCCGATGAGGTCGGAGACCGGCACGCCCAGCCGCTTGCCCGCCATGTCCAGCAGCGCCGTTTCCACCGCGCACTTGGCGAAGTGGTTGCCGCGCACGCACCTGGTCACCTTCGCCATCGCCGCGCCGACCTGGGCGATGTCGCAGGTCTTCAGGACCGGGACGATATAAGTGTCGATGGCGGACTTGATGCTTTCCGGGCTTTCCTCGCCATAGCTGAGGCCGCCGATCGTGGTGCCCTCGCCAATGCCCTCGACGCCGTCGCTGTCCGTAAGGCGGACGATCACCATCGCCTGCGAATGCATCGTGGCCATGGCCAGCACATGCGGGCGGATCGTCGGCACATCGACGATTAAGGTATCAGCCTGGCTCAACAGGGCCATTGCAGCGACTCTCCCGAATGTTTAGCTTTCGAGAGGAAAGTTAGGCCCCGGCCGCAGCGGCTGCAAAGATCAATGCGGTTACGGGTCCATACCTGAGAGGTATGTTATCGTGATGGACGTGCGCCTTCTGCGCTATTTCGTGGCCGTGGCGGACGAAGGAAACTTCAATCGCGCCGCCGAGCGGCTGCACATTGCCCAGCCGCCGCTTTCGCGCGCGATCCAGCAACTGGAGGCGCATGTCGGCGCGCCGCTGCTCGATCGCGGCACGCGCCCGCTGCGGCTCACCGCCGTCGGCCGCCTGCTCCACGACCAGGCCCTGCAAGTCCTGGCGCGCATCGAGGACATGGAGGCCATGGTGCGGGTCGCCGCCACCAGCGAGCGGCGGCGGCTGGTGATCGGTTTTGTCGCCTCCACCATCTATGCGCGCCTGCCCGAACTGATCCGCGAATTCCGCAAGGTGGCACAGAACGTGGAACTGGTCATGGTGGAAGCCACCACGCTGGACCAGATCGCCGCGCTGAAGGACGGGCGCATCGATGTCGGCTTCGGGCGCATCCGTTTCGAAGACCCTTCGGTGCGCCGCATCATCCTGCGCAATGAGAAACTCGTCGCCGCCTTCCCGGTCGACCACCCTTTGGCCGCCGGGAGCGGGCCGATCTCGCTGCGCGATCTGGCCGACGAGCCGCAGATCATCTATCCGCGCGCGCCCCGCCCGAGCTATGCCGACCAGGTGATCTCGCTGTTCCGCGATCATTCGATAGAACCGCGGATCGTTCACGAGGCGCGCGAACTGCAGATCGCCATCGGCCTCGTCGCGGCGGAGGAAGGCATGGCCATCGTCCCGGAATCGGTGCGCCGCGCGCGCAGCCACGACGTCGCCTTCCGCGAACTGGCGGAACCGGCCACCTCCCCCATCATCATGAGCCACCGACCGGGAGACCGCTCGCCCGAACTGGCGCTCATGGCCTCGGTGATCGCGCGGCAATATGCCCAGTGGGGCTACGAAGTGCCTGCCGCGCTTGGCGAGGAATTGTGACCGGCACGTTTCCGCACGATACCCGCTGCGTATTCGCATCGGACTTAAACGGTATTTGTTGAACTTCTACTGGCCATTCACTGTCCCGGAAAATCACAAAACGTGAAAATGGGAGAGGAATCGATATGCAAGGTATCGATGTCGGCCGTCTTGTCGACGAAGCCAGATTTGGAACTCTGCATCGCAAGATAATCATCGCCTGCGCACTGCTGCTTATAGTCGATGGCTACGACGTGTTCATTTACGGCGTCGTTCTTCCAAAGCTGATGGAGCAGTGGCAACTCACCGCGCCCGAGGCCGGATCTCTGGCGAGCTGGGCGCTGTTCGGCATGATGTCCGGCGCGCTTGTGTTCGGGCCGATGGGGGACCGGATCGGCCGCAAGAAATGCATCGCCCTCTGCTTCACCCTGTTCAGCGCGGCAACCTTCCTGAACGGCTTCGTGACGACGCCGACGATGTTCGGCCTGCTGCGCTTCGCCGCAGGTCTCGGCTGCGGCGGGTTGATGCCCAACGCCGTGGCGCTGACCAACGAATATGCCCCCAAGCGGATGCGCAGCACGCTCGTGGCGCTGATGTTCAGCGGCTATGCGGTGGGCGGAATGGTCGCGGCGGGGCTGGGCATCTGGCTGCTCCCCCGGTTCGGCTGGCAGGCGATGTTCCTGGCCGCCGCCGTGCCGCTGGCGCTGCTTCCGCTGATCCTGCGCGGCCTTCCGGAATCGGTCGGCTTCCTGGTGCGCAAGGGCGAGCAGGACAAGGCCCGCGCGCTGCTGCGCCAGATCTCCCCGGAGGCCGCCACCGGCGCGCCGCTGGTCCTGCGCGAGGCCGACCCAGGCCGCGCCTCGGTGAGCGAGCTGTTCCGGCATGACCGCACGCTGGGCACGCTGTCCATGTGGCTGTGCTTCTTCTGCTGCCTGCTGATGGTCTATGCGCTGGGTTCGTGGTTGCCGCAGTTGATGCGCAGTGCCGGATATAGCCTGGGGTCCAGCCTGTCGTTCCTGCTCGCTCTCAATTGCGGCGGCATGTTCGGCGCGATCGTGGGCGGCCGCCTGGCCGACCGCTTGGGACTGACCCGCGTGGTCATGGCCTATTTTGCCCTTGGCGCCCTGTGCATCGCCCTGCTCGGCCTCAACAGCGCCATGCCGGTCCTCTACCTGCTGATCTTCATCGCCGGTGCGGGCACGACCGGCACGCAGATCCTGCTCTATGCCAGCGTCGCGGAGTTCTACAGCCTCGCCGTGCGCTCCACGGGGCTGGGCTGGGCCTCGGGAATGGGCCGCCTCGGCGCGATCGTCGGACCGATGCTGGGCGGGCTGCTGCTCGCGGCCGAACTGCCGATGGCGCTCAATTTCCTCGCCTTCTCCATTCCAGGCCTCGCCTCCGTGCTGGCGACTGCACTCTACGCCGTGAGCCGCCGCCGGCAACGCAGCCGGGAAGCCCGCGCTCTCGCGGCGTGAGCGAACGATCATGACCGTCGCATAGAGCTCGCGACAAGGTCACGCCTTTCAGAAAAAACGAAAAAATGGGAGAGTATCGATGCTCCAGATCCTGGCGCATGCCCTGACCGCAGCGACCGCGCAGATGCCCGAACACGCACCTGCGCCGGTATCGGCACAGGCCGCCTCGCCTGCCGAGGCCGAGGCCGTGATCGCGGCGCCGCAAAGTCCGAACCGTCCCAAGGCGCCCAGGCCGGCCTTCAAGCCGATCAACCACGACGAGGACTATTCCGGCTTTCGCGCCGTGCGCGATGCCAATCTCTGGACCCGGATCAAGTACATTCCGCTGGCCGGCACCACGTATGCCTCGCTTGGCGGGGAACTGCGGCTGCGCCCCGAACTGCGTATCGGCGAGCGCTGGGGGCGCGGCCCACAGGATGACGACGGCAACTTCCAGCAACGCACCCGCGTCTGGGGCGATCTCCAGGTCGAGGGCATTCTTCGCGCCTTCGTGGACCTGGAGCACGCCACCAGTTCCGGACTCGATTCCGTGGTCGCTCCGATCGAGGAAGGGCGGCTGGACTTCCACCAGGCCTTCCTCGAGGCCCATGTCCCCCTTGGCACGGCGCGGATTGCCGCACGCATCGGCCGACAGGAAATCGGCATTGGCAACCAGACCGTGTTCGACATGCGCGAAGGCGCCAATACCCGCCGCTCGCTGGACCTGCTGCGCGTCATGGGCACGATGGGTCCGTGGGACGGTGGCTTCCTCACCGGCCATGCAGTGCTCGAAAAGCTGGGCACGTTCGACGACGAGACCAACCACGACTACGACCTCACCGGGCTTCACGCCGGACGCACGTTCGGCACCGGGAACCTCACGGGCCGTGCGGAAATGCTGTTCGTCGCCTCCGACCGCGCCAGCCTGTCCTTCGCCACCGCGCCTGCCGCGCGCGACCGGCGCCGTACGTTGTCGCTGCGCTATGCCGGGAAGGCCGATGCCTGGAGCGTCGATGTCGAAGGCATCCGCCAGTGGGGTTCGTTCGGCGACCTCGACATCGACGCCTATTACGTCACCGCCACCATCGCCCACGGCTGGCGGGGAGGATGGAAACCCAGGCTGGCCCTGCGCGTCGACGTGGGTTCGGGCGATCGCAATCCCGGCGACGGAAAGATGGGAACCTATGGCCCGCTGTTCCCCAAGCCGCTCACCTACAACGGCGACCTCGGGCCACATAACCTGACGGTCTTCCAGCCCATGCTGACACTCCAGCCGACGGCGAAACTGACGCTCGACCTCTCGGCGGCGGGCCTGTGGCGCACCTCTATCCACGACGGCGTCTATGCGCTGGGAGGGCAAGTGCTGCGGCGCGCCGACGAAACCGGTTCCCGCTTTTTCGGAAAGCGGGCCACGGCAGCCGGACGCTATGCCCTCGATCCTTTCACCACAGTCGGCTTCTACACGATCTACGGCGACGTTTCGGAGAAGTTCAAGCCGGGACGCGACTTGTTCTACGCCGCCGCCTACCTGACCTTTCGCCTATGAAAAAGACCGCCGCCATGACACGCTCCGAGGCTTTTCGGCAATACGCAGCAGGCGCGTTCAGCGACACCCGCCCACTCCGAACCCTGCCGCTCGTTCGTTTACGGCGCGTGAAAGCGGATCGCATTGCGCCCGGAGGCTTTGGCTTCATAGAGCGCACCATCCGCCGCTCGAATGCAGCTTGCCACCTGTAGCGGATCGATCCGCAAATCGCTTGCACCGGTCACGGCCGTCACGCCGATGCTGACCGTCACCTTGCCCGAAGGACTGTCAGGGTGGCCGATCGCCAGAGCCTCCACGGCGGAGCGGCAACTTTCCGCGATGCGCATGGCAGCGTCCGCATCGGTATCCGGCAATACGACCACGAATTCCTCACCGCCGTATCGCCCCACGGCATCGCCCACCCGGCGTCCGTGCGCGGCGATGGTGCCGGCGATGCGCGCGAGGCAGCGATCGCCATCGACATGGCCGAAGCGGTCATTGTAGGCCTTGAAGCAATCGATATCGATGATGAGCAGTGCGATCGGGCGCTGCTGCCGGCAACTGCGCCTCAACCCCCGGACCGCCGCGCTTTCGAGCCCCCGGCGGTTGAGCAGGCCCGTCAGATGGTCGACCCGAAGCGACGCAAGCAATTGGCGCCGCGATCTGCGCAGGCGCGTTTCCAGCCGGATTTCCCGCGTGATGTCGGCAGCACCGACAAGCATCTCAGCCAGCATTCCATCGGCTTCGTACGTTGCACTGAACGTGAGGGCATACGTGCGCCCCCGCCAGGTGACACGCTGGCTGGAGATGTCCTCGCCGGATTCGGCCAGGGCGTAACTTCGCGCCAGCACGCGTCCGAACTCCGGAAACAGGCCCGTCACGCACCGACCGTCGAGGCGCGATGCCTGTACGCCGACGATCGCGGCCATTTGCGCATTGGCGAAGACGATGCGCTGCGTCCGATCCAGGACGCACAGGGCAAAGGGAACCAGATCGAAGCAGGCCCCGACAACACCCGCCATGCCCGGCAGCGAGGGGACGGGCCGGTGCTGGCCGGGCACACCGGAAGGGCGTGCAGCAATACCGTCCGCGTTGGCCGTACTCAGCATCACGTTCGCGTTCCTGTTCTGCGGGCCGGTTCCGTGCCGGCTCCCGTCGATTTTCCCTCAGGCCCGAGTGGAAGCGCATCGGCACTTTGTCATGTAAAGGAGTGCAAAATCCGCAAACCTTGTAAAACGATGTAAAATCCCGACAGAACCGCTGCCCATTCAGTGCTTCGCTGGTATTGCGGCTCCCAGAAAGGCGGATCTCGCCAGCCTGACGCGGAGTACCGATGCGCATTGCCATTCTGGAGGACGATCTGGCACTCGCCGGCTACGTGGAGAAATCCCTGCTTGCGAGCGGCAATAGCTGCACCACGTTCGCCGACGGCCAGGCCCTCGTCCAGAATCTGCACCGCGAGACGTTCGACATGCTGATCCTGGACTGGAACGTGCCGGGCATGTCCGGACTGGAGGTGCTGGCCTGGATGCGCGCGAACCTCGACACGCCGCCGCCTGCCCTCATGCTGACCAGCCGCTCCGCCGAAGAGGACATCGTCACGGGACTGCTGGCCGGCGCCGACGATTACGTCATCAAGCCTGTATCACCGTCGGTTCTGCTGGCCCGCGTCACCGCAGTTGCCCGGCGCGCCTATCCGGAACCTGTCAGCCCGGTCGAAACCTTTGGCCAGTTCCGGTTCGACAGCCGCAGGGAAACCGCCGAGTTCCAGGGCCGTGCGATTGCCCTGACGGCGAAGGAATTCGCCCTTGCCATCCTGCTGTTTCGCAATCGCAACCGCGCGCTGTCCCGCGCCTATCTGCTGGAAACGATCTGGGGCGTGAAGCCGGGCCTGCCCACGCGCACGCTCGACGCCCACATCTCCAACGTGCGGACCAAGCTGACGCTGCGCCCCGCCAATGGCTTCAAGCTGACGCCGATCTATTCCTACGGTTATCGACTGGAAGACCTGACGCAATGACGTCCCCCCGCACACGCCCCCGGCACGCCCTCTGGCTCTTGGCCGGTGCCTCCTTGCTGTCGTCCAGCCCGGTCTGCGCCCGCAGCCCGGCGGAACATGTCGAATACAAGGTACTGAAGGGCGACACCCTTTACGATCTCGCCATCCGCTACCTGGCAAACCCCGGTGGCTATGCCGTGGTGCAGAAGCTGAACCGCATCGCCAATCCGCGCCGTATCCCGACCGGCCGCACCCTGAAGATCCCGCGCGCATTGCTGCGCCGGGAACCCATCGAGGCAACGGTGCTGAGCTATTCCGGCAAAGTCCTGGTTGGGGCCCGCACCGCGATGGTCGGGATGAAAGTGAAGGAAGGCGACCTGCTGGAGACGGCAGACCGCTCCTTCGTCACGCTCCGCCTGCCCGATGCCAGTACGGTATCGCTGCCCTCCAGGGCGCTGGTCATGGTCGAGCTGCTGCGTCGCACCCTGCTTGCGGATTCGGTGGAGCGGCGCTTCACGATCGCGCGCGGACAGGCAACGGGTTCGGTGACGCCGATGACGGACCCCCACAGCACCTTCCAGTTCCAGACGCCGCGGGCCATGACCTCGGTGCGCGGCACCCGGTTCCGCGTCAATTACGATCCGCAAGACAGCAGTTCCCGTGTCGAGGTCGTTGAAGGGAAAGTGGCGTTTCGCGAAAGCGGCCAGGTGGAGCAACTGGTCGCTGCCGGCTTCGGCACCAAGGATAGCCTGCCCGATCCGGTCCCGCTTCTTCCCCCGCCTGCCCTGACCGCCGCTGACAAGGTTCAGGACGAAGAGGCACTGCGTTTCGCGTTGCAGCCGGTTGCCGGCGCCGCGGCCTACCACATCCAGATCGCGCGGGACGCGGGCTTCCTGGAGGCGATCGACGAAACCCGCTCGGACGGGCCGGAAGCGCAGTTCAGCGGCATCGGCAACGGAACCTACTTCGTGCGTTCCTCGGCCATCGACGCCAACGGTCTGGAAGGGCTGCCCTCCACCTACAGCTTCGAAAGACGCCTCAACCGCCTGCGCACCAGCATCGAGGAAGGACGCGCCGGCAAGTACCGCCAATACCTGTTCCGCTGGGATGCCCCCGACCTCGGGCCCGACCTTGCGGGCACGCAGTTCCGCTTTCAGCTTTCCCGCAATCCGGACGGATCCGGCGCCGTCGCCGATCAAACCGGATTGAAAGGATCGAGCTTCGTCATCACCGACCTTCCCGGCGGAACCTATTACTGGCGCGTCATGAGCATGACGACGGGCCCGGAACGCATTTACACCAAGTGGTCGTCCACCAATGAACTGAGGGTCGGAGCGGGCAAGTGAACCTTGGCCTTCGCCTGAAGGTCCAGTGGTGGATCATCGCCATCCTCGCGAGCCTGTTGACGGCCTGGCTGGCTTCGGAAGGCTCGTTGTCGCGGATCGACAATCTCGTCTACGACCATCTCCAGCAGCTTGACGGCCAGGGCAGCAACCAAGGCATCGCGCTGGTCGAAATCGACGATCATAGCATTGCCCGCATAGGCCGGTGGCCCTGGCCGCGCAGCGTCCATGCCGCGATGATCGACAGGATCGCCGCGGCACGCCCGCGCGCGATCGCTTACAACGTTCTGTTCACCGAACCCGCCGCGCCAGCCGACGACGCGCGGCTCGCCGCCGCGATGACCCGTGCCGCGGCCGGCCCTGTCTTTCTGCCGCTGTTCGTCAGCGTGCCCGACCGATCGGACATGCCTGCCGACGTCGTCGAACCCATTGCCCTGCTCCGCAAGGCGGCCGCCGGCATCGGCTTTACTGACTATCCGTTCGACCCGGACGGGGTCGTGCGCACCGCCCTTCTCGAACTCGGCGCCTCGCCGATCCGGCAGCACCTGATGGAACGGGTGCACCTCGCCCTCGTTCCCGGCGATGCCGTTTCCGCCAATGGCTCCATGATCCCCTTCACCGGGCCCGACCGCTGGCGCCGCGTGTCGGCCTCGGCGCTGCTCGATGGAAACGTCCCCCGTGACGTGCTGGCCGGAAAGATAGTGCTCGTGGGCACAACCGCGTCCGGCCTGGCCCCCCGTTATCCGGTTTCGGGGCGCGGCACCGCATCGGGGCTGGAGATAGATGCCCACCTCCTCAGCGCCCTTCTGGACCACCGGCTGATCCGGAAGGCCGGCCTGGCGGCCACCATGCTGTTCACGCTGACGCCGCTATGGCTGCTGATGCTGATGATGGGTCCGCTGGCGCGCTTCTCCCCATCACTGTGCCTGATGGTCAACGCGATGGCCGTGCTTGCGATCAGCGCGGCCTGCCTGCTTTACCTTCGGGTATGGTTGCCGCCCTGCGCCGCCTTGCTGGCGCTCTGCATCGTCTACCCGGTGTGGGGCTGGCGGCAACTGGCCATTACCCAGCAGTTCATGCGCCGCGAACTCGAGTGGCTGCGGTCCGACCGGTCCATCTTCCCGCAAAACCATGCGGAGAAACCGCAAGCCGCCCTGCCCTCGACGATCGCGCTGCTGACCGCGGCGATCGCCGACAATCGCGACATGAAGCACTTCATCGCCGACCGGCTGGACCAGTTGCCCGATGCCACCATTGTCACCAACGTGCAGGGCGACATCCTGCTCGCCAATGCCTGCGCCAGAACGCTGTTCGGCAAAGCTGCGGTTTGCGGCGATCCGCCGCCGCGCATCCTTGGCATTCTCGCCAGGTTCCAGCAGCCTGGTTCCGGCGAGCCGCTATCCCTGCCGACGCGCGCCGAAGGTGCCCCGGTGGCCTATGACACATTGACGCGCGACGGCCATTCCTTTGCCATACGCTTTGCGCCGCAACGCTCGCTGGCGGGCAATTTCCTTGGCTGGATCGTCCAGTTCATGGACGTGAGCGAAGCGCGGGCAGCCCAGCGGCAGCGCGACGACATCCTCGAACTGCTCACCCACGACATGCGCTCTCCGCAGGCGTCCATCCTTGCCGTGCTGGAAACGGCGCCGGCGGAAACCATCGCCCCCGAGGTTGCGCGGCGCATACGGCATTACGCGGAGCGCACGCTGGGCCTTGCCGATGGCTTCGTCCAGCTCGCAAGGGCGGAAGCGCTGGACTATACCCTGGAGGAAGTGTCGCTGAACGACATGATGATCGACGCCGTCGACGATCTATGGCCGCAGCTTTCCGCCAGGTCGCTCGACATCGAGACAAGCGAGACGCACGCGCGCCTGATGGTGCAGGTCGAACGCTCGCTGATGACACGGGCGCTCATCAATATCCTGGACAATGCGATCAAGTACAGTCCGGCTGGAAGCGGCATCCGCTGCACACTGGAGCGCGAGGTCGACGCCGATGGCCGGGCCTGGGCGCTATGTGCGATTGCCGATGAAGGCCCGGGGCTGGGGACGGAACAGAAGCTTCGGATATTCGACCGCTTTCACCGCGCTCCGCTGGGGGGCGGACGCAAGACCGATGGCGTCGGGCTTGGTCTGAGTTTCGTGCACACGGTGCTGATGCGGCATGGCGGCGCCATTCGCTGCGAAAGCGAACCGGGCCAGGGGGCAACCTTCACCCTCGCCCTGCCGATCATCGGCTAGAGTATCCGTGATGATCAAGCCTGAGATTGCGCCCAGCATCTATCGGCTTTGAGCAAAGCGTTTGCGGTCACGACGAGTTTTCGCATGACGGCGGTGATGGCGATTTTGGCGGGCTTTCCTGCGGTGACGAGTTGTTGGTATTTTGCCTTGAGATCAGGGTTGTATCGGGCGGCGACGAGGGCCGGCATATAGAGGGCCTGCCTCACGTTGGCACGTCCGCCGCGGATGAAGCTTTTGCCTTTCCATTGTCCGGATTGCCGCGCGATCGGTGCAAGGCCGGCAAGGGACGCGGCCTGCTTGTTCTCAAGGCTGCCGAGTTCGGGCATGGTGGCGATGAGCTGGTTGGCGGTCAGCGTTCCCACACCCGCGATGCTGGTCAGTATCTGGTGTCGACGAGCGAGTACGGCATCGGCGGCGATCAGGTTGGAGATCTCGGCGTCGAGGGCCGCGATATGTCGATCGATCTGTTCGAGCCGCTGGCGACACTGGCGCTTGAGAAACGCGATGGTGAGATTTTTCTCACGATTTTTGAGCGCGGTGCGATCACGAACCAAGCCGTCTCGGGCATTGATGAGTTCCGCCATTTGGGTCTGCTGTGCGCTTCGAGCGGGTCTGACCGCTGGCTGCAAGGTTGCGGCCATACGAGCCAGCAGGATGGCGTCAATGCGATCAGTCTTGGCCAATGTGCCAGTCGCCTGGGCGAAGCGCCGGGCCCGTTCAGGGTTGAGCTTCACACAAGGCCAGTTGGTCAGCGCCGCCTCCAGTGCGCGATGATAGGTTCCGGTTGCCTCGTAGGCGATCCGTTCGATCGGCCATTGTCGCAGCCAGGCGATCAGCGCCTTGTGCCCCTTGGCGGTATTGGCAAACTGGCGCTCGGCGCCGACGGGGTAGGCATGGCAATCGAGGCTCGCTTTGGAGATGTCGATGCCGATTGTCTGTGGTAGATTGTCGCTCATCTTTTCCGCTGTCCCATGCTTGTCATCCGGGTCCAAAACCCCGGTATCCGTTCGGGCCTGATGGAAAAGAAAGGGGCGATCCTACTCTAACCCGGTCCCTTAACGACCGGCGGTTTCGCGATCCGTCCCCTTCCGCCCGGACCGGGGTGGCCACCCCGGTCCGGGCAATCCAGCATGGCCCAAACGGACGGTAATGTCATAAGACAAGCGGTTTCCAGACCGTCAGGTCGCAAACTCACTCAACCGGAGCCTGACGCGCAGCGGCAAGCCTGGACGCGACCGCCTCCACGATCCGCGCGTCGGAGATTGCCCGTCCTGCCTTTCCTGCCTTGCCTGCCCGTCCTGCCTTGCCAGTCTTGCCTGCCTTGCGGGGCTCGCTGGCGAGCACGCGGTAGAGGTTTCGGCCGGTCGCCCTGTCCGAGAGCGAAAGGACAACAACCCGCTGCATCCTCGATCTGGACCGGCTGGGCGCCAAAAGCCACGCACCTGCCGACGCCCCTCCTTCGCTCGGCGCGAACAGTCCCGCCCGGCCGGGAAGATCGGACACCGTCAATTGCACGAGATACGCGCCCCGATCGGAAGCGGAGAACCCCTGCGCGACCAGCCCGGCCTCCAGTTCGTCAGCCAAAGGCCGGGTCACGTTGCCGTCCACCAGCATCCGGACACTTCCGGGCGGCGGCAGGGCACCAAAGGTCTGGACAACCACTGGCGGCTTGCCTGCACATCCCGCGAGCATGGCCAACGCGACCACGGCAGACCACCGCCCCCAAAACCGCACTTGCTGGCTTCCTGCACTCGTCAACGTCCAACTCCTTGCAGGTGACACCCCCTCCCAGGTCGTAACCCCACCTTGTGCCTGCCTGGCAACCGGGTGAACGGCAATTTTACATTGCTTTACACCACTTCAGCCGATTTTCCGCTTAGGGTGCGCCTGTCACACCGCCTCGGGCGCTGTACCACTCTGATCGCAAGTGCTGACCCCAGTACACCACCCCATGCACTGCGTCAGAGGTGCAATCTGACCCGGGCAAAACCGGGCATACCACCTCAGGCCCTGCCTCTGCAGTTTCTGTGAGGCAGGGCCTATCTCTTGCCCTGCGCGCGAAGGGATTGCTGGCCGGACTTCGGCAACGACCGGCGGCACGCTTCCAAGCGGCGTGAACACATTCCGCATTGCCAACGCCCCTGTTGATTACATATGTAGTCGGTAAAGGGAGAGAGCCGATGTTGCGTTCCATGACAGCCGCTGGCGCCTTGTGCCTGTCGACAAGCGTGGCACTGGCCTCGCCCCCGGCTCCGTCCGCGTTGGGCGGTCAGTGGGTGCTGACCGTCGATCGATGGGGCAATCCGGAATATTCGACGCTTGACCTGTCGATCCGGCGCAATGTCGTCTCCGGCGACTGGGACGGTGCCCCCTTGTCCGGGACCGTGGACGGCCGGACCCTGCGGTTCCGGACAACCGACCAGCGCGGGGCGGAGTATCGCTTCGAGGTACGACTGGAAAATGGCCGGCTATCGGGCACCGCCGACTACCCTGACAACAATTTCGCGGACAGGCGCCAGACATTCACCATTTCCGCCCGTCCCGTGCCCGAGCGCCCGACCGCTCGGCCGCGCGTGATCGACTATGCCCCGCACTCGTTTGCCAACAGCTTCTCGGCGGAGCGCGAACCGGTCCTGACGATCTGGCCCGGCGATATCGTGCGCACGTCGACCGTCGATTCCGGCGGCATCGACGCGCAGGGCGTCACCCGCGCCCTGTTCGGCAATCCGCAGACCGGACCCTTCTTTGTCGCGGGCGCACGGCAAGGCGACACGCTGGCCATCCACATCCGCAAGCTGACCCCCAACCGGGATTGGGCGGAGAGCCTCGACACGATCGTGACACGGGTGCTGGGGGCGGGCCTGGGTGCAAAGGCTTCCGAGCTTGGCCGCCCGGTGCGCTGGCACCTCGACCGGGAAAACGGCCTTGCGACGCTGGAGGAGCCCGGGAGCCGGCTGAACGGCTATCGTATCCCGCTGCGACCGATGCTGGGAGGGGTCGGGCTGGCAAGCGGCTTCGCCTCGCCGCCGCTGTCCACGGGGGATACCGGCCGTGCGGGCGGCAACATGGACTTTCCCGAGGTGGTCGCGGGCAGCACGGTGCTCCTGCCCGTGCAGCAGCCCGGCGCCTTGCTCTACCTGGGCGACGCACACGCCCTACAGGGTGACGGCGAAACCTCCCAATATGCACTCGAGACCTCGATGGACGTCGAATTCTCGGTCGAGATCATCAAGGGAACCGCCATCATGATGCCGCGGGTCGAAACGGCCGGCGAGATCATGACGCTGGGTCAGGCCGGCTCGCTCGATGAAGCGACACGGGCGGCGACCACGGGCCTGATACAGTGGCTGCAACAGGACTACGGCCTGAGCCTGTCCGACGCGGCAAAAGTCCTGGGAAGCGCGGTGCGCTATTCGATCCCGAACCTGGCAGGCCGCAGTGTCGGCGTGGCCGCGCGCATCGACAAGGCATTGCTGCCGCCCCGGTAGCACCGGCCGCCGCCGGGAGGCCCGGCGCGCCTATGCATGCTCGACCTGTGTTCCTCGGTGTTCTACCGCGATGGCCATGCTGCATGTCGTCCATCACCCCGGCTACGTGGTCGCAACCGAGCGCACCGGCACGTTCCTGCATGACAAGTATGCGCTGGTCATGCGGGCGCTTGGCAAAAGCGGCGCGGCGATGCGCGTTCACACCCCGGACGTCATGCCGCGGGAATGGCTCGAGGCCGTCCACGACCCGGCCTATGTCGACGAAGTGATCGGCTGCGCGGTGTCGGAAGCCAAGCAGCGCCGGATCGGTTTTGCGATCGACGAACGCATCTCCCGGCGATCGCAGCTCTCGCCCGGTGGAACCTGGCTCGCCGCGAAGCTCGCCCTGCAGCACGGATATGCCGCGAATTCCGCCGGCGGCAGCCATCATGCCCTGGCCGATACCGGCGCGGGATATTGCGTCTTCAACGACCTGGCGCTGGCCGCCAACCGGCTGATCGAGGAAGGCAGCGCCTCACGCATCCTCATCCTCGATCTGGACGTGCATCAGGGCGACGGCACGGCGGCCCTGACCGCGGGGCGCGGCGACATTTTCACGCTTTCCATCCATGCCGAGAAGAACTTCCCGGCCCGCAAGGCACGCTCCTCGCTGGATGTCGGCCTCCCCGATGGCACCGGCGACACCGGCTACCTCGATGCCCTTGCCGGATCGCTGCCCATGGCGCTCGATCATTTCGGGCCGGACCTGATCCTGCTGCAGGCCGGCGTCGATCCCCACGCGGACGACAAGCTCGGCAGGCTGTCCTTGACCGACGAAGGCCTTGCCGCGCGCGATCGGTTTGTGGCGACAGAGGCCAGGCTTCGCGGCGTTCCCCTGGCGAGCACGCTGGGCGGCGGCTACGGCGCCGACCGCGAAGCCGTGGCCTGGCGCCACGCCCGCACGATCCTCACCCTTTCCGCCGCGATCGCCGCAGGTGCTGCCGCCTGATCGCGCCGACCTACCGGGACGCCTCCCGTTCGGCCTTGAGCCGCTCCACCAGTCTTTCGATTTCGTCGGGATTGAGCACCCAGGTGCGGGTCTTGCGGCCTTCGCGAAACACCGGCCGCGTCAGCAGGATACGTGCCTGCTCCTTGGCGAAAGGCTTGAAAAGCGCGAAGTGCATCACGCATTCGAGCATCACGCCGATCACCGGCGTCTTGCCGTCCAGATCGATCAGCGTTGCCGGCTGGTCCCAGGGAATGTTCATCATCCCCCGCGCCTATCGCGCCTCGCGCCGAATGCAAAGCCCTTGCCTGCGGGCGCCGGCCGCAGGAGCTTCACCGCTTCGGCCTTCACCGCTTCGGCCTTCACCATTTCTGCCTGCACCATTTCTGCAACGCGCCTGCGCCGACAATTGACCGCGATCCCGCGATAAACTGCCCGCCGCCCGCCGAATGATGGCTCCCGTCAATCAGGGAGATACACAAATGCACTTCGCCGCCGCCCCGCTGGGGGCCAGCTTCCGGTGGAAGCTCGGACTGGGTCTGGCCGTGGTCGCGGTGGGGGACTGGCTGCTCTACCAGCGCGGCCTTGCCTATGGATCGTGGGGCCTCCTGGCCCTTGCCCTGCTGGCGGCGCTGCTGGCCGGAACCCCGGCACTGCGCCGCAGCAAGCCCGGCCTGCCCGCCGCACTGGCCGCCTGCCTGTTCGCGCTGGCGCTGACCTGGGATCCGGGGCCGCTGGCGTGGACGCTGTTCTGGCTCGCGGCGGGCATGGCCGCCCTGCTGGCGCGAACCGGACGGTTCGACGACGGCTGGCGCTGGGCGCAGCGCCTGTTCTGGCAGGCCCTGCGCGCACCGTTCGCTCCGCTGCTCGACATGCGGCGCATCGCGAAGGTGCGTGCCGCCGGGCACGGCAGGCGCATCGGCCTGCGGCGGGCGGCATCGCTGCTGACGATGCCGCTGCTGGGCGGCGCGGTGATCGTCGCGCTGTTCTGCGCCGCCAACCCGATCCTGGCCGGCGCGGTCTCCTCGCTGCTGTCGATCGACACCTCGCTGGTCGCGCAAGGGGGCCGCGCGATCCTCTGGACGATAGTCTTCGCGATGGCCTGGAGCCTGCTGCGCCCGGGCCTGCTCAGGCACCCGCTGCCGCTGTTCGAAGGGCGCGGCGAGCTTCGCCTGCCCGGGTTTTCGCCCGCCTCGATCACCCTCTCGCTGGTGGTATTCAACGCCATCTTCGCCGTGCAGAACCTGCTCGATGCCGCCTATCTCTGGGGCACGGCCGCGCTGCCGCCGGGCATGACCCTGGCCGACTACGCGCACCGCGGCGCCTACCCGCTGATCGCCACCGCGCTTCTCGCCGCGCTGTTCGTGCTGATCGCGCTGCGTCCGGGCTCCGAGACCGCCGGTTCGCCCGCGATCCGCAGGCTGGTGACCTTGTGGATCATGCAGAACATCGTGCTGGTCGCCTCCTCGATCCAGCGCACGGCGGACTACATCGAAGCCTATTCACTGACGAGGCTGCGCATCGCCGCGCTGGCGTGGATGGTGCTGGTCGCCTTCGGTCTTGCCACGATCTGCTGGCGGCTGCTGCGGAATCGCAGTTCGGCCTGGCTGGTCAACGTCAACCTGGCCGCCACCGCGCTGGTGCTGACAGGGTTCTGCTTTGTCGACCTGGGCACCATGGCGGCGCGCTGGAACGTGCGCCATGCCCGCGAGGTGGGCGGCCGCGGCGCCGCGCTGGACTTGTGCTACCTGAACCGCATGGGCGGCTCGGCGCTGCTGCCCCTGCTCGAACTCGAACAGCGGCGCGGCCTGAATCCCGGGTTCCGTGCGCGCGTGCAGGCGGTCCGTCTCGACACGCAGCAGCGCCAGCCGGTCGCCCTGGGCCTGATCGACATGCGCCGGCAGGAACAGGCGCGCACCATCGCCGCCACGCTGCCCCGGCCCGACCTTGGCGGCGGCTTGCGGGACTGCGACGGCTCGGTGATCGCCGAGCTCCCCGCCGAGCCGCCATCACCCGTCCCAGCACCGGCACCGGCCACCGCATCGGCCCCGACGCCGTCTCCGGCGCCGCCCGCACAATCCCCGACGCAACCCGCTGCGCCGCGTTGACACGGACCTTCCAGGAAATGAACATGGCCGCCATGCCCGGCACGATCCTTCTCGTCGACGACGATCCCCATATCCGCCAGTTGCTGGTCTTCGCCTTCGGCAAGGCCGGTCTCCAGACCATCGAGGCGGGCGACGGCGAGGACGCGCTGGCCCAGGTCGCGCGTCACGGCCCCGATCTGGTGATCCTCGACATCAACATGCCGCGCATGGACGGGCTGGAAGTCTGCCGCCGCCTGCGCGCGACCAGTGACGTGCCGATCTTTTTCCTCTCCTCGCGCGATGACGAGATCGACCGGGTGCTGGGCATCGAACTGGGCGGCGACGACTATGTCGTGAAGCCCTTTTCCCCGCGCGAGGTCGTGGCCCGCGCGATGGCGATCCTGCGCCGCACCGGCGGGCGCGGCGCCTCGGCTGCCGCGCCCGCCGAAACCGTCGCGGTCCTGCGCCACGGCCTGCTGAGCCTCGATCCCGAAAGCTGGACCGCGCAGTGGCATGGCCGCGAGGTGAGCCTGACGGTGACCGAATTCACCATCCTGCGCACGCTGCTCGCCGGGCCCACCCGCATCTTCTCGCGCGACCAGATCATCGACCGGCTGCGCGGCCCCGGCTTCGCGCTGACCGACCGCACGATCGACAGCCATGTCCGCAACTTGCGCCGCAAGTTCGCCGAAGCGGGCGGCTGCGACCTGGTGGAGACGCGCGCCGGGATCGGCTACCGGCTCGGCGCCTGCAGCGGAGCGGCCGCGCCGGGATGATGCGCCTCTGGGCCCGCACCAAGGCCGCGGTCGCCCGGCGCTGGCCGATCCTGCGCCTGCGCACGATCCTGCTGGGCACGCTGCTGTTTGTCGCCGCGCTGCCGGGGTTCGGGGCGATCTTCCTGCGCGTCTACGAAAATGCGCTGGTGCGGCGGACCGAGGCGGAGCTGGTCGCCCAAGGCGCCGCGCTCGCCGCCAGCGCCGCCGTGGTGGGCAGCGGGATCGCGCTTCCCGCCCCGCTGCCAGCCGCGCCGCCCGCCGTCCCCGAACGCTACCACGACCGCGTGACCGAGGTGGACTTGCGCTCCTCCCCCATCCTGCCGCCCCGCCCCAGGGCAGCAGCGGGGGCGGTGGCCGATCCCGCCGCCGTGGCGCTGGCCTGGCGGATGATGCCGGCGTTTCAGGAAACCAAGGTGACGACGCTCGCCTCGATCCTGATGCTGGACCGTCAGGGCATCCTGCTCAACGGCCCGCAAGCCGGCGGAAGCCTTGCCACGCTACCCGAAGTCCATGCCGCGCTGGCCGGCGTGCCGACCACCGTGCTGCGCGAGAACGCCGGTTATCCCGCCCGCCACGCACTCGACTGGCTGAGCCGCGCCGCCAACATCCGCCTGCACCATGCCCGCCCGGTCGTGGTGGAAGGCAAGGTGGTGGGCGTCCTGCTCCTCTCCCGCTCGCCGCGCGCGCTGTTCCTGGGCATCTACGAGGACCGCGGCAAGATCGCGCTGGGCGTGGCGGCGATCTTCGCGATGCTGCTGGTGCTGTCTGCGGTGCTGTCGCGCGCCATCGTGCGACCCATCGAGGGCCTCAGCCGGGCCACCCGCGCGCTTGCCTCGGGCCGCCGCGTCCCCTCCCGCCAGCCGACCCTGCAAGTCGTCGAGATCCGTGCCCTCTACGAGGATTTCGAGCAGATGGCCGACGCCATCGAGAAACGCTCGCGCTACTTGCGCGATTTTGCCGCCTCGCTGAGCCACGAGTTCAAGACCCCGCTGGCGGGCATTTCCGGCGCCATCGAACTGCTGCAGGATCACGGCGCGCAGATGTCGCCTGCGGATAGCGAGCGGTTCCTCGCCAACATGGCCGCCGACGCGCGGCGCCTGTCGCGGCTGGTCGGGCGGCTGATGGAACTGGCCCGCGCCGACGTCCATGTCGGCGCAGCGCAAGCCGCCGCCCAGCCGGGAGAGATCCTGGCCGCGGTTGCCGACGCGCTTTCGGGCGAACATTTTGCCGTCACGCTCGATCTGCCCGAAGCCATGCCCGCGGTGTCCATCGACGGAGACGCGCTGGAAGCGGTGCTGACCACGCTCGCCGAAAATGCCCGGCAAGCCGGAGCCCGCAGCCTCGCCGTGACGCTCGCCAGCGACGCCAACGGCGTGCGGATCGACCTTGTCGACGATGGCCCCGGCATCCCCGAAGCCGACCGCCCCCGCGTGTTCGAGCCGTTCTTCACCAGCAAGCGCGAACAGGGCGGCACCGGGCTCGGCCTGCCGATCGCCCGCTCGCTGCTCGGGGCCTATGGCGGCGACCTTGCGCTGCTGCCCGCCGCCACCGGCGCGCATTTCCGGATCAGCTGCCCCGCCGCCCCGCCATCGCCGCCACCCGCTCCGCGATAGCGAGCGACGAGGTCAGGCCGGGAGAATCGATCCCGAACAGGTTGATGAGCCCCGGCAGGCCGTGGTCCGCCTCGCCCTGCAGCATGAAATCGGCCGCCGGCATGCCCGGCCCCGCCAGCTTGGGGCGAACCCCGGCATAGGCGGGCTGGAGGCGCTCTTCCTCGACCTCGGGCCAGATCCGCCGCGCGGCGGCGAGAAATTCCCCCTTGAGCGCGGGATCGACGGTATAGTCGATGGCATCGACCCAATGGATGTCCGGCCCGAACCGCGCCTGCCCGTCGAGATCGAGGGTAAAATGGGTGCCCAGGCTCGCCGGGCCGGGCACCGGATAGATCAGGTGCGAGAACGGCACTTTGCCGGAATAGGAAAAATAGCAGCCCTTGCCATGGAACAGCGGCGGCACCAGCCCCGGCTCCAGCGCCTCGATGGTCCGCGCCAGCGCCTGCGCGCCCAGCCCCGCGGCATTGACGAGGATCGGCGCCGCCAGCCGCGTATCGCCGACCTGCACGCACCAGAGCGATCCGGCCCGGACGATGGCATCCACCCCGGTCTCGCAGACCAGCATCGCCCCAAGCGCTTCCGCCTCCCCCAGCAGCGCCAGCATCAGTCCGTGCTGGTCGACGATGCCGCTCGACGGCGAATGGACCGCCCCCGCGCAGGCCAGCGCCGGTTCGATCATGCGCGCCTGCTGCGCGGTGAGGCACACGAGGTCTTCCACCCCGGCACGGGCGCCGCGCGCCATCACCGTGTCCAGCGCCGCCAGTTCGGCCTCGTCGCCGGCGATGATGAGCTTTCCGCAACGCCGGTGAGGCACTCCGCGTTTTTCGCAAAAGTCATAGAGCCGGTGGCGCCCCTCGACGCAGAGCCGCGCCTTCAGCGATCCGTCGGGATAATAGAGCCCGGCGTGGATCACCCCGCTGTTGCGGCTGGACGTGACCATGCCGAACTGCTTCTCGCGTTCGAGCACGATCACCTCGTGGCCGCCCAGTGCCAGCGCCCGCGCCGCCGCGAGCCCGACCACGCCTGCCCCCACCACGATCGCGCCGACTTCGTCCATGCCCCTACCCTAACGCCTTGCCCGCCGCCGTGAAGGCATTTTCCCGCAAATCCGGACACGCGCTGGCAGTTGCGCCGCGCGCAAATAGGGGCCGTTTTGCCGCCGGCTGGCCGCTCGGGCAGCCACGACAGTTCGCATAAATGAAATCACACTTGCGCAGTTCGATCGGGCGAGCGGGGGCCGGGCGTCCTATATGACACGTCGAATCATGTTGATGCCAGCCCCCCTCTCCCGCCCCCGCAGACCGGACACCCCGTGCTGAGGCCCCGCCGCCGCGGGATCGCCTCGGTCAACGCCGAAGTGCGCGACGGCATCGTCCCGGCGGCGGGCAGGATCGCGATGACGCCCGATCGCAGCGCGCAGGCGCCCGGCGCCAATTACCGGCTGGTCGCTCTCATCATCGCCTCCGCCCTGTTCATGGAATTCGTCGACGCCACGGTGCTCGCCACCGCGCTGCCGACGATGGCCCGCGATTTCAGCGTCCGTCCGCAGGACATGAGCGTGGCGCTGACGTCCTACCTGCTGGCGCTGGCGATCTTCATTCCCGCCTCGGGCGTGCTGGCGGACCGCTTCGGATCGCGCACCGTGTTCCGCACCGCGATCATGCTGTTCATGCTCGGCAGCCTGGCCTGCGGGCAATCGCCGACGCTGGAGATGATCGTGCTCTCGCGCTTCGTGCAGGGCATTGGCGGGGCGATGATGATCCCGGTCGGCCGTCTGGTGCTGCTGCGCACGGTGGCCAAGCAGGACATGGTGAACGCGATGTCCTGGCTGCTGGTGCCCGCACTGATCGGCCCGATCGTCGGACCGCCGCTCGGCGGCTTCATCGTCACCTATCTCGACTGGCGCTGGATCTTCTACATCAACCTGCCGATGGGCATGCTGGGCCTGTGGCTGACCGGCCGCTTCATCGCCAACGTGCGCGAAGAGCGTCCCAACCCCTTCGATGTCACCGGCTTCATCCTGAGCGGCATCGCGCTCGGGTGCCTGCTGTTCGGCTTCGAGATGGTCAGCCGTCCCGGCGAGGCCGTGCTGGCAGGCACGCTGATCGCCGTCGGGCTGCTTGCCGGCATCGCCTATGTCGCCCATGCCCGCCGCCGCGAAGGCGCGATCCTCGACCTGGCACTGCTGCGCGACGACACCTTCCGCCTTTCGGTGATCGCCGGATCGGTGACGCGCATCACCCAGGGCGCGCAGCCCTTCCTGCTGCCGCTGATGATGCAGGTGGGCTTCGGCTTTTCCGCCGCGCGCAGCGGCACGATCACGGTTGCCACGGCGGTCGGATCGCTGGCGATGAAGAGCTTTGCGCCCCGTATCCTGCGCCGCTTCGGCTTCCGCCGCTCGCTGATCGTCAACGGGGTGATCGCCACGGCAGGCTACGCGATCTGCGGCCTGTTCAATCCGGCCTGGCCGACCTGGGCGATGTTTGCGGTGCTGGTGGTGGCCGGCTTCTTCATGTCGTTCCAGTTCACCGCCTACAACACGATCGCCTACGACGGCATCGACAAGCAGCAGATGAGCAATGCCACCGCGTTCTACGCGACCTTCCAGCAGTTGATGCTCTCGCTGGGCATCTGCGTGGCGGCGGTCGCCTTGCACCTCGCCATGCTGGCGCGCGGTCATGCCTTGCCGACGCTGGGCGATTTTTCGGCCGCGTTCTGGGTGGTGACCGCCATCTCGCTCTCGGCGACGATCTGGAACCTGCGCTTTGCGCCCGAGGCGGGCGCGGAGATCAGCGGCCATTCGGACGACACCGCACCGCAAGGCGCCCGGCCTTCCCCGCAGGAAGGCTGAGAGACCGTTCGGAAATTCGCCAAAAGCGCATTTCGCGGCACCAGCCCCTGAACGCTTGCCAACTCGGCGCCGATGAAAGAACAGTCGGGCGCTTCCGTCTTTAGCGACAAACCTGAAGGGGCCGATCGCATGCGTATCGCGACCATCACCAACTGGGCCTACGGCGCCACTGTCTGCCTGACCATCGCCGCGGGCGTCGCCATGGTCATGGCCTCCAGTGCCGACAGCGCCGAACATGGTGCCATCGTGCAGCGCGACCTGTTCGACCAGCTCACCGCCGAGGTCGAGACCGACCTTTCGGAGCTGACCGATCAGGCCCGCCTCTTCGCGGTATCCGGCGATCCCAGCCACGCCATCGCCTATGATCGCCTGCGCACCGAGCTCGGCCCGGTCGAGCAGCGCATGGCCAAGCTGCGCGACAATGGCGCGAGCGAGGAGGAACTGCGCTCGCTGGAACAGGCGCTGCGGCAGGCGCGTACGCTGGAAGACGAACAGCAGGCCGCCATCGCCGCCATGCGCAAGGGGGACGATGCCGTGGCCCGCAAGATCGTGTTCGGCCCCGAATACGAACGCGAACTGGAACGCACCCACTTCCTGCTCGGCCGCTTCCGCTACATGCTCGACGAGCGTTCCGACGATGCCGTGGAAGAAGCCGCCACCGCCTCGCAGCGCCTGCGCACGATCTCCGAGGTCATGGTGGCGTTTACCGCCGTGCTGTTCCTCTTCGTGCTGGGCTTCATCCTCAAGCGCCGCATCCTGAAACCGGTGGTGACGCTGAGCGACGTGGTGAACCGGCTGGCCGACCAGGACTACGAAGTGGAGCCCCCCGCGATCTCGCAAGTCGACGAGATCGGCGACATGGCCCAGGCGGTGCGCATCTTCCGCGAGAACGGCCTCGAACGCCAGCGCCTGCAGAAGGAGCGCGATGCCGACTGGGCGGTGCGCGACCTGCTCGCCCGGATGACCCAGCGCCTGCAGGGCTGCGAATCGGTGGATGACCTCTACCGGGTGGTGCAGCTCTTCGCGCCGAAGATCGCGCCCGACCTCGCCGGCCGCCTGTTCATCCTCGACGAGCGGCACGCGCGCATGGCCTGCGCCGCGCAGTGGCTGACGCCCCATGGCAGCAACCTCGCCTTCAGCCCGGACGACTGCTGGGCGCTGCGGCGCGGGCAGATCCACAGCCCGGGCCACAACCTCACCGACGTGCCCTGCCGCCACGTCGCGCTCGAGGCGGTGCAGGCGACGATGTGCGTGCCGCTCACCGCGCAGGGCGAGACGATCGGCCTGCTGGTGCTCGAAAACCTCTCGGCAGCAGGCGAGCCGGCGCCGTCGACCACCACCTACATCGAACTGATGTCCGAGACGGTGGGCCTCGCGCTCGCCAATCTCAACTTGCGCGAGGCCTTGCGCGACAAGGCGCTGCACGATCCCCTTACCGGCCTGCGCAACCGCCACGAGCTGGACGCCACACTGCGCAGGCTGGTGATCGCCGCCGATGAGACGGATGCCCCGCTCGCCTGCCTGATGATGGACATCGACCACTTCAAGCAGCTGAACGACCGCTACGGCCATGATGTCGGCGACCTCGCCTTGCGGGCGGTTGCAGGCGCCTTCGCCGGCGTGGTGCGCAGCGACGAACTGGTGTTCCGCTACGGCGGCGAGGAATTCCTGATGCTGATGCCCGATTTCGACGAGAAACGGGGGCTTGAACGCACCGCCCTCATCCGCGAGCGGATCGCCGAACTGGACCTCCTGCACGAAGGCCAGCCGATCGGTCCGATCACCGTGTCGATGGGCCTTGCCGTCTATCCCCGTCATGGCACCGCACACACCCTGATCGCGGCGGCGGACGCTGCCCTGCTGCGGGCCAAGGAAACCGGACGCGACCGCGTGGTCGTTGCCACCGACCGCCCCGCCCCCAACCACGTCCCCCGCCACGGCGACAACGCCCCCGGGGCCTGACGCGCCCTTGCCCCCGCTCGCGCGATCACTTGGGCGGCGGCCTGCCATGAAATGCAATAAAGGGTTTCCACCGCCCCCGCGAACGACTAGAGGCGCGCCATCCCCGGGGGGCCGCTCATGCGCGGCTGAGAGGTGGTCAGCAGACCACGACCCGCTGAACCTGATCCGGCTGACACCGGCGTAGGGAGGGCTGGCGGCTGATCCGTTGTCCCTCCGATTGGAGTGGACACGAAGTGAAGACCGGCAATTTCCGTACGATTTCCCGCCTGGCCCTCGGGCTCCCTGCCCTGCTCGCGGCCGTTCCGGCACTGGCCGACGAGGCCGGTTCCGCCGACGGCGCCGACAGCAAGGCAGACATCCGGGTCATCGGCCACCCCGATCCCGAAGGCCTGCTGCCCGACCAGACCGCCCCCAAGGCGATCAGCGCGATCTCGTCCGACTTCATCGTCAAGCAGGCGCCGACGCTCAACGCCTTCCAGCTGGTCAACCTGCTGCCCGGCGCCAATGTCTCGTCGAGCGACCCCTACGGGCTTTCGACCAGTTCCAGCCTGACCATGCGCGGGCTTGGCCAGGACCAGATCGGCGTGCTGATGGAAGGCGCGCCGCAGAACGACATCGGCTATTTCTACGCCTATCCCTCGCAGTTCGCCGATGCCGAGAACGTGCGGCAGATCGCGCTGGCACAAGGCGCCGCCTCGATCGACGCCCCGGTAGTGGCGGCCGCAGGCGGCCTGCTGTCGCTGACGCTCGACGATCCCAAGGCGGAGACGGGCGGGCTCGTCAACCTCTCGCTCGGCTCCTACGATGCGCGCCGCGCTTTCGTGCGCTTCGACACCGGCACGCTCGGCGCCAGCGGGATCAAGGCCTTCATCTCCTATTCGAACAACCGCGCGGACAACTGGCGCGGCGCCGGTTTCGACAAGCGCCAGCACGTCGACGCCAAGCTCCTGCGCGAATGGGGCGAGGGCAACCGCGCCGCCATCGCCTTCTCGTACAACGACGCCAAGACCTCGACGTATGCCAGCCCCTCGCTGGCCGACTGGAAAGCCTATGGCCGCGCCTACAACTACGACAAGCAGTACAGCGAGGGCAGCACCACCTACTGGCGCCTCTACCGCGCGCCGTTCCGCAACTTCTACGTCTCCGCGCCGATCCACCTGAACCTCGGCGACCGGCTGGCCTTCGACACCACCGCCTACCTCCAGTTCGGCCACGGCAACGCCCCTTACGGCACCCAGTTGACGACCACCGGCAACTACCTCGGCACCGAGGAACTGACCCAGCCGATCACGCTGCCCGGCGCGGTGGACGGGACGGCGACGGTGCTCGGCAACTGGACCGGCAAGCAGCGGCGCGTCGGCGACGTCAGCAAGCTGACCCTCACCGCCGGCGCCCACACGCTCACCGCCGGGCTCTGGTTCGACTACGGCACCGACCGTGTGACCCAGTCCTACACCTCGATCGACGCCAGCGGCCATCCGCTCGACCAGTGGGGCTACCAGAGCAAGGCGATCCGCACCGCCGACGGCCGCCTGCTGGCCTATGAGAATGCCCGCACCGAGACCGTCACCAAGGGCTTCTTTGTCGCCGACAGCATCGCCGTGACCCCGCGCCTCGGCGTCGAGCTGGGCTTCAAGGGGGTCGACGTGCTGCGCAATGGCCGCAACTACCTGCCCGGCCCGCAGGACAAGGTCCGCCGCGACAGTTTCGCCGCGCTGCCCCGCGCCGCCGTGCACTACACGCTGGACGAGCGGCAGCAGCTCTTCGCCAACGTCACCACCAATTTCCGCACGCCCAACGAGTTCGCGCTCTACAACAGCTACTACGCGGGCGAGCTGGTCAGCCAGGGCACGAGCGGCCTCAAGAACGAATATTCGGTCTCCGAGGAACTGGGCTATCGCTACATCGGCCCCAGCCTGTCGTTCTCGCTGACCGCCTTCAACTACCACTTCCGCAACCGGCAGGTGGCAACCGTGGTGAACAGCGGCGGCGCGCTGGTCAATTCGACGATCAACGGCGGCAACCAGACCTCCTACGGCCTCGACGGCGAGATCGACTATCGCCCGGCCAGGGGCGTCAGCGTCTACCTCTCGGGCGAATACCTGCACACCCGCCAGGACGACGATCTTGCCGTGGGCGGCGACTATCTGCCGACCAGGGGCAAGCGTGCCGTCTCCAGCCCGCAGTTCCAGTTCGCCATGGGCACGACGTATGACGATGGCCGCCTGTTCGGCAGCACCGCGCTCAAGTACGTCGGCCGCCAGTACGCCACCTTCATGAACGACGAGAGCATCAAGGGCTACGCCACGCTCGACCTTTCGATCGGCGTGCATCTCGCCGGCCTCATCGATGCGCAGCGCATGGACCTTCGGCTCAACGCGATCAACGTGACCAACCCGCACGTGCTGTCCGGCGTGCAGGCGATCACCGCCAATGCGCTGGATACGACGGCGCGCGGCGGCACGCTGATCTCCGGCTCGGCGCCGACCTACTACGTCGGCAGCGGCCGCGCCTTCGTGGCGACGCTCTCGCGCGCCTTCTGACCATGAGCAGCGCGGCGCCTCGTCCGGCCGATGGCCCTCATCGGGTGCACGGGATGGGCACGGCCTGGGAGGCGCCGACCTGGCCTGCGATCACGGCCGGGGAGGCCGCCGCGATCCTCGATGCTTTCCCGGATGCGGGGACCTTCGCCGCACTGCGCTGGCATTCGCCGCGCCCGTTCTCGGCTGCGGTGCTGGCGCAAACCGACCGCGGCGAATTTTTCCTGAAGCGCCATCACCGGCGGCTGCGCACGCGGCAAGCCCTCGCGGAAGAACATGCCTTCATGGCGCACCTGCGCGGTGCGGGCCTCGGCGTGCCGGACGTCTTGCCGGCGCGGGACGGCTCCGGCGCGGTGACGCGGGGCGAATGGAGCTACGAACTGCACCGGCGCTCGGAAGGGGAGGACCTCTACCGCGACCGGCAGTCGTGGACCCCGTTCCTCTGCGCCGGTCATGCCCGCGAGGCCGGCGCCGCGCTGGCAAGGCTGCACCTGGCGGCACGCGGCTTCGCGGCCCCCGAGCGCGGCGGGCACCCGCTGGTCGCCAGCTTCACCATCCTGCCCGCCCGCGATCCGCTGCTGGCGGCCGAGGCCTATGTCCGCGCCCGTCCGGCGCTGGGCGCCTATCTGGCTGGCAAGCCGTGGCAGGCCGAACTGGCGCGGCTGTTCGCGGCGCTGGGCAGCGGCCTTGCCGACCGGCTCGAACACGAGCCGCTGCTGTGGACACACAACGACTGGCATCCCTCCAACCTGCTGTGGTCACAGCAGGGCACGGTGAGCACGGTGTTCGATTTCGGACTGGCCACGCAAACCTGTGCGCTGCACGACCTTGCCACCGCGATCGAGCGTACCGCCATCCCCTGGCTCGACATTGCCGAAGGCCGCGACAGTCCCGCCGATGCGCGCGCCGCGCTGGCGCTGCTGTCGGGTTATCGTGCGGTGCTGCCGCTCAGCCAGGGCCAGCTCGTCACTCTCCTGCGCCTGCTGCCGCTGGTGCACATCGAATTCGCGCTTTCCGAAGTGGACTATTTTGCGGGCATCCTCGGCGATCCCGCGCAGGCCGATCTTGCCTGGCAAGGCTACCTGATCGATCATGCCGACTGGTTCCTCTCTGTCGCCGGACAGGCCTTCCTCGGCGCACTTGAGCAGGGGAACCTCGCCTGATGTCGGCTCTCGAGATCATCGCCGTCATCGTCAGCTTTCTCGGCATCTGGATGACCGCGCGGCGCTGGCTGCTGTGCTGGCCGGTGAGCCTCCTGGCCTGCGCGCTCTACTTCAAGCTGTTCCTCGACGTGCGGCTCTATGCCGACATGGTGCTGCAGGCGCTGTTCGGCCTCGCCATCCTCTACGGCTGGTTCGTCTGGGCACGGGGCAAGCAGGATAGCGGCGAAGTGGTGGTCAGGCCGCTCGCGCTGTCGCGGGCGGCGGCGGGGCTGGCCCTAGGCGCCCTCGGCGGCCTCGCCATCGGCTGCATCACCAGCCGCTACACCGACGCGGCCTTGCCGTGGATGGACGCGATGCTGAGCAGCTTCAGCCTTGTCGCCCAGTACTGGACCGCCCGCCGCCATGCCGCCAGCTGGCTGCTGTGGATCGCGGTGGACGTGCTCTACGTCGGCATGTTCGTGTTCAAGGGCCTGTGGCTGACGGCGGGCCTCTATGCGGCGATGATCGGGCTCGCGGTGATCGGCTACCGGGCCTGGCAACGCGCGCGGACACGCACCTGACCGCCCCGCTCCCACCCATGGCGAAGCGCCGGCGGCCGTTCAGGCGGCAATCGTCGCCCGTTTGAACGCGCTGCGCTTCGGCGCCATGGCAAGGGTGGTGCGCATGCGGTCCTTGCCCGCATTCTTGGCGGCGTAGAGCAACTGGTCGGCCCGTTCATAGGGTATGGTGAAGCCTTCCTCGCGCGAGAGGCTGGTCACGCCCATGCTGGCCGTGACGGCCCGGCCCAGCTCGGGCACGCCCCGGGCAACCGCCGCCGGGATCGCCGTGCGCCGCAGTTCGGCGCGCATGTCGGCGTCGTGCCCGCGCAGCAGCAGCACGAACTCCTCGCCGCCGAACCGGAAGGCGCGCACGTCCGGCCCCGCCTGCAAGGCGATCGCCACCGCCTTCAGCACCGCATCGCCGACCGCGTGCCCGTTCTCGTCGTTGATCGTCTTGAAATCGTCGAGATCGACCACCGCGAGCGTCGTGAAGCCATCGGCGCGAAGCTGCTCGAACTGGCGCTCGATCGCGCGCCGGTTCAGCAATCCGGTCAGCGCGTCGGTCTCCGACAGGCGCTCCAGCATGTCGATCTCGACACAGGCGCGGTCGCGCTCGCGCTTCATCGTCACGAGGCGATCGGCCATGCCCAGCGTCGTGAACAGCACCTCGCTGACGCAGCCGAGGTAGAACAAGATCATCGCATCGCTGCTGTGCGACCACGGCATGACCCCCGTCACCAGCCGGATCAGCGCCACCAGCACCATCGGCAGGTAACCGATCACCTGGAACTTCGCGGCCCGGCTGCCCTTGTTCAGGGCATTCGCCATCGCCGCCACAAAAACGATCAGCACCGGGGCGAAGCCCGCGGTGTAGAGGCTCGCCTGCCAGGGGCGGGCAACCAGCGGAAACGCCGCGTGGAACAGGCCCAGCAGCATCGCCCAGGCCGCGCAGAAAGGCAGCAGGCGCCTGAGCCGCGCACTCATCGCGCCGGGCTCGATGAAGCTGTGGGTGAACATGATGCCCGACGCGATCGTCATCCCGAAGACCACCGCCGTCATCCAGCTCAGCGTCATCGCCGGGGGATCGAAGAACAGCACCGACAGTCCCGAAGAGACAAAGATCGTCATCAGCAGGGACAGGGCCAGCGCCGAATGCCACAGCACGAACGGCTCGCGCAGGGCCCGGTAAAACGCCGCGTTGAACAATAGCGGCATCGTCAGCATGCCGCCCAGTCCGGCGAGGATGAGCAGGAACCGCATGCCGGCGATGCCGTCCCCGGCATCGGCGGGCGCAAGATAGGCGCGCTCCAGGAGCATGCGGTGGCTTGGCCGGTCGAGCGCCGCGATCACCCAGCGGGTTTCCGGCGTGACCTCGGGCAGCGGCGCCTTGAAGTAGCCGCCGGCCATGGAGCTGGCGAGCCCCGCCGCCGCCACGTCATGGCGCCGGACGTGGCCGCCGCGGTCGACGGCCAGCAGATGCACGCCCTCCAAAGCGCTGCGCCGGGAGAGGAAATAACGCGGCAGCGGACGCGCACCGGCGACATCGAAGCGCAGCATCACCCGCTCGGCATCGAGCGAAGGCGGCGCCGCCGCGCAGGTCCAGCGCGGCGCACTGCGGGCCACCCGCGCGAGGTCTTCCATGAGATCGCCCGAAGCCCAACAGGAACTGCGCACTTCCCCGCCTGCCCCGCCTGCCCCGCCATCGGCGGCGCCGATGCTGAAATAGGCCAGTATCGCGACGAGCAGGAACGCGGCCAGGAACGTTTCACGAAAACCGAGGAAGGACATCCTGCCGCATTATGCCCAATTGGTTTCCATACCGATAAGGGCGCCGCGCCGATCATCTCTCCGGCCCTGCACCGGATCCTCGAAGGCATCAGAATCGCAGGCACTAGAAGCGCAAGCTGAGCCAGCCCGCGAGGAAATCGGAACTGCGGTAGCCTGCCGAAGTCAGTGCGGGACCGGCCTGGAGGTGCTCGTAGCGGCCGGTAAAGGTCACGCGCGGCGAGATCGTCCAGACCGCCTGCAGGCGCGCCAGTTCGGCGATCTTGCGGGCGCGCCCGTTCTGGGTACCGGCAAAGGCCTGGCCGTTGGCGCGGTAGACCGCGTCGGTCACGCTGTCGCGCCAGGCGAAGCGGTACTCCGCGCTGACTTTCACCGACTTCAGCGGCGCGAAGCTGAACGTGGGCGCCAGCGAGCGCAAGTTCGTGGGCGTCAGATAGAGCTGGTAGCTGAAGTAGACGTTGTTGCCGAACGGCGAGTAGGCATCCCGCAGCTTGCCATCGCCGTAACCGCCGCCGCCGCTGGCGTAGTCGGCGCTCACGCCGATGCGCGGCGCCGCCTTGCCGGCCCCCAGCCGCAGCGACTGGGCCAGCAGCACCTGCCAGGCATCGATCCGCTGCTCCATGAATTCGCCCCACTGGTGGTTGACGGTCCAGTCGAGATTGACCGGCCCGGCATCGCCGTAGACGTGGACACCGCCGTAATAGCGGGTCGCCGGGCCGACCCGCCCGCCCCAGGCGCCCACCCCGTTTTGCCGCCGCCAGAGGAAAGGATCGACGAACAGCTTCGAGCCGCCCAGAAACGTCGGCGGCACCGCGAAGCCCAGCGTCACCCCGGAAAACCGGCGCTCGGGATCGCTCTTGTCATCGCGCAGGCCATCCTCGCCATAGGCCGTGGGGCGCAAGTCGAACACGTCCGCGCGCACGGCCTTGCCGCGCACCCAGGCACGCACGCCGTTCAGGGTGTAATGCATGGTGTTGTTGTCGCGCTGCGAGGTCAGCAGGTTGGGGCCGTCCACGAACTCCTGGCGGCCATAACGCAGGCCGAGCTCCAGCCCGCCGACCTCTTCGCTGACTTGCGCAAAATACTGCTGCGCGGCAAGACCGTTGCGAAAGTTGCTGGAAGGCTTGCCGAGGTTCTCGCCGCCGAGGCCGCCACGCGCCAGTTCGCCGTAGAAGCGCACGTGCGGGCCCACGTGCAGGTCGGCGCCGGCAACCACGCGGGAAATGTCCTGGCGCTGCGCCTCACCCTCGCGCAAGTTGGGATTGGTGGTCTGGTTCATCCGCAGGCGCAGTTCGCCCGAGAGCGTCAGGTAGACGCTGTCATCGCCGGTCAGCGGCAGGAACTTGAGACGGTCGAGCGGATCGTCGCGCCTCGCCTTGCTGGCCATGACCCGCCAGTCCTCGGCCCAGCGCGAGATGCTGTAGCCGTTGGTCACGGCGCCGTCGCCGTTGGCGGAAACCGGGTAGGCGGGGGCTTTCGCCTCTTCGGCATGCGCCGTGACGGAGGCGCAGCAAAGGGTTGCGGCAAGCAGCCGCGCAGACAGAATGGTCATGTTCGGGGGGATCCTGTGCGGGGCTTTTGCCCCGTCTTGGTTCAGGCGGAAATCAGGCCGGCCTCGGCGCCGGCTTCAGGTCGGGCGCGCCGCTTGCTCTCCCGCGAGCGGCGCGTGCAAGCGGTCAGATGAGGGCGCGGTTATCGGCGGCGACGGGCTCGGCGGCAGCGGGGTCGCGCTGGGCAAGCACGGCCCTGAAGCGCGCGGTATCGAGCTTGCCTTCCCAGCGCGAGACCACCACGGTTGCCACCGCATTGCCGATGAAGTTCGTCAGGCTGCGGCACTCCGACATGAACCGGTCGACCCCCAGGATCAGCGCCATGCCCGCCACCGGCACCGCGGGCACGATGGAGAGCGTGGCCGCCAGCGTGATGAAACCGGCGCCGGTCACGCCCGCCGCGCCCTTGGACGAGAGCATCGCAACGCCCAGCAGCAGCACCTGCTGGCCCAGCGTCAGTTCCACTTTGCAGGCCTGGGCGATGAACAGCGCCGCCAGCGTCATGTAGATGTTGGTGCCGTCAAGATTGAAGCTGTAGCCGGTCGGCACGACCAGGCCGACGATGCTCTTGGGGCAGCCCGCGCGCTCCATCTTCTCCATCAGCGAGGGCAGCGCGCTTTCCGAGGACGAGGTGCCCAGCACCAGCAGCAATTCGGCCTTGAGATAGGAAATCAGTGCAAAGATCGAGAACCCGGCGAGCCGCGCCACCACGCCCAGCACCACCACCACGAACAGCGCGGACGTGACGTAGAAGGTCGCCACCAGCCCGGCGAGGTTGGCAAGGCTGCCCACCCCGTACTTGCCGATGGTGAAGGCCATCGCGCCGAAGGCACCGACCGGCGCCGCCTTCATGACGATCGACACCAGCTTGAAGAACACCATCGAGACGGTTTCCAGCAGCGAGAGCGCGGGCGCGCCGCGGTCCCCCAGCATGGCCAGCGAAACGCCGAAGAGGATGGCGATCACCAGGACCTGAAGGATATTGCCCTCGGTCATGGACGAAAGGAACGTGTCCGGGATCATGCCCGTCAGGAACCCGGTGATCGTCGTTTCGTGTGCCTTCTCGGAGAAGAGTGCGACCTTCGAGGCATCGAGCGTGGCAGGATCGATGTTCAGGCCGTGACCGGGGCGAACCACGTTCGCCACGATCAGCCCGACGATCAGCGCCAGGGTCGAGAAAAAGAAGAAATAGGCAAATGCCTTGCCTGCCACCCGGCCGACCGCGCGCAGATCGCGCATCGAGGCGATGCCGGTGACGATGGTCAGGAAGATGACCGGGGCGATCACCATCTTGACCAGCTTGATGAACGCATCCCCCAGCGGCTTCAGCGCCTCGCCCGTGGCGGGCGCGAAGTGGCCGATGGTGACACCCGCCGCGATGGCGATGAGCACCTGCACGTAGAGATGAGCATACCAGCGGCGGGGCGCGGCGGACTCGTGCGTATCGGGCAATGGGGTGTGCATGGCAGGCCTTTCTTCCTCTCTCTGCACGCGCAAGACTTATGCTTATCGCGGGCTGGGCCAAGGCTGTTCGATTCCACGCTGCGGCCAAAGACATTTTTGCAATCCATTTAAACCGCCGGATTCCGGGCACTTCGCGGTGCAGCCGGCGATGGCGATGGGCGGAAATCGGCACATTGCACTGCAGCGATGTGCAACAATTTGCACATCGCCGCCACTGCGGCTACCGTCCAGGGGGTGAATCGCCGCCATGGTCTCTACTGGCTTGTCGCCGCACTCGCCGCCGCCCTTGTTGCGGGCAGCGTGGCGGGCGAAGTGGTGCGCCGCCGCTCCGCGGCCGCCTTCGCGGCCTCGGTCGCCGCCGACGCGCGCCTGCGACAGGCCCTGCTCGACAGCGAGATCGCCCGCTTCCGCCTGCTGCCGCAAGCGCTGGCCGACGACCGCGACGTAATCGCCGCCGCGCGGGCCCAGCCGGGCGCGGTCAAGCGGCTCAACGCCAAGTTCGAGACCTTTGCCAATCGCATCGGCGCCTCGGCCATCTACCTCATCGGGCCGGACGGTTTTTCGGTGGCCGCCAGCAACTGGAACCGCCGCGAGAGCTTCAGCGGGCGCGACTATCGCTTCCGGCGCTACTACCGCGACGCGATGCGCAGCGGCGGCGGCGCGCAGTTCGCGCTGGGCACGGTCAGCCATCACCCCGGGCTCTACCTGGCCCGCAAGGTGGCCGGCAGCAGCGTGCTTGTCATCAAGCTGGATTTCGACCGGATCGAGGCGCAGTGGCGCACCGCCGGCGGCGAGACCTTCGTGACCAATGCCGACGGCGTGATCCTCGTCACCAGCCGCGATGCCTGGCGCTTCGCGATGACCGAGCCGATCGGCACCGCCGCGCAGCAGGCCGTGGCCGCCGACATCGGCGCGCCGGGGCTGAAGCCCACGCCCTACACGATCGACCGCGAGGGGCTGGTCCGCATGGGCGAGCGCGCCGGCGCCCTGCAACTGGCCAGCAGCCCGCCCAGCCGCGACGGCTGGCGGGTCAACCTCGCCCTGCCGATCCGCGTCGCGGTGACGACGCCGATGCGCAGCGCCCAGATCATGGCCGCGCTGCTGGCGCTGCTGGCCGTCGGCGCGGTCTGGTGGCTGGCGCAGCGCAACCGCCGCCGCCGCGAACGCACTGCCCTGCTCGAAGCCGCGGTGACCGAGCGGACCGCCGAACTGCGCCGCGAGATGGAGGAGCGCGCCGCGCTCGAACACCGCGCCGCGCTCCTGCGCGAGGAACTGCGTCTCGCCAACCGCCTCGCCACGCTGGGCCAGGTGACGGCAAGCGTCGCGCATGAAACCGCCCAGCCGGTGACCGCCATTCGCAACTATGCGGCTTCGGCGGGCCACCTGCTCGACCAGGGTGCCAGCGACGAGGTGCGCGAGAACCTCTCGGCGATCGACCGGCTTGCCGAGCGGATCGGCGTGATCACCGCGCAGCTTCGCGGGTTCGCGCGAAAGGGCATTGCCGGAGAGGGTAGCGGCGGAGCAGGCGGGCCGGGATCGGTGCTGCTGGCAGATGGGCTCGACGGCGCCCGCCTGCTGCTCAAGGAACGGCTGGCCGCCGTGTGCTACGAGACACCGGACATTCCCCCCGGCCTCGCTGTCCGGGGGGACAAGGTGCGGATCGAGCAGATCCTCGTGAACCTGCTGCAGAACGCCACCGAGGCGCTGGCCGGACACCCCGATCCGCGCATCAGGATCACGCTGGCGCTCGAGGAGAACGAGGACGGCAAGGCGCAGGCCCTGCGCCTCGTCATTGCCGACAATGGCCCCGGCATCGCCCCCGAGATCGCCGCGCGCCTGTTCACGCCCTTTGCCACCAGCCGCGCCGAAGGGCTTGGCCTGGGCCTCGTCATCGCCCAGGACATCGCCCAGGAGTTCGGCGGCTCCCTGCGCCTGCTCCCCGATGAAGCCGTACGGAACGCGATTCCGGACGCGATGCCGGACACGATGCCGGGAATCGGCGGCGCCGCGTTCGAACTGCGTCTGAGACTTGCCTGATGACCGACAGCCCCCTTCCCGCCAGCCCTTCCGAAAACCGCGATGCCCCCCGCGTCGCGCTCGTCGAGGACGATGCCGACCTCGCCCGCGCCACGGCGCAATTGCTGCGGCTGGCGGGTTTCGCGGTGGAGACCTTTGCCGCCGCCGCCCCGGCGCTCGCCGCCATCACCGCCGACTGGCCGGGCGTGGTGGTCACCGACGTGCGCATGCCGCTCATCTCCGGCATCGACCTGTTTCGCCAGCTCCATGACCGCGATCCCGAACTGCCGGTGATCCTCGTGACCGGGCACGGCGACATCGCGATGGCGGTGCAGCTGCTCAAGGGAGGGGCCTGGGACTTCCTGACCAAGCCCTTCGCCCCGGACGCCCTGATCGCGGCCGTTCGGCGCGCCGCCACCGCGCGCGGTCTCACGCTGGAAAACCGCCGCCTGCGCAGCCTTGCCGAAGCCGACGACGCGCCGCTGTTCCTCGGTGAAAATCCCGCGATCCGCCGCCTGCGCGAGATGATCCCGGTGCTCGCCAATGCCGATATCGACCTGTTCATCGAAGGCGAGACCGGCACCGGCAAGGACCTGCTGGCGCGCCTGATCCACCGCGCGGGCAAGCGCGCGCGCCACCGTTTCCTGCCGATCGCCTGCGCCGCGATGCCGCAGGCGCTGGCCGATCCGCTGTTCACCGCCAGCGGCCATGCCGAACCCGGCCTGGCCGCCGCGCATCGCGGCACGCTCTATCTCGACGACGTCGACCGCGCCCCGTCCCATCTGCAGGAACGGCTGCTGCCCTTTGCCGAACAGCGCGTGCTGCGCCGCCGCGACGAGGCCGTGCCAGTGGACATACGTGTCATCTCGACCAGCCAGAACGCCGCGGAAGGGCCGCCGCCGGCGCTGCTGGCGCCGCTGTTCTACCGGCTCGCCGCGATGCGCCTCAGCATCCCCCCGCTGCGCGAGCGGCGGGAGGACATTCCAGCCCTGTTCGCCCGTTTCGCGGGCGATGCCGCCCGGCGGCTCGGCCGCGACCTGCCGATGATCACCGCGCCGCTGCGCACCATGCTCGAACGGCACGACTGGCCCGGAAACGTGCGCGAGCTCGGCAATTTCGCCGAACAGTTCGTGCTGGGACTGGGCGATCCCGCCCCTGCCCCCGCCCCCGGTGCGGCGAAGGGGCTGACCGAACGGGTCGATGCCTTCGAGCGGGACGAGATCATCGCCGCCGTGCAGGCGGCGGGCGGCGAGATCGGTGCGGCCATTCGCGCGCTCGATCTGCCGCGCAAGACCTTCTACTACAAGGTCAACAAGCACGGCATCGACCTGACCGCGCTTCGCCGCAGGGACTGACCGGGCCGCAGGGACTGATCGGGCCGCAACCGTCCCACCGTCATCGATCTGACACCGGCAGGCCATAGGAGAGCCGCCGTCCCGCAAGCTTCACCGGTTCTCCCGTGCCTGTCATTCGCCCGATCGACATCTGGTTCGCCGATGAGGTGCTTCCCCACGAAGGCCGCTTCCTCGCCGCCGCGCTGCGCATCTGCGGCGCGCGCGAGGAGGCCGAGGACCTTGTGCAGGAGGCATTCGCCCGGCTCTTCACGCTGGACGGCTGGGCCGCCATCGACAATCCCCGCGCCTACGTGATCCGCATGCTGCGCCATATCGCCATCGAGCGGATGCGCCGCCAGCGCATCGTCGATTTCCGGCAGCTCGCCGACGTCGATCACCTCGCCCTCGCCGACGACACGCCGGACCAGCACCGCATCATCGCGGGGCGCGACGGGCTGCGCCGGGTGGCGGAGCTGATCGCCGGCCTGCCGGAACGCTGCCGCACCGTTTTTGTCCGCCGCCGGATCGAGGGGGAATCCTCGCGGGCGATCGCGCGGGATCTCGGCATCAGCCTGTCGACGTACGAAAAGCGGCTGGCCCGCGCCATCGAACTGCTCTCCCGCGCCCGTCTCGACGCGGAGGCGGAACCGCCCGGAGCCTGCGATGCCCAGGCGCAGCGCCAGCGGTAAAAAATAAATCGGCCGCGAACTTGGCGGGTTTGCACGCGCCGCTCGTCTTCTGTTCCGGCCTTTGAACTTACCGCATCCGGAACCATGAGCATCTTCGACAAGAAACGGCATCGGCGCCGCAAGGCGACCGGCGAAGCGGCGGTCTGGCTCGCCCGCCATGAGGCCGGCACGATCGATGAAGCGGCTTTCGAGACATGGCGCGGCGCCGCGCCCGGCAATGCCATCGCCTTCGCCCGCGCGCTCTCGGTCTGGCGGGCAGCCGCACCGGACCGCGCCGGGGCCGCCGATGTCCATGCCCCCACACATGCCCCCGCACATGGCACCGCACCGGCTCAAGGCCTGTCGCGCCGCCGGGCACTGGCCGCGTTCGGCGGCATCGGCCTCGCCGGATTGCTGGCCGCCGGCGGCGTCACCACGCGGGCCTATGCCTGGCAGAGCGCTCGCTCCGATGTCGGGCAAAGCAAGCGCCTGATCCTGCCCGATGGCAGCCACGCCATGCTGAACACCGACAGCCAGCTGCAATGGCGGTTTTCCGAGAGCGAGCGCAGCCTGTGGATCCTGCGCGGCGAGGTGGCGCTGGACTTGCGGGCCGGTGTTGCCGCCCGCGTCCACGGCGACGGCCAGGTCGCCCTGCTCTCGGCCGGGCGCTTCAACGTCCGCATCCAGCCCGAGGCGATGGACGTCACCGTGCTCGCCGGCCGGGCCTTGGCGGCGAGCGGGCAAAGCACTACCGATGCGCCCGGCCGGGTCGCCGCCGCCAACGAGGGGCTGCTGCTCTCCGCCGCCCGGCCCACCGTCCGCCCCGCCAGCCCGCAGCGCCTGGCGGCAACGCTGGCCTGGCAGCAGGGCGAGATCGTGTTCGACAACCAGCCACTGCAGACCGCCGTGCAGGAGTACAACCGCTACCTCACGGGCAAGATCCTGATCGCCGATCCCGAACTGACCGGCATCCCGGTCGGCGGCCGCTTCACCTCGACCGATCCGGCCGCGTTCCTCTCCGCGCTCGATCTGGGCCTCGGCATCCGCGCCACCCCCAGCGGCGGCGGCTTCGTGCTGACACGCTGAAAAATTTCGGCGCCGCTTGGCGGTTCGGCCCGGCCGGATCGTCTGGAAAGGCAGAGGCGCCGGTCGGCGCCTGCCAAAGGGGTCGTTCATCCATGTCCGCACGGTTTCGCCGCGCGCCGCTTTTCGCGGCGTTGCTTGCCACGTCTGCTGTCTGCGCCGCATCCGCCACCTTCGCGGCGCCTGCCATGGCTGCCGAGCAGCCTGCCTTCGCCATTCCCGCCCAGCCGCTGTCGAGCGCGCTGACGCTGTTTGCCCGCCAGGCCAAAGTGCAGATCTTCTTCCCCAGCGCCACCATCGCCGCCCAGCGCGCGCCCGCGCTCAATGGCCGGATGCCGCGCCAGCTTGCGCTGTCCCGCCTGATTGCCGGCAGCGGCCTTGCGGTGAAAAAGGACGACGGCAGGACCGTGATCCTCGGCCTCGAGGAAGACCGTTCAGAGCCCGCCCCGCGCGGCGGCCGCAGCACCCTTCCCGCCGAGGAGGCCGCCTCCGACATCATCGTCACCGGCACCCGCGCGCAGGCACAGACGGTGTTCACCGCGCTCTCCCCGGTCGACACGCTGTCCCAGGAGCAGGTCAGGGCCACCGTGACCGCCCGCCTCGACGAGAAGCTCACGCAGCTTGTCCCCGCCTTCATCGTCCAGAAGCTGCCCGCCTCCGACGGCCCGGAATTCATCCGCCCCGCCTCGCTCAACAACCTCTCGCCCGACATGACGCTGGTGATGGTCAACGGCAAGCGCTTCCACCGCTCCTCGTTCCTCAACAGCGGCGCCCAGGCAACCGACCTGGCGCAGATCCCCTCCTTCGCGATCGGCCATGTCGAAGTGCTGCGCGACGGCGCCTCGGCCCAGTACGGATCGGACGCGATTGCCGGTGTCATCAACGTCATGTTCGACACCAAGCCGGGCTTTTCCGCCTATGCGCAAGGCTCGCAGTACTACAAGGGCGACGGCGGGCAGGTGCAGCTGGGCGGCCGCGCGGGCTTTGCCCTGCCCGGCGGCGGCCACTTCGTGGTGACCGGCGAATTTGCCGACACCAACCCGACCTCGCGCAGCCAGCAGCGCCAGGACGCCATCGATTTCGCGAATTCCACCGGCATCGCCGTGAAGGACCCGGTCCAGCGCTGGGGCAATCCGCAGCTCCAGACGATCAAGTTCGCCGCCGACGCCGCCGAGCCGATCGGCGAGGACATGGAAATTTACGGCTTCGGCACGTTCGGCAAGGGCAAGGGCTGGTCCGACATCAACTGGCGCAACCCGGCGACCACCACGTCGGTCTACAACCAGACCGCCGCCTTCCCCGGCTTCGACGTCAACGCCATCTATCCCGCCGGTTTCACCCCCAGCGAAGGCGTGCGCTATACCGATTTCCAGACCGTGGGCGGGCTTCGCGGCGGCAAGGGCGGCGACTTCCACTGGGATCTTTCCGCCTCGCTGGGGCAGAACGCCACCGCCTTCTACCTGCACAATTCGATCAATGCCTCGCTCGGGCCGGACAGCCCGCTGGACTTCTACCTCGGCCGCAACATCCAGCGCGAGTTCAACCTCAATGCGGACGGCGTCTACACGCTTTCCCTGCCGGTCTTCGCCAGCCCGGTGACGGTGGCCTTCGGTGCCGAGCGCCGGGTGGAGACCTACACGATCCGCGCCGGTGACAAAGCCTCCTATGCCGTCGGCGCCGGTGCGGCTTATGGCCTGGCCGCCGGTTCCAACGGCTTTCCCGGCTTCTCCGACCTTCAGGCGGGCTCGTGGAGCCAGACCAGCTACGCCGGCTATCTCGACGTGACGGTGCCGGTGACCCGCGCGTGGAGCGTCGAGGCGGCGCTGCGCGACGAGGACTATTCGAGCTTCGGCAACAGCTTCAACTACAAGGTCTCGACCCGCTACGAGATCACCCCGGCACTGGCCGTTCGGGGGTCCTATTCGACCGGGTTCAAGGCGCCGACCCCGGCCCAGCTCCATTCGACCAGCACCTCGCAGGGTCTCGATACCACCACGCTGCTGCTCTACACCACCGGCCGCCTCTCGCCACTCAATCCGGTCGCGCAGTATTTCGGCGCCACCGCGCTGAAGCCGGAGACCTCCAAGACCGCCACGGCGGGCTTTGTCTGGCGCACCGGCATGGGCCTGTCCGGCTCGATCGACGCCTACCAGATCAGGGTCGACAACCGCTTCAGCGTCTCGCCCAGCCATGTCCTGACCGATGCGATCAAGGCCGACCTCATCGCCCAGGGCATCAGCCAGGCGGCGGACTATCGCACGATCACCTTCTTCACCAACGACTACGACACCCGTTCGCGCGGGGTCGACTTCGTGGTCTCGTACAAGCACCCGGTCGGCCCCGGCACGCTCGATGCCACGGCCTCCTACAGCTATACCCAGACCCGGGTCGTCTCGAGCCGGATCGCCCAGAGCGACACCACCCGCGTGAAGTACCAGAACGGCCTGCCCGAACACAACGCGGTGGGCACGATCACCTACACGCTGGGCAAGGTCTCGCTGATGGGCCGCCTGCGCTATTATGGCGGCTGGACGGATTCGAGCGGCAATTCCACCGGCGACATCTTCCAGGACTTCGGCGGCATCGCCTTCGTGGATGCGGGCGTGACCTATGCGCTGCGCCCCGGCCTGTCGATGCGGGTCGGCGCGGAAAACCTGTTCAACACCTACCCCGCCAAGGCGACGTTCCAGGCCAGCCGCGGCCTCGTCTATTCGCGCAACGCCCCTTACGACACCAATGGCGGCAACTACTACGCCCGCCTCGACGTGGCGTTCTGATGGAAGGAAGCGAAGCCATGGCCCAGCGGCGGCCCGCGCAGCTCGATCGCCGTGCATGGATGACCGGCGCCATGGCCTCGGGCCTGCTGTCCGGCACCCTGGCCTCCGCAGATGCGGGGCCGGGAAATGGGCCGATCGGGGCCGCGCTGCGCCGCGCGGTCCCGGCGGCCCCGCAGGACAGTGCCTACTGGGCCCAGGTGGCGGCCCAGTTCGACGTGACGCACGACATCGTCCAGCTGGAGAACGGCAACTGGGGATCGATGGCGCGGCCGGTCGCACAGGCCCATGCCCGCAGGCTCGCCCGGGTCAACGCTGAGAATTCCTACTACGCGCGGCGCGGCTTCTGGCAGGACATCCTGCCGGTCCGCGCCCGCGCCGCCGCCATGCTCGGCGTCTTGCCCGAGGAGATCGCCTTCACCCGCGGGGCAACGGAAGCGCTGCAGACCCTGATCGCCGGCTACAACCGCCTGCGCCCCGGCGACCAGGTGCTCTGCTGCGACCTCGACTATGACAGCACCCAGGCCGCCTTCCGCTGGCTCAGGCAGCGGCGCGGCGCCGATCTGGTGACCATCGCCATGCCCGAACCGGCCAGCCATCAGGGACTGATCGATGCCTATGCGGCGGCGCTGGAGGCCCACCCCAGGGTGCGGCTGATGCTGCTCACCCATGTCGGCCACCGCACCGGGCTGGTGATGCCGGTCAAGGAGATCATCGCCCTTGCCCGTTCGCGCGGGGTCGACGTGATCCTCGATTCCGCCCATGCCTGGGGGCAGCTGGACTTCACCATCGGCGATCTCGGCGCCGATTTTGTCGGCCTCACCTGCCAGAAATGGATCGGCGCGCCGATGGGCGTGGGGCTTGTCTACATCCGCAAGGACAGGCTGGCCGACATCGACCCGAACATGAGCGAAACCGGCAATCCCGACCATGGCACCCTGAGCCGCGTCCATACCGGCACCGCCAGCTTCGCGGGCTATCTGGCGCTGGCCGATGCGCTGGACTTCCATGAGGCGATCGGCATCACCGCCAAGCAAGCGCGCCTGCGCCATTTGCGCGGCCTGTGGGCGGAAACCCTGCGCGACCATCCGGGCATCGAGATCCTCACCCCGTCCGATCCGCGGCTGACATCGGCGCTCACCTCGTTCCGCCTGCGCGGCCGCAACGGCGCGGACCAGAACAGGGCGCTCGCCGCCACGCTGCTGGAGCGTTTCGGCATTTTCACCGTCCAGCGCGAAGGCCTGGCAAGCGGCGCCTGTGTGCGGGTGACCCCGGCGATCTTCACCCCGGACGAGGCGGTGCACCGCCTGGTCGCGGCGCTCAGGACCCTCGCCGGACAGGCCGCCTGAACCAGAACGTCCAGACCGCCAGCGTGCCCAGCAGCGACAGCGCCAGCCCGGAAAGCGACATCACCAGCCGGAAGGCCAGCCCGCCGACCTTGGCGGCGTGCAGCGGGTAGAGCAGGTTGTAGCCCCGCACCCGCGCCGGCAGCGCGGCCGCATCGCGGGTGGCGACGATCCGGCCGCTGTCCGCCGCGAACCACACCGTGGTGCGGCCATTGGGCAGCCATTCACCGGGACCGCGCATGCGCAAGGTGATGAGGCCGCTCTCACCGCGCGGCAGCGACAGGCTGCGCACTTCGGCATCGGGAAACCGCGCGCGCGCCTGCACGATCATCGCCGCCCAGTCCAGGTTGGCGGCGAGGTCGGCGCCGAGGTCGCCGCCGAGGCTGCGCATGGGCACCTTGGGCGCGGCCAGCCGCCGGTCGATCTCCTGCGGGGCGCCGGGGCCCAGCAGCACCGCCGACAGCGGCCGGAACACCAGCACCGCCCCCGTCACCAGCGAGAGCGCCAAGAGCGGGGCGACAACGATGCCGAGATCGCGGTGGTGGCGCACGATGGCGGGCCGCGTCATGCGCGCGGGCCAGAGCCGCCACTCGAACGTGCGGCGCGTGCGCCACCACAGCACCGTCCCGCTCACCACGAAGAACAGCCCGCAGAGCCCGGCAATGCCGATCACCGTCTCGCCCGCATCCCCGGCAAAAAGGTGCTGGTGCAAGTCGGAGAGCCAGAGTTCGGGCCGCTGCCACTGGCTGTCCCAGCGCGCCACGGGATCCCCGGCCTGGGTCACGTAGGCCCCGCCCCCGTCCGCAAAGGCCAGCCGGTCGAGTCCGAAATCCGCCCCCGCATACGTGATCGCGCGGGGCTGCGGCCCATCGCCCTGCATCAGGCGCTGCGTCGTGCGCGCCAGCACCGCGGTGTCCTGGACCTGCACGTCACCGGCATGGGGCAGCATGACCCAGGCATCGCGGTGGAGCAGGATCGTGCCGGTAAGGCCCAGGAGGGCCAGCAGGAGGCCGATCAGGCCCCCTGTCCAGCGGTGCAGGCTGTCGAGCAGCTTCATCAGAAGCGGTAGTCCCAGCTCATCGTGATGTTGCGCCCGCGACCGGCAAAGAAGTGGGCATTGTCGGTCGGGCGCACGGTCTGGGTATAGTAGTCGATGTAGAACCGGTCGAAGATGTTCTGCGCCGCCAGCGTCAGCGCGCCGAAACCGGTCTCGTAGCGCAGGCTGAGGTCGGTCACGTTGTAGCCGTCGAAGCTGTAGGTGTCGTTCCAGTTGCTGGGCGAACGCTCGAACTTGCGCGAGAGGAAGAACTGCGTCTGCACCCGCGCCGAGACCGGGCCGTGCCGGTAGCTGGCGGCCAGGTTCAGACGGTCGGGCGAGATGTTGGCGCCGTCGAGATCGCGGTCGACCTTGAACACGTCGTCATCCGAACCGTCGGTGCGGCCGATCAGGTGCGCGTAGCCCGCCGAAAGCACGAGGCCGGGCACCGGCGTCTGCGCCGAGAGGTTGAACTCCAGCCCCTGGATCTCGACGCGCTGGCGCTGCACCTCGAAGACCCCGCCGGTCTGCACCAGCAGCGAACCGTTCTTGCTGGTCGACCAGAAATAGGCGGCGCTGGCGTCGATGGGCCCGCGCTTGACCTCGACGCCGACCTCGCGGTTGTTCGAGACGATCGGCGCGATGTTGACGTAGTTGTCGATCTCCACGCCCGGCTTGTTCACCGCGCGGGCGATGCGGCCGACGTCGGGCACGGTGTAGCCCTCGGCGTAGCTCGCATAGGCACGGATGCCCTTGAACGGCTCGACGATCACCCCGCCGTTGAGCAGGGTATCGCTGAAGCGCGGGGTGCCGCCGGTCACGTCGAAACCGCCGCCGTAGCTGGCCAGCGTGTGATAGTCGGCGATCGTGATGCGCACGTCCTCGTGGCGCAGGCCCCCGGCAAGACGCAGCCGGTCGCCCAGCAGCGCCAGGTTGAACTGCGCGAACGGCGCGAGGCTGCGATAGTCGGCCGGCGGCACCCAGACGCGGTCGGTGGCGATCAGGCGCTGCTCGGTCTTGTCGTAGAGCAGGTCGATGCCGACGGTGGCCGTCAGCGCCTCGAAGCCGGGGATCTTGCGTTCGTAGGAGAACTTGCCGCCATACTTGCGGCTGCGGTTCTGCGACTGGTCGAACAGCGTGCCGATCGGCGCAAGCGCGGCATCCTGGAACGTGGCGATCGGGGCGATCTCGCCGCCGTAGGTATCGCGCGACCGGTTGAAGAAGGCCTGTGCCATCAGGTTGCCGCCCCAAAGGTCGCTGTCGGTATACGTCAGCGCCGCGCTTTCGGTGCGGTTGGTGGCGGGCACACCCGGCGGGGTGCCGCGCACCGAAGTGGTCGGCAGGTTCTTGGTGTAATCGCCGTTGGCGGCCACGTAGTCGCCATCGCCCTTGAGCTCGAAGCGATTGACCATGAGGTCGAGCCGCGCGCTGTCCGACACCGCATAGCCGAACCGGCCGAATACCGACCAGGAGCGGCTGTCCTGCGTCTCGCCCTGGGTAAGGTCGGTGCCGATACGCTCGCCGTGCCCGTCGTAAAACACGCCGCGCTTCTCGAAGGCGCCGCCGACGGTGGCATCGAAACGCCCCTCGCGCCAGCCGATCAGGCCGGCGACTTTGCCGCCGATGCCATCGCCGTGGAAACCGGTATCGGCATTGCCCTGGACCAGCACGCGCCCGGAGATGCCGTCCTGCCGGGGCGGGCCGACGGTGACCTGGTTGACGATGCCGCCGGTGCCGCCGATCCCCTGCAGGGCGTTCGACCCGTAGATCACCTCGACCCGGTCGACAAAGAAGGGATCGATGGTGAAACCGTCGCGCGCGCCGTCGCGCAAGGGCGCGGTCTGCGGGATGCCGTTGATCGCATAGAGCGGCGAGCGGCCGCGCAGCGTCTCGCCCGCGCCCGAAAGCTTCTGGCGCGTCGGCGAGAACGAGGGGGTCAGGGCCGAGACCGCATCGACAACCGACCCGCCGATGGCGACCTGCTGGTTCAGCGACTGGTTGTCGATCACGTCGACGGTGAGCGGAAGCGCGTTCACCGGCAGCGCCGTGCGCGCCGCGGTCACGACGATCGCTTCATCCGGATCGGCTTGCGCACCGGAGACTTGCGCAAAGGCCGGAACGCTGCCCGCCAGCATGGGCAGGACCAGCAAGGAACGTCGAAATGTGAACAGCATGGCTTCCCTCATGTTTGGAAGGCGCTGTAACATTTTGCGACGTTGTTGCAAGGGATTCGCATTATCGCATTGCAGCAGACATAACCGGCGGGCATTCGGGGCTTGCAGTCCGGCCCGATCTGGCCCAGCGCCGCGCACACGTCTTCGTTTGGAATTTCAGGATGATGAAAATGAGCATGGGACGGCGCCTTGCCGCTGTGGCGATCGGGATCGCGGCGCTGTCGGGGCTCGCATGGAGCCCGGCGCCGGTCCAGGCCGCCGAGACGGCCATGGCCTCCCCCCAGGAACGCGCCCGCATGAAGGACGCGCTGGCCAACGATCCCGGCGTGCCCAGCCTCGCCCCGCAAGGCTACGATGTCACCATCGTCGTGTTCTCGGACTACCAGTGCCCCTATTGCCGCAAGTTCCACGCCGACCTCAAGCAACTGACCGCCAGCGACCGCAAGCTGCGCGTGGTCTACCGCGACTGGCCGATCTTCGGCGCCGCCTCGCGCGAGGCGGCGCGCGTGGCCATGGCCTCGCGGTATCAGGGCAGGCACGCCGCCTTTAACGACGCGCTGATGGCCGGGCCCGTCAAGCTCGATCCGGCGGCGATCCGCCAGGCCGCCACGCGCGCGAAAGTGGACTGGGCGCGCCTGCAGGCGGATCTTGCCCGCCACGGCGGCGAGATCGACGCCGCCCTGCAAAGGACCGCCCGCCTCGCCGATACGCTGGGCCTTTCGGGCACGCCCTCGCTGGTCATCGGCGATTACCTGATCCCCGGCGCCATCGACGGCGCCACGCTGCGCAGCGTGGTGGCGAAATCGCGCCCCGCTCAGAAATAGATGTCGACGTAGTCGGTCAGATCGTCGCACCACTCGAATTCGCGCAGCCGGTAATAGCGGCGGTTCTGGGTCACGGCAAAACGCCAGGTCTTGTCCGCCGAGCAGGCGCGACCGGGATCGGGCGTGTTGGTGATGCTGATCCGGCCCTGGAATGTGAAGTAGTCAGCGCCGATCTCGGTGATGGTCCCGTCGAGCGCCAGCAGTCCGGGGCCGTTGGCATCGGCCTGGCGCCCATGCAGCTTCCACACCCCGCCTTCGCGGCTGACCATCAGTGCGCCGCGATGGTCCCAATCGATCCACTGGAGCGTCAGCCCCTTGTTCGCCAGCAAGCGCCGCGCGCCCTCCTGGTCGAGAATGCGGGTCGCAGCGCGCGCGACCGGCCCGCTGGTGCGGTCCTGCGCAGCGGCAGCCAGGGACGATCCGCCGGGCGCAAGACCGGCCAATGCCAGTGCCAGCAGCAGCGCCCCACCCCTGATCTGCGGCCTCATGCCTGCCACGCTCCTGCCCATCCCTTTCCTGCCATCCCTTTCCTGCGATCCTTGCCTGTCCGGTCCGGCGCCCTGTCGGCGCCGCCGTCCAAACTCTGCACCAACGAGGGGCGTCCCGCAAACTATGGGGGCGCAAACCAAGAAGGCGCCGTTCGAAATGATCGAACGAGGCCCGGCGTGAAAGCGGCTCCGAAATTGGCCCTTGTGATTTAACGATAAATCACCCAATCCCGCGCGCAAGCAGGAACTGGAGCGGGTGAGTGGCGCAAACGGCGAGGCTGGACGGGGGTAAAGGACCGGCGGCGATCGGCGCGCCCTCTTCCTGCCGCGCGGCGGAAGCTTTACTCCCCTTGTTCGACCTTCCTCCTCCCCAATGACCGACAGGGATCCGCAATGACTTCGAAAAACAAGTTCCGCCGCAAGGCCCTTACCGGCGCTGCCCTGGCAGCCACGCTGGCCGCATCCGGCCCGGCCATGGCGCAAGGCAAGGCGGCAGCCTCGGCCCCGCCCAGCGAGGAAGCGGTGCGCGCCCGTGCCGATGCCCTGATCGCGCAGATGACCCCGGAGGAGAAAGCCGGGCAGATCACCCAGTATTTCGACTTCACCGATTCCCCGGACGAGGCCCGGCGCGTCACCGACGAGATGGCCGCCGGCCGGGCCGGTTCGCTGCTCTTCGTGCACGATCCCGCCGAACTCAACCGCCTGCAGCACATCGCCGTCGAGAAGACCCGGCTCAAGATCCCGCTGCTGTTCGGCTTTGACGTGATCCACGGCCTGCGCACGATCATGCCGGTGCCGATCGCGGTGGCCGCCAGTTGGGATCCGCAAGTGGCAGAGGACGGCCAGGCGGTCGCCGCCGCCGAAGCCCGCGCCGCCGGCCTGCACTGGGCCTTCGCGCCGATGGTCGACATCGCCCGCGATCCGCGCTGGGGCCGCATTGTCGAGGGGGCGGGCGAAGACCCCTATCTGGGCAGCGCCATGGCCGCCGCGCAAGTGCGCGGCTTCCAGGGCGCCTATATCGGCAGCGCCGGCCGCATCATCGCCGGCCCCAAACACTTCGCCGGTTACGGCGCCTCGATCGGCGGGCGCGACTATGACGAGGTCAACCTGTCCGACAGCGAGCTGTGGAACGTCTACCTCAAGCCCTTCAAGGCCGCCGTCGATGCCGGGGCGGGCAATATCATGAGCGCCTACATGGGCGTCAACGGCGTGCCCGCCACCGGCAACCGCTGGCTGCTGACCGACGTGCTGCGCAAGGCATGGGGCTTCAAGGGCTTTGTCGTCACCGACGCGGGCGCCGCCTTCGACCTCAAGACCCATGGCTTTGCCGCCAGCACCGAGGATGCGGGCGTGCGCGCGCTGAGCGCGGGCGTGGACATGGAAATGGCGCCGCCGTTCGGCCAGTCCGCGTTCAGGACGCTGCCGCAGTCGCTGGCGGCAGGCAGGATCACCGCGGCCCAGCTCGACGACGCGGTACGCCACGTGCTCGAAGCCAAGATCCGCATGGGCCTTTTCGAGAAGCCCTACGTCGACCTCAAGCAGGCGGCCCGCGTGCTGGCCGACCCCGCCCACCGCGAGGTCGCACGCGTCGCGGCCGAGCGCAGCGCCGTGCTGCTGCGCAATGAGGGCGCCGCGCTGCCGCTCAACCGCAGCGCGCTCAAGTCGATCGCGGTGATCGGCCCGCTTGCCGATTCCGCGCGCGACACCGTGGGCCCCTGGGTGTTCGACCAGGACGACAAGGAAACCGTCACCGTGCTCGCCGGCATCAAGGCCGAACTGGGCAGCGGCGTGAAGGTCTCCTATTCGCCGGGCGTGACCCTGCCCGCACGCGTCAACAAGTCGATCTTCCAGTCGGACGAGGAGTTCGCCGCCGGCAAGGCCCGGAACGTCGACGACACGCCCGAGATCGCCCGCGCCGTGGCGCTGGCGAAGGATGCCGATGTCGCCGTGATGGTGCTGGGCGAAGGCCAGATCATGATCGGCGAGAATGCCTCGCGCTCCTCGCTCGACCTGCCGGGGCGCCAGCAGGAACTGCTCGACGCGGTGATCGCCACCGGCAAGCCGGTCGTTGTCCTGCTGATGAGCGCGCGCCCGCTCGACCTCAAGGGCGCCCGGCCGGCGGCGCTCATGGACATCTGGTATCCCGGCACCCGGGGCGGCACGGCGGTGGCCAACCTGCTGTTCGGCAAGGTCTCGCCCGGCGGCAAGCTGCCCTACAACTGGCCGCGCGACATCGGCCAGCTGCCGCTGCCCTATGCGCACCTCACCACCCACCAGCCCAAGACGGTGGAGGAGCGCTACTGGAACGAGCCCAACACGCCGCTCTATCCCTTCGGCTACGGCCTGTCCTATTCGACTTTCGCGTTTTCCAACCTCAGGCTGGACAAGACCCGGGTCGCGCGCGGCGAGGCGGTGCCGGTCTCGGTCGAGGTGCGCAACACCGGCAGCCGCAAGGCCGACGAAGTGGCGCAGCTCTACATCCACCAGCGCTACGGCACCGCCGCGCGCCCGGTGCGTGAGCTCAAGGGCTTCGAACGCGTGACGCTGGAGCCGGGCCAGACCCGCACCGTGCACTTCACGCTGCGCCCCGAGGACCTCAGCTACTGGGCGGCCTCCACCCGCGCCTTCGTGCAGGATGCCAGCACGTTCGACGTCTACGTCGGCGACAGTTCCGCCGCCGCGCTCAGCGCCAGCTTCGAAGTGGCCGACTGACGCCAGCCCCGCTCCCCCACCCGCCCGCGCAGGAAACTGGTGATGAGCGGGTGGGGGACGGGTGGGGGCGGCGAGTGGGGGAGCCGAATTCACGGGATACGGCAAACAACGGCAGTCCCCGTCGCACAGAACAGGTGCCCGCCGCGCGACTTGCCGAAAGATCATCCGAAAGTTGCAATATTGCAACGGATGTCCAGATTATTGCGAAGCATGTAACATTTGCATTGCACATTCCTCGTGATTGCAGACGTTTGCACACATTCAGTGCGTTGTCGTCTCGATGATGCGCGAACCGACCGGTGGCCGGGATCCGGCCTCGGGGCAACCGAAGGAATGCAGACATGTTTACGCGCAAGGACCGGCTGCTGCTCGGTGCAGCGGCCCTTCCCGCATTGGCCCTGCTGTCGCCGATGCAGGCGCAGGCCCAGGACGTCCAGGGGGACGACGAGGCCAGCGAACAACCCATCATCGTCACCGGTTCGCGCATCGCGCGTCCCGAACTGGATTCGCCCAACCCGGTCACCGTGGTCACCGCGCAGGACATCACCAATTCCGGCACGACCAACCTGACCGACTACCTGAAGACGATCCCGGCGTTGCAGGGCTCGTCCAGCTCCTACAACAACAGCGGTGATCGCGCCGGCATCGGCACCACCGGCCTCAACCTGCTCGACTTGCGCAATCTCGGCACCCAGCGCACGCTGGTGCTGATCGACGGCCGCCGCCAGGTCGCCTCGGTGGACGGCACCCAGTCGGTCGACATCAACACGATCCCGACCGACCTGATCGAGCGCGTCGAAGTGCTGACCGGTGGCGCCTCGGCGGTCTACGGCGCCGACGGCGTCTCGGGCGTGGTCAACTTCATCCAGAAGAAGGACTTCGAAGGCCTGACCGCGCGCGTGCAGAACGGCCTGTCGAAGTACGGCGATGCCGGCCAGCGGCTGATCGCGATCACCGCCGGCCACAACTTCGCGGACGGGCGCGGCAACTTCGCGGTGGCCTGGGAACACGGCGAGGAAGACCGCCTCAGCTCGCACAGCCGCAAGTGGCTGGACGGCGAGAACAAGGTCGGCTTCTTCCTCAACTCGGCCGACACCGAGACCGGCAGCCAGAACAACGACGGGATCCCCGACTACATTCCGCTGCGCAACATCCGTTACAACGACACCTCGCGCGAAGGCGGCATCGACGTCGATTTCGACGGCATCCCCGATTTCTACGGCGCCCAGGGCCTGCCCTATGACCCCGGCACGCCGGTGCCGCTCTATTACCAGCAGGGCGGTTCGGGCACTCTCGCCTCGGACTACGCGAACGATCTGCTGCCCAAGATCAACCGCGACATCGTCAGCGCGGTGTTCCACTTCGATTTCAGCGATGCCTTCAAGCTCTACGCCGAAGGCAAGTACGCCAACACGCGGTCCTATTCGGTCGCGCAGCCGACCTGGGACTATTACCTCTATATCCCGGAGGACAATCCCTATATCCCGGCCGCCGTGCGCCCCTATATCGATCCCGATAACGGCGGCGTTCTGGTCAACCGCGACAACTTCGACTTCGGGCGCCGCGGCGAGGACATCACCCGCGAGACCGTGCGCGGCGTGCTGGGCGCGAAGGGCGATATCAGCCCGAACCTTTCCTACGACGTTTCCTACGTCTACGGCCGCTCGAAGATCAAATCGCACTATACCAACAACATGATCACGGACCGCTATTATGCGGCGATCGATGCGGTCAGCGACGGCAACGGCGGGGTGACCTGCCGCGTCAACCTCGACCCGAGCTGGACGCCCTACCAGCCCTACAACAACACCCGCAGCGAAATCCCGCCGACGACCTTCTCGCCCGGCGACTGCATGCCGCTCAACCTGTTCGGCGAGAATGCCGCGGGCAACCAGGCGGCGCTGGACTGGATCATGGCCGACACCGTCGACCGCACCACGCTGACCCAGCACGTGCTGAACGGCGCCATCACCGGCAACTCGAAGGGCATTTTCGAACTGCCCGGGGGGCCGATCTCGTTCGCTCTGGGCGGTGAGTACCGCAAGGAGAAGAGCAGCTTCGTCGCCGACGAACTGGCGGCACAAGGCCTCACCTTCACCAACTCGCTGGGCAATACCAAGGGGTCGTTCGACGTCTGGGAAGCCTTCGCCGAAGTCGACGTGCCGATCCTGGCCGACATGCCTTTCGCCAAGCGCCTCGGCGTCAACGGCGCCTTCCGCTATTCGGACTATTCGAGCATCGGTTCGACCAATGCCTGGAAGGTCGGCGGCGAATGGGCGCCGGTGCGCGACATCACCTTGCGCGGCACGTATTCCAAGGCCGTGCGCGCGCCGAACATCAGCGAACTCTACAGCCAGGTCTCGCAAACCTACGAGTTCATCGACGATCCTTGCGGCAGCACCTACCTGCAGAACGGTACGCAGTACCGCGTGAACAACTGCCAGGCCCTGCTGTCCTCGCTCGGTGTCGCCGATCCGTCGGCCTATAACGATACCCGCAGCTCGAACATCGCCGGCTATTCGGGCGGCAACCCCAATCTCAGGGAAGAAACGGCCAAGACCTGGACGGCCGGCGTGGTCATCCAGCCGTCGTTCATTCCGCGCCTGTCGATCACCGCCGACTGGTACGACATCCGCATCAAGAACGCGATCAACACGGTCGACGCGCAGACGGTGGCGGATCTCTGCGTCGATCAGGCCACGCTCGACAACCAGTACTGTGCGGCCATCACCCGCCAGAACGGGACGGCCGGCGGCGCCAAGGCGGGCAACATCATCAGCTTCCTGACCGGGCCGCTGAACGTTGCCAATATCCGCACGTCCGGGCTCGACTTTGCGCTGAACTACGTGCTGCCGACGGATGGCTACGGCACCTTCGGCGCCCGGGTAGTGGGCAACTACCTGCACCGCCTCAAGCAGGTTCCGATCCCCGGTGCCGATGCGGTCAACGAGGCTTACGTCGCCGCCAACGTCTCGCCCAAGTTCCAGGTCACCACCGACCTCACCTGGGCCAAGGGGCCGGTCAGCCTCGACTGGCAGGTCAACTACATGTCCGCGATGTATCGCTATGACCGCCAGACCATCGCCAGCAACCCGGACGTGGTCGCGCCGAAGTACCTGAAGCTCAAGGAACGCTTCACCCACGACCTCAGCATGACCTACGAAATCGACGACCAGTTCCAGGTCTATGGCGGCGTCAACAACCTGTTCGACCAGAAGCCCGCCCTGGGTTCGATGAACACGCCGATCAGCGCGGTCGGCCGCTACTTCTTCCTGGGCGCCCGCATCAAGCTGGCCGACCTGTTCGGCGGGGCCAAGTAAGCCCCTTCGCTCAGAACAGCCCATCGACAGGGGCGGGATCGCAGGATCCCGCCCCTGTTTTTTGGGGCATCACCCGGAAAGTCCGGAGCCCCACAAGCCCATGAGAAGGAGCGCCCGGCCCGCGTCCCCGACGCACGTTCAGCCCTTGCGCAGGTCGAGGTCGTGGCCGCCCGGAAGGCCGGGGCCACCGGCCAGCCCCTGATCGTCGGCAAAGGGCTCGGCCCCCTCGAGCAGGCGGATCGCCACCTGGTTGCGCCCGGCCCGCTTGGCCTCGTAGAGCGCCTCGTCGGCAAGGCGGTAGAGCGTGCGGAAATCGGCGGCGCCCGACGTGGTCGCCATGCCGATGCTCACGGTGACCTTGCGCCCGCGGATCACCGCGCCGTGCTCCTGCTCCGCGATGCGCTGGCGCAGGCTCTCGGCAAAACGCATGAGATCGAAACCGGCCATCCCGGCCAGCATCATCGCGAACTCCTCGCCGCCCAGCCGCGCGACCGTGCAGGTGGCGCTTTCGTGCGGGGCGATGCAGCGGGCGATGCGCTCCAGCACCACGTCGCCCGCCTCATGACCGAAGGCATCGTTGATCGACTTGAACCAGTCGACGTCGATCACCAGCAGCGCCACCGGCTCGCCCCTGGTCCGGGAGGCGGCGAGAACGGCGCCGACCCGCTCGATGAAGCCGCGCCGATTGGGCAGGCCGGTCAGGGCATCGCGGCGGGCGAGATCCTGCGCCCGCGCCTCGGCCTGACGCGCCATGTCGCGTTCCGCCCGCAGCAAGGCATGCGAGCGCGTGGCCGTGACCGAGAGCCACAGCGTCTGCCAGGCCGCAGCGAACAGCACGAGGATCTGCGACCCTCCGCCCCAGAACATCGCGTCCGCATCGAAGAAACTGGTCGATCCCAGCACCATCATCGGCACCGCCCAGGCGCCGGCGAAGTTGCGGGCCTCGACGCTGCCGCGCCGCCAGGCCTGGGCGATGCACGCGCCCACCGCCACCAGATTGGCCAAGACCAGCATGCCAAGCACGCTGCCAAGGGTATCGATCGGCCCGGATCTCATGAACGACAGCGGGATGCCCAGCGCAAATACGCTGCCCGTCAGCCCCAGCGCACAGCGCCTCAGCCAGCGGCTGACGCAAGGCGCTTCCAGCGCGGTAACAGCCGTCAGGGTTGCCAGCGCAATGGCGAGACACGACAGCCCGGTGCAGATCTGCGCGGAGATCGCCCCGGCCATCGCGGGGAAAAAGAACAAGTGCAGCTGCGACCAGCAGGCCCCCCATGCGATCATGCAGACCGCCCAGGCCGACTGCCAGGCCGAGAACTGCCGCCGCGCCGCAAATGCCAGCGACGCATTGTAGATCGCCCCCGCCAGCAGCAGCACCAGCGCCGCGCCGATCAGAGTGGCAAGGCCGGTCGTCTGGGTGCTTTCCTCGCCGCGCTCGACCAGCCGCATGCGCAGCAGCCGCGCGCTGGCCAGCTTGTCGAACTGCATCGTCACGCCCACCAGCGGCACGTCGCGGTGCGGCGCGCGGAAGGCCAGTTGCCCCCCCGCCCGCCAGTGCGTGCCGAAATCGCCGCTGCGCACGTCCTGCCGCTCCACCGCGCCATCGGCGTAGAAGAACGTCACGATCAGGCGGTCGAAGCGGGAATTGTGGATGATGAGCGAGAGATCGTCACGCTCGCCATCCGAAGTGCCCGCCTCGGGCGAGAGCATCGCGTGCAGCCAGAGCGTGCCCTGCTGGTAGCCGGCCGGCTCTCCGCTGCAGGAAAATGCCGGCGGATCGGCGCCCTCTGTCGCCACGGTCCCGCTCACCGCATGGCACAGCGGCTCGCCGATCCGCAGGCTCTCGGCAGCAGCCGGCGCAGCCCAGCCCAGCCCGAACAGTCCCCCGCACATGATGATGCACACGATCATGCCGGAGGCAGCCAGGGCCTTTCGAATCAGGCGCGGGACTAACGATTCGCAAACCATTGCCTCCCGCCCTAGGGCATAAACGTTAGGATATCATAGGCGCCGATCGATATTCGTTTGTTGCGTCTGTTGCCGGGGCGAGACAGTTCGCCGCATTATTTTCACCGGTCTGCTTGATTGCCGGGACGGGATATGCCGGACCGGATATGCCGGAACGGCCCGCCGATCATGCCGGAAAGTACACCGGATCCGCCTCGGGCGACCACGGCTTGATCGGCGCCATGACGGCGGCAAACAGCGGTGATGCCAGATAGGCCTCCAGCCACGGGCGCAGGTGCGCCAGTTCCAGCCCGGCAAACCACGCCCGGTCGACCGCGGCGAATTGCCGGACGAACGGGACGATGGCGGCATCGGTGAACCCGCGCGAGGCCCCGCCCAGGAACGGCGCCCGCGCCAGCCGGGCGTCCAGTTCGCCCAGGAACTCCAGCCCGCCCGCGCGGTGCCGCGCCGGGTCGGCATCGTGCCGCTCGGGATACTTGTAGCGGTCGAGGTCGTGCTTGAACGCGCCGTCGTTGACCGCGATCAGCGCGGCATCCTCACGCGCCAGCCAGCCTTCCGGATCGCGGCGCGCCAGCGCCAGGCGCATGATGTCGAGGCTCTGCTCGGCAACCGTGCCGTCGGGCAGGACCAGCACCGGCACGGTGCCCTTGGGCGAGGCCGTGAGCATGGCCTCCGGCTTGGCGGAGAGGCGCACTTCGCGCAGCTGGCAGCGCATGCTGGAGACCAGCAGCGCCAGCCGCGCCCGCATCGCGTAAGGGCAGCGCCGGAAGCTGTAGAGGATAGGCTCGTTCATGATCGCTCCTGCCCATGACCGCGCGCCGCCGGCAATGCAAATGCCAAACGCTGTCCGGGCTCCCGGGGCTCGATCGCGGCGCCGCGCCCGGCAGGCGGATCAGGGCGAGACCAGCCCCGCGCTCACCAGGCTGTCGCGCGAGATTTCGCCGATCGCGCGCGCGCCGGTCAGCGTCATCGCCACCCGCATCTCGCTGGCGACAAGGTCGAGCAGGTTGGCGACCCCCGCCTCGCCCCCCAACTCGCCGCCCGCCGCCAGCGCATAGACAAAGGCGCGGCCCAGCAGGACCGCATCGGCGCCCAGCGCCAGCATGCGCACCACGTCGAGGCCGGAGCGGATGCCGGAATCGGCCATGAGCGTAAGCTCGCCCTTCACCGCGTCGGCAATCACCGGCAGTGCCCGCGCGCTCGACAGCACGCCGTCGAGCTGGCGGCCGCCGTGGTTGGAAACAACGATGCCGTCGGCGCCGAAACGCACCGCATCGCGGGCGTCATCGGCATCGAGAATGCCCTTGAGCACCATCGCCCCCTTCCAGCTCTCGCGGATCCACTCGAGATCGCGCCAGCCGATCGACGGGTCGAAATTGGCGCCGAGCCAGCCGACATAGTCCTCCAGCGTGATGGCCTTGCCAAGATAGGCCGAGACATTGCCGAGATCGTGCGGGCGCCCCATCAAGCCGACGTCCCAGGCCCAGCCGGGATGGGTCACCGCCTGCAGCATCCGCCGCAGCGCCGCGTTGGGCCCGGACATGCCCGAATGGCGGTCGCGGTAGCGCGCACCGGGCACCGGCATGTCGACCGTGAAGACCAGCGTGCGCACACCCGCCGCCCAGGCCCGGTCGAGCGCGTTCTGCATGAAGCCGCGGTCCTTGAGCACGTAGAGCTGGAACCACATCGGCCGCTCGATCGCCGGCTGCACTTCCTCGATCGGGCAGACCGAGACCGAGGACATCGTGAAGGGAACCCCGCGCGAGGCCGCCGCGCGGGCCGCCTGCACCTCGCCGCGCCGCGCATACATGCCGGTGAGGCCGACCGGCGCCAGCGCCACCGGCAGCGCGAAGTCCTCGCCAAGCACGCGGGTGGACAGGTCCACCTGCCCCACCCCCTTCAGCACCCGCTGCCGGAGCGCCAGATCCTGCAGGTCCGCCATGTTGCGGCGCATCGTCTGCTCCGCATAGGCGCCGCCGTCGATGTAGTGGAACAGGAACGGCGGCAGGTGGCGGCGGGCCGCCTCGCGGTAGTCGGTGGTGGAGGAGATGATCATGACGGGGCGTCCTCGGTGTTCCTGATGTGTCGTAGTGCCTGCGCCGCGCGCTGCTGGCGGGCGGCATCGCTTTCGATGTCCTCCAGCCGGTCCTCGACGTAGCAGAGGTGGGCAATGGCGGCGGCGCGCGCCGCCTCGGCGTCCGCGCCCAGCACCGCGTCCATGATCCGGCGGTGCTGGAGATCGAGCTGGCCGGGCACGCCGGGCAACCGGTAGAGCCGCGCCAGACTGTCGGAAATGCTGGTTTCGAGCAGCCCCTGAAGACCGATCATGACCTGATGGAGCACGGCATTGTGCGCCGCGCGGGCAATCGCCATGTGAAAGGCGGCGTCGAGCCTGGCGAGCCCCAGCGGGGCCTCTGCCGCCCCGCTATCGCCCCGCTCCGACTGCAGCGCGCGGGACAGCACATCGCAGGCCGCCGCGATCCGCGCGCGGTCCGCCTCGTCGGCGCGGCGCGCGGCAAAGGCGGCGGCATCGGCCTCCAGCGACTTGCGGATTTCCAGGACGTCGCGCCAGTAACCGGCCTCGCCCCGGGCCAGCGGCGCCAGTTCCAGCAGCGCATCGCGCAGCGGCTCGCCCTCCTGCGCCGCCGCAACGTAAGTGCCGCCGCCCTGGCGGCTGACCACCCGCCCGCGCGAGGCAAGGTGCTTGATCGCCTCGCGCAAGGCCGAGCGCGACACCCCGAACTGCGCCGCCAGCGTGCGTTCGGCAGGCAGCCGGTCCCCCGGCATGAGCGCGCGGGCCGAGATCATCGCCTCAAGCCGGTCGGGCAAGGCGCTCATGCGGCGCTCCTGTCATCAAGGACATGCAATCGGCTCAATTGGTCCTACCATTTTCACCAAACAAACGGCGTGATTCGTTCTATCCGATAGTCTAAACGGCGAAGCAAGATAAATTGGTAGGACCTCATGCACAGCTTGCCTTCGGACCCTTCGGGCTCTTCGAACCAGGACGATCCTTGCCGCCGCGAAACCGGGTTGATGCGCGGGGCGGCAGGCGTCAGGGTCGGGCAACCGTCATGACCGATCCAGCCGCCCCTGCTTCCGCCCCGTCCCGCCCCGCTGCCATCGCCCGCCCGCGCGCCAGGCCGTCGCAGGCGCGCACCCTGGTGCGCTGGGCGGCGCGGCGGCTGGAACTGCGCTCGTTCGGGCTGGTGCCGGAGCAGTTCAGCCATGCCGAGGGGCTGCGCGCGGCGCTCGCGGTGGCGCTGCCGCTGGCCCTCGCGGTCGGCACCGGCCACCCCGGCATGGGCTGGGCGGTATTTGCCGCCTTCTGGACCTGCCTGTGCGATGCCCCCGGTCCGGACCGCCTGCGGCGGCGCCTGCTCGGCACCTTTGTGGTCTGCGGCGCGCTGATCGCGCTGACCGGCTCGTGGATCGCCGCTGCCGCCCCCTTCGCGGGCATGATCGTCGGGCCGCTGTTTGTCTTCGCCGCCGTCCTGTGGTCTTCGCGCATCGCCTATGGCGGCCTGCTGGGCACGCTGCTCGCGGTCGTCGCGGTGGTCGCGGTGGGCTTCCGCCAGCCGCTGGCCCTGGCGAGCGTGCAGGCGGCGGCCTTCCTGGGCGGCGCGGCCTGGGCCTACCTGCTCATCAACCACCTCTGGCGGATCGACCCGCTGCTGCCACTCGCCCGCGCCAGCGAGGCGGTCGTCATCCGCCTTCAGGACATGGCGGACAGCCTCGTGGTGCTGGGCGAGGGGCGGCACCGGGACGACCGCTGGCACAGCGAACATGCCGAACACCGCCGCACCGTGCGCATGGCGATCGAACGCCTGCGGGCGATGCTGGAGCGTTATGCCGGCGATCCCGCGGCGACCGGACCCTACGCCCGCGCCTGCCGTGCCGCCGAAACCCTGTTCGCGGCGCTGATCGCGCTCGACCAGGCCTACATCGACCGGATCGGCCCGGTCGACGAACGGCTCGCCACCGCCCGCGCCTGCCGCACGACCCTGCTGGCCTGGCGCCTGACGCAAACCCGCGGGCACCACGGACCGCGCCCGCTGCGCTGGGCGGCGGCGCGACTGGACCGGCTGCGGCCGCGCCTGGGGGAAAGCCTGTTTGCCGGCTGCACGCTGGCTTTTGCCAAAGCGCTGGATAGCCTGGCAGACCCCGCCCCGGCCCTTACGCCCGCCCCCGACCCGCCCCCCACCACGCACGCAATGGGCTTCGCACCGCCCGCCCTGCGCCAGGCGCTGCGCCAGTCCGCCGGGCTGATCGCGGTCTATTACGCCGCCATCGTGCTCCACCTCGGCTATCCCTACTGGGCGGCGATGGCGGTCGTGGTCGTGCTGCAGGGCGGCGCGCGGGTGACCTGGACGCGCTGCCTGGAACGCATTCTCGGCAGCCTGCTCGGCGGGCTGATCGCGATGGCGCTGCTGCTGGTGTTCCACGGCCCGCTGGCGCTTTCGCTGCTGGCCCTGGCGCTCGCCTGCGACGCGATCGCGCTGCGTTCGGTCAACTACACCGCCTTCGTGGTGTTCCTGACGATGCTCTTCGTGATCGTCACCGAGATGCTCCAGCCCGGCGCGGGCATTGCCGGTGCGCGGATCGTCGACAACGTGATCGGCAGCCTCGCCGCGCTGCTGGCGGTGTTCCTGCTCTGGCCGGACTTCGGCGCCTCGCTCAAGGTCCGGATCGCGGAGGGCATCGCCGCCAACCGTGCCTACTTCGACGCCGTGGAGGCGCAAGGGCCGGTCGCCGAGATCGAGGCCGCCCGCCGCCGCGCCGGGCTGGCCAGCGTCGAGGCGGAGATCGCCCTCCACGATGTCGGCCGCCTGCCGCGCCGCTTCCGCCTGGCCGAACAGGGCAGCGCCTTGCGGGACCTGCGCACGATTGCCGGGCAGGCGGCGATCGGCTGGCATCGGCGCCTCGGGCAGTCCGGGCGCGGCGAGCCACAGTGATGACCGGCCGGGATGACGGGCCGCGATGACGGGCGAACGGCCCGCCCCTTCCCCTCCCGCCCGTTTGGGTTCATGATTTCCGCCTGAGGAAGCGCGTTCAGAACGCTTTGGGTGGAGGCAGGCATGGCGAGCGGGATCAGGCAGCGTTATCTCGATGTGCTGGGATCGATCTACCTCTACAACGAACATCGCGGCTACACCGCGATCGACCGGGTGCTGCAGGCGGTGCGCGCCCGCTCCCCCGACGATCTGGAACTGATCCGCGCCATCGAGCAGCACCGCCGGGACGAACGCAAGCACTACGTGATGTTCCGAAGGTGGTTCGAACGGCGCGGGGTCATGCCGCTCGCGCTCGGCCGCCGCTTCGGCCACATCGACCGCTTCGTCGAACTCGTCTTCGGCCGGACCATCGACCGGCTCGACACCCAGGCCGTGATCGACCGCGACGACCTGTTCGAGCGGTTGTGCCGGGTGATCTCGCTGACCGAGCAGCGCGGCTACCGCCAGGTCGAGGCCCTGCTGGCAAACCGTTTCGTGCGCAGCGATCCCGTAATGATGCGGATCTTCCGCGTGATCCGCGAGGACGAGCCAAGCCACTGGGCGCCCTACGAGGGCTGGCTGGAACGGCGCCGCTCCCGCCCCTATCGCCGCCGCGAGCGCTGGACCGACACCTTCATCCATTCCGAGCTGCTGTTCCTGAAACTGCCGGTCCTGTTCCTCAACCCGTTCCAGCGCCGACGGACCGACTGGCCGGATGCCGCCGATGCGCAAACGGCCGCCGGCCCCATCGCGCCGGGAACGGCGGTGGAGCGATGAGCAAGCCGCTGGCGCAGCCCGAAGGCGCCCCCCTGCAGCCTGCCGGCGGCCCTGCGCTCGCCGGCCGCCTGCTGTCGCGTCGGGTCGCCGCGATGCTGGCCCGCAACACGGCCGTCAGCATCGGCGTGTTCCTGGTCCGCCTGGGCATCCTGTGGCTGCTGGTGGAGCGGCTCGCGGTGGGCGCGGTGGGCGCTGCCGGCGTCAGTTTCCTGGTCTCCAACTCGCTGCACTATGTCATTGGGCGTGCGTGGATATTTCCCGGAAGCGCCCGCGGAATACATGCCGGATACTGGTTGTTCCTGGCCAATTCGGGCATCGGGCTGCTCCTCACCATGGCGCTTTTTGCCGCGCTGCTCTACTTCACGCCGATGCATTACCTGATTGCCCGTACCCTCGTTTCGGTCATTGCCGGGCTGGCCGTGTTCCTGCTCAACGCCGTTCTCAACTTCCGGCAGGTCTGACTCATGCGGATCGCCCTTTTCTCCGGAAACTACAATTACGTTCGCGACGGCGCCAACCAGGCGCTCAACAGGCTGGCCGCCCATCTCGAAACGCACGAAGGCTGCGAAGTCCGCGCCTATTCCCCGGTCTCCCGGTCCCCCGCCTTCGAACCGACCGGCACGCTGGTCCCGGTCCCCTCGGTCGCGCTGCCGCGGCGCCGGGAGTTCCGGCTGGCACTCGGCCTGCCGCGCAGCGTCCGCCGCGATCTGGAGCAGTTCCGGCCTGACATGGTCCACGTATCCGCCCCCGACATTCTCGGCACCCGCGCCCAGACTTACGCCTTGCGCCGCGGCATCCCCGTCGTCGCCAGCATGCATACCCGTTTCGAGACCTACCTCGACTATTACCGGCTGGGCTGGCTGCGCCCGCTGATCTGCGCGCATCTCGACCGGTTCTACCGCCGCAGCGATCACGTGCTGGCCCCCACCCCCGCCCTTGCCGAGCAGTTCACGCGGCTGCGCGGCGACGATCACGTCAGCGTCTGGAGCCGGGGGATCGACCGCAGCCTGTTCCACCCCGCCCGCCGCGACATGGCATGGCGGCGGGCGCAAGGCCTGCGCGACGAGGACTTTGTCGTGCTGTTCTTCGGCCGGCTGGTGCTCGAAAAGGGCATCGCCACCTTCACCGCCGCGATGCGCGCCTTGCAGAAGGACGTTCCCGCCCGCGCGCTGGTAGTCGGCGCGGGACCGGCGGCCGATGCCTTCGCCGCGCTGCCCGGCACGGTGATGACCGGCCATCTCGCCGGTGACGCGCTGGCCCGGGCTGTCGCCAGCGCCGATGCCATGCTCTGCCCCAGCACCACCGAGGCCTTCGGCAACGTCATTCTCGAAGCGATGGCCTCGGGCGTGCCGGTGGTCAGCGCCGATGCGCCCAGCGCCCGCATGTTGCTCGGTCCCGGCCAGCAGCGGCAGGCTCCCGCCGGCTACCTCTGCCCGCCCCGGGACCTGGCGGCCTATGCCGGCCGCCTCGCGGCGCTGGCCGCCGCCCCGGACGTGCGCCGGGCCATGGGCGCAGCGGCCCGCCGGAACAGCGCCGCCTATTCCTGGGATGCCGCCGGACGGAGCGTGGCACGGATCTACCGTGCCCTCGCGCCCGGCGCGGCGGGGAAAGGCGACCAGACCAACGGGCAGGCCCGCATCCGCGCGGCAGGCTGAACGCAAGACGGGGAAACCATGGCGGACACCAGCGCACTGGAAGAAGAGCTCAAGCTCGAACTCTCGCCCTACGATGCCGACCTGCTGGCCGACTGCGGGCTGCTGGGCGGTGCGCCCCGGCTGGTTTCCCAGGAATCGACCTATTTCGACACGCCGGACCATGCGCTGGCCCGCGCGGGCCTGTCGCTGCGGGTGCGGCGCAGCGGGCGGCGCCACAAGCAGACGATCAAGGCGGATGGCAGTGCCGCCGGTATGCTCGTGCGCAGCGAATGGGAGCGCGAGATCGCCGGCAACCAGCCGGTGCTGGACGAGGACAATCCGGTGACCGCCCTGCTCGGCCACCGCACCGCGCTGCTGGCGCCGGTCTTTGTGGTCGAGAACGAGCGGCGGGTGTGGAACCGGGACGGCATCGAGATCGCGCTCGATGAGGGACGGATCGTCGCGGGCGAACGCCTGGCGCCGCTCTGCGAGGTGGAACTGGAGCGCAAGGGCGCGCAGCTTGACGCGCTTTTTGCCCTGGCCCGCGAGATCGAGGCCCGGGTTCCCGCAAGGATCTGCGTGCTCAGCAAGGCCGAGCGCGGCTATCGCCTGCTGGGGCCGGCGGCGCCCGCGCCCAAGGCGGGGCGGGTCCGCCTGACCCCGCAGATGAGCGTGGCGGATTCGCTCGTGCTGATCGTCGGCCACTGTCTCGGCCACTTTCACCGCAACCTGCCCGCGCTGCTCGACCATGGCGACGCCCATGCGCTGCATCAGGCCCGCGTCGCGATCCGGCGGCTGCGCTCGGCGCTCTCACTCTACCGTCCGGTGGTGCAGGAGCCGCGCACGCTGGCCCGCTTCCAGCGCGAGCTGCAATGGCTGGCCGGAAAGCTGGGCGCCATGCGCGAGATCGACGTGCTGCTCGCGAACGACGACGATCCGGAGGCCATCGCCCCGCTCTGCGCCGCCAGACGCAAGGCTGCGGGCGAAGCGGCGGCGGCGCTGCGCTCCAAGCGGTGCCGCATGCTGATGCTCGACCTTGCCGAATGGATCGCGGTCGGCCGCTGGCGCCGCGCCGCTCCCGATGCAGCCCCCGAGGCGGCCCCCGATCCCGCTTTGGGCGAGCCGTCCCTCGGCGCCTTTGCCGCCGCAGTGCTGACCCGTCGCCGCAAGGTCCTGCGCAAGCGCGGCCGCCATCTGGCGGCGCTCGGCGACGAAGCCCGCCATGACGTCCGCAAGGCCGCCAAGAAGCTGCGCTATGCGGCCGACTTCTTTGCCGCGCTCTATCCGCAGGAACGCGAAGGCCGCCGCGCCAGGCGCTTTGTCGCCCGCGTGGAAAGGCTGCAGGAGCGGCTCGGCACGCTCAACGACCGGGTCACCGCGCCGGCGGTCCGTGCCCGGCTGGGCCTTGCGCCGCGCCGGGTTCCGACCGCCGATGCCGAAAAGGCCGAGCAGGCCCGCCTGCTGCGTGCGGCCGCCAGCGACTACGACGAATTCGCAACCGCAAGGCCTTTCTGGCGTTGATGGGGTTGCGGGCGCCCTCACCGGCCCCAATATCGACAGGCAATAGCGTCCAAAAACCGTTCCATCGCCCCATTCATCGAAAGGATCCTCGACAGATCTGGCACTGGATTGACGAAAGCGGCAATCGCGCATAGCCGCATGTCCAATGGCAATCGAACATTGCCGCCCGACCTGCGGCGCCCCCCGGCAAGGCCGCTCACGTAATTGCCGCCCCCCCGCGCGATCCGCCCCCTCGATTCCCCGTCGAGACCGCGCCGGGAGCATGCTCTACTCTGCAAGGCTGGCCCCGCATCCGGCGGCCACCCGACAAGGACGATCGAATGAGTCTGACGGCCGCCGCTGTCGTATTGATGATGGGTTCCGCGCTTCCTGAAGGGGGCGACCTTCCCCAGACCGATGCCGCCCCCGCCGCCCAGCCCGTCGCAGGCGCACCGGTGACAGGCGGGCAGATCACGGGCGGGCCGGTCAGCGTCCCCCTGCCCGCCTTCGCGGCATCCCCGGTGCCCCTGATCGATCCCGCGGCCGCGGCTGCCGAACAGCAGGCCGGTGAGCCGGCCAGCGAGCAGGGCGCCGACAACGAGACGATCGGCGACGACATTCTCGTCACCCGCCGCAAGCCGCCGCCGCCGGGCGACCCGCTGGAGCGCATCAACGAACAGTCGTTCAAGGCGGTGCAGGCGGTCGACAGCGCGGTGGTCGAACCCGTCGCCAAGGCCTATAACAAGGGCCTGCCGCGCCCGATCCGCCAGGGCCTGCGCAACTTCTTCACCAACCTGGGCGAGCCGGTGGTCTTTGTGGCCTTCCTGCTCGAACTCAAGCCCGGCAAGGCGATGGAGACCGTGGGACGCTTCGCGATCAACACCACGCTGGGCGTCGGCGGCGTCATGGACGTGGCCAAGCGCAAGCCCTTCCACCTGCCCTATCGTCCCAATGGCCTCGCCAACGTGCTGGGCTATTACGGTGTCGGCCCCGGGCCCTACATGTACCTGCCGATCATCGGCCCGACGACGCTGCGCGACCTGATCGGCGATTCGGTGGACAACCTTGCCTCCCCGGCCCTGCTCGGCAAGCCCTTCACCAAGCCGGAAGTGGCGTTGCCGATGATCGTGCTCAACCAGCTGGGCGAGCGCGCCGCCTTCGACGACGAGATCAACAAGATCCGCAAGGAAGACCGCCCCTACGCGGCCTATCGCGAACTCTACCTGCGCCAGCGCAAGGCCGAGATCGAGGCGCTGCATGGCCGCACCCTGCCCGATGTCGTGCCGGTCTACGGCCCGCGCATGCCCACCGCCGGCGGCAAGACGGCGCAGGATCCGGCAGGCCAGGAACAGGCGGGCCAGCCGGTGCAACCCGCGGTGCCGGAACCGGCAGCGGAACCGGCACCCGCTCCCGTTCCGGCCCCCGTGCAGATGATCTCGCAGCCGGTCGTCCAGCCGATCCCGCAACCGGCGGCCTAGTCGCGCCGTGGCAAGCGACAGTCCGCCGCAGGCCCCGCGCAATCTCCTGGCCGTCGCGCCGGGGGACGAGGCGCAGGAACGCTTCGAGGACCTGCTGCGCGCGCCGGGCGTGAGGATCGAGCGGATCGTCTCGCACGGCCAGACCACCCCGCCCGACCAGCCCTATGTGCAGGACTGGGACGAATGGGTGCTGGTGCTCGAAGGCGCGGCCGAACTGCTGCTGGACGGCACCTGCCGCCGCACACTGGCGGCCGGCGAGCACCTGATGATCCCCGCCGGCATGCCGCATCTCGTCACCCGCACCGCCAGCCCCACGATCTGGCTCGCGGTCCACATCGGCGAGCCTTGAAGGAGCCGCCGGATAGACGCGCCTAGCCCAGTTCGATCTCGTCGAAGCGGCGCCAGCGGTAGATCGCATAGCTCACTGCCCAGCAGGCCACGAACAGGCCGATGATCAGGAAGCCGAGCATGTTGAAGCGCTCCGACAGCGCCCGGGCGCCGTCCCAGGGCTGGCCCTCGAGCGCCAGTTTCTCGGCGAACAGCCCGGCGGTCTGGACCGCGCCGATCACCAGCGCGACCAGCGCCGAGATCGCCGTGATCGTGATGTTGTAGTAGAGCTTGCGGATCGGCTTCACGAAAGCCCACTCGTAGGCGCCCAGCATGATGACGCCGTCGGCGGTGTCGATCAGCGCCATGCCCACCGCAAAGAGCACCGGCAGGACCAGCAGCGTGCCGAGCGCGATGCCGTCCGCCGCATGGGCCCCGGACAGCCCGAGGATGGCGACTTCGGTGGCGGTGTCGAACCCCAGCCCGAACAGGAAACCGAGCGGCGCCATGTGCCAGCTCGATCGCACCAGCCGGAACAGCGGGCGCAGGATCCGCGCGATCAGCCCGCGCCCGGCCAGCAGGATGTCGAGATCGTCCTCATTCGGCATCTCGCCGCGCCGCGCCTGCCGGAACCGCATCCAGACCCCGCGCAGGATCGCCAGGTTCATGATCGCGATGGTGAACAGGAAGGTGGCGGAGATGGCCGTGGCGATCACCCCGCCCGCCTCGCCGATCGCCTCGAAGTCGGACAGGGTGCTGGCGGCGATCGCGATCGTCGTCGCCGCGACGAGGACGATCGCGGAATGGCCGACCGCGAACCACAGGCCCACCGTCAGCGGGCGCTGGCCGTCCTGCATGAGCTTGCGCGTCACGTTGTCGATCGCGGCGATGTGGTCGGCGTCGACCGCGTGGCGCAGGCCCAGGCTCCAGGCCAGCAGCGCCGTGCCCAGCATCAGCGTATTGCCGTGGAAGGCGGCAAAGGCCCAGACCCAGGCCAGGACATTGGCGGCGATCAGCGCCGCGAACAGCACCGTGATGCGGCGGCGCAAGGTGAAGGAAAGGAAACCCATAAAAACCCCGTCGGCGCCAGCGAAACCGGACGGGGAGCCTGCCGCGCCTGCGGCCGGCATCGCGGTGCCGGACGGACGCCACCTGACGCCCGGCACGAATGCCGGTGCGGCCCCCGCCGCACATGCGTCGCTCAGACGGAGTTTCCGTGCCGCGGCCATCCCCTGGACCAAGGCAAGAGCGACCATGCGCCGGCAGGTCTCCTGGCTCGCGGGTCATCGCTTGATGCACGGCCTTCCCGGGCCTCGCAGGATTTAGCGTCCGGCCCAGTGGCTGCGGCGAGGGTCCTTGCCCCGCCGCGATATGCATCGCGCTCGCCGCTTACAGTTGCAGGGACAGCCACGGATTCGAGGGGAAATCCCCTCCCACCATATTCCCTATTAAGCCCCTTTCGGGGCACCGGCGCGATCATGCCGCAACGTGCGTGAGCACGCTTCGGCTGGCGCCTTGGTAGCGCCCGCCCGCGCCGCCCGCAAGCGCGCGCGGGTCACAACGCGATCTCCGGCTTGGCGGTCATCAGCCAGAAGATCACGATCACGCCCAGAAATGCGGGCCAGCCGAGCGCAAACCACCATCGCGCCAGGCGGTGATAGCGCGGCGGCAAGGACGCGCCCTCGGGCGTGTCGTCGGCGATCCGGCGCATCGCGATCTGGATCCACACGACCGGCAGCCAGCAGGCCCCGACCACCGCATAAAGCAGCATGGCCGCGACCAGCCAGCCGCTGCTCAGGGGAAAGCCCGCAAGCCGCGCCAGCCACACCCCGGTCACCGGCTGGACGATGACCGCAGGCGCGGTGAACAGCCAGTCCGCCAGCACGACATTGCGGTTCACCACCCGCCGCGCCGCGAGGCTGGCGCTGCGGTTCGCCATCCAGCCGTGGAAGGCCGTGCCGAGCCCGGTGCCCAGCAGCAGCGTGGAACTGAGGATATGGATCGTCTTGAGCAGGAAATAGTCAGCCACGGCGCCCCTCCATCGCAAACAGGGCCAGCGAAAGGCCGAGAACGGCCAGGTTCTTGACGAGCGGGCCGAACGGATCGGCCCAGAGTTCGGGAGCGGCGGCGGTCAGGATCGCGGTATAGACCGCCATCAGCGCCACCCCTGCCAGCGGCGCGCCGCGGCGGCGCAGGATCAGGCCGAGGCCCACGGCGATGTCCGCCAGCGATCCGGCCCAGAGCGCCGCCGTCGCCCCGGGTCCGGCCAGGCCGACCCGGCCGAGCCACGGGGCAACCGTGGCGGTCGGCGCAAGGGCCAGCGAGACGATCCCGCCGCCCAGCCACACCAGCGCCAGCAATCCCGCCAGCACCGGCGCCAGCGCGCGCAGGCGGGCTTCGGTGAGGTCCGCCGCGCAGGCCGGGTACCGGGCGAGCGCCTCGCCCAGCGTCATCGGGCAAAAGCCCAGCGCGGCGACAAACGGCGCGGACGGCGCGGTGTTGCCCGCCGCCAGCATCGTCAGGCTCTCCCGCGTGGCCGGACCGATGCCGAGCCGGGCGACCAGCGCCAGCAGCGGTTTCGGCAAGGAGAGCTTGGGCGCCCGCCCCTGCGCCAGCCCCAGCCAGCCGCGCAGCGCTTCGGTCAGTTCATCGGTGCTGACCGCCTGCGGCCCCACCGCATCGAGCGCGCAGGCCAGCGGCCCGGGCCGCTCCAGCAGCCGCAGGACCGCCCGTGCCAGATCGTCGATATGGATCGGCTGCACCTGCCAGCGCCCGGAACCGAGCCGGGGCAGGAGCGGCAGCGCCGCCAGCGCCGTGAACAGCGCCGTGCTGGCCCCGCCGCGCCCCATCACCAGCGAGAGCCGCAGCACCGCCCAGCCCATCCGCTCGCCCGCCGGGTCGAGGGCCATGAGGTGATCGTCCGCCCGCTTCTTGCTGCGGTGATAGGCGGTCACCCCGCTCTCGTCGGCGCCGAGCGAGGAGATCTGGATCACCCTTCCCACCCCCGCCGCCAGGCAGGCATCGAACAGCGCCCGCGCGCCCCGGTCATGAACCCCCGCATAGTCGGCGCGGTTGCCGATGATCCCGGCACAGTTCACCACCGCGTCGATGCCGGCAAGGCGCGGCGCCCAGTCCGCCGCCCGGTCACGGGCGAGGTCGCAGGCCAGCGTCCGCGCCATGGGAAAGGACCGCCGCAGCCGCTCCGGTGCGCGCGCGGCCAAGGTCACGCGCGCACCGGCGGCCAGCAAGCGGCCGGCGACGTGGCGGCCGATGAAGCCGCCCGCCCCGACGATCAGGACATGCATCGCCGCCGCCCTCACGCGTCGCGGCGCGGGCTGCGGGTCCAGACCGCAAGGCCCATGCCGACCAGCGCCAGCAGGACGCCCATCAGCGCGCTCGTCATCGTGCCGCGAATGAGATCGGCCGGGCTGACGGCGACGCTGCTCATCGACACGAACAGCATCGGCGTGGCGACCATCATCACCATCGACCAGACCGTCCAGAAGCGCGAGCGCTCCTCGGTGCCGCACAGTTCGGCAAGCAGGATCGACAGCGGCCGCCACAGGACGGCGGCGGCGAGCGTGGCGACCAGCGCGGTCAGGGCATAAGTGAGGAGCAAGGCGGAGATCGGTTCCAGCATGGCGTGGGTTCCCTTCGTCGGCCCGCCGGGGATCGGCAGGCGCAAAGGGTGAATTGCAACGGCCGTGCCAATTGGCCCGGCATTTGCTGTGCCCAATGAGCATGGCCGCAAATTCGCCGAAAAGCGGGGCCGCGGAGCAGAGCGAAATGTAAACGATGTAAACAGGAAGCCGTGGTATGGTGTTAACGATGGATACAGCACTCGGCATCCTTGCCTATGTCGGCGCGCTCGCGCTGACCGCGCTCGCCAGCCTGCTGCTGGCTGTCTTCGTGGCGCTGCGCGCGCGGATGCTGCCGGGTGGACGGCTGCTGGTGGTGTTCCTTTGCGGTGTTGCCCTCTGGAGCATCGCGCAGGCCGCACCGGCGCTGCTCGGCCCCGCCTCGGGGACGTTCAGCACCGTGTGTGTCGCGCTCTCCCCGCTCCCCGCCGCAGCCTTTGTCCATCTGGTCTTTGCCTATGCCCGCTGTGCCAGCGAGCGCCCGGTCGCTATCGCCGCTTATGCCGCGGCGCTCTTCGCGGCGACGGTGGGACTGGTGTTCGGCGTCGGCGCGGTCGTGCCATGGCGGGGTTTTCCGGGCTTTTTCGTGCCCTCGCCCTGCGGCTGGGGCGTCCTCGGCGCGGCAGGCCTGCTCTCCCTCGCCGGGCACCTGCGCCTGCTCCGGACCTGGCTGGGGCAACGCCGGGGCAGCGGCGAAATCCGGCGCCAGAGCGAGCAGGCGCGCGCCGTTTTCGTGGCCAGCGGCCTCGGCCTTGTCGCCCTCACCGGCTTCGCGTTTCCGGCGCTGGGGCTAGCGATCTATCCCTTCCCGGTGCTGCTGCTGCCGCTCTATTCGGTGGCGCTGGTCTACGGCATCGTGCGCCACCGTTTCATGGCCGTCGACCTCTGGGCGCGCCGCGCGCTCGTGTGGGTGCTGCTGCTGGCGGGCGCCGGCATGGCCAGCGCGCTGATCGCCGCGCTGCCGCTGGCGCTGGCCGGGCGCCCCGCCGGTTTCCTGGCGACCTGGACCGCGCTCGCCGCCACGCTGCTGCTGGGCATGGCGGTGCTGACGCCGATGAAGCGATGGGTCGACAGGCTGGTCTTTCCCGGCGGCCAAGTCAGCGAAACCGATATTGCCACATGGCGCGACCAGCTGGCCGAGCCGGCCGACGCGGCAAGTCTTGCGGCACGGGCCAACACCCTGCTGCGCACCCGCCTCGGCCTGCCGGAAGACGGCCCCCACCTCGTGCTGGCAGGCGAGACGGTGACGCTGTCCGGGTGGGACGACGCCCCCCTTGCCACCCGCCACATCGCCGAGCGCCTCGCCGCGCTGGTCGGGGAAGCCGCCCGCCGCCTGACCGCCGCGCAGCGCCTCGTTGCCGAGGAACGCGAGGCCCGCCTTGCCGAAATCGGCGCGCTGGCGGCGACCGTCGCGCATGACCTGCGCAATCCGCTGGGCATCGTCGCCATGGCCGCGACCGGCGCCCCGGCCGATGTCCGCGGCGAGATCGCCGAACAAGTGGCGCGCATGAACCACCTCATCACCGACATCCTCGACTATGCCAGGGCCTGGACCCTCAGCCCCCGCCCGCTCGACGTGACGATGCTGGCAGGGCGTTTCGGGATCGAGGCACAGGTGCCCGCAGGCATGACCGTCACCGCCGACCCCATGGCGCTCGACCGGGCGCTGGCGAACCTCGTCGACAATGCGCGGGCGCTCGGCAGCAGGGTCGCCCTGATTGCCGCGCCCGGCCCGCCCGCCACGATCGACATCTGCGACGATGGCCCCGGCATTCCGGCCGAGATCGCCGACAGCCTGTTCCGCCCCTTCGTCTCGCGCCGCCCCGGCGGCACCGGGCTCGGCCTCGCCATCGTCCGGCGCGTGATGGAGGCGCATGGCGGCACCGTCACGCTCGCCGCGCGGCCCGGCTGGTCCACCTGCCTGCGCCTCACTTTCGGAAACCCGACATGATCCTGCTTGCCGACGACGAACCCGCGTTCCAGCGCCTTACCGCCCAGTGGCTGCGCAGCCTGGGCCATGACGTCGAGACCGTGGGCGACGGCGATGCCGCCCACGCCGCCTTTGCCCGCTCGCCCGCCGATGTCGTGCTGCTCGACCTCGCCATGCCGCCGCACCACGCCCCCGAAGCGGGGCTGGCGCTGATCCCCGCCTTTGCCCCGGCCCCGGTGGTGGTGATGACCGGCCATGCCGACCACGCGCTGGCATTAAAGGCCATCGAGGCGGGCGCATGGGACTTTCTCGCCAAGCCGGTCGATCCCGACATGCTGCAAGTCGTTGTCGCGCGTGCGGTGGAGCGGGCGCGGCTCGCTCGCGAAGTGGCGCAGCTCAAGGCGCAGTCGGTCGGCAGCGAGGACATGGGGCTGGCCGGCAGTTCCCCGGCGATGACCGCCCTGCGCGATCTGGTCCGCCGCGTGGCGCCCACCCCGCTGCCGGTCATGGTGCTGGGGCCGAGCGGCACCGGCAAGGAACTGGTCGCCCGCGCGCTCCACCAGGCATCGCCGCGCGCCGCCCGGCCGCTGGTACCGATCCACTGCGGCGCGGTGCCCGCGGACCTCCTCGAAAGCGAACTGTTCGGCCACCTCAAGGGCAGCTTCACCGGTGCCCATGCCGACCGCCCCGGCCTTGTCGAGACCGCCTCGGGCGGCACCCTGTTCCTCGACGAGATCGGCGAGATGCCCGCTGCGATGCAAGTGAAGCTGCTGCGTTTCCTGGCCGATGGCACCTATCAGCCGGTCGGCGCGCGCGCGATGCGCAAGGCCGACGTGCGTGTGGTCGCCGCCACCCACCGCGACCTTCAGGCCGCCGTCGCCGACGGCAGCTTCCGCGAGGACCTCTATTACCGCCTGCGCGGGGTCGTGCTGCGCACGCCGGCGCTGGATGAACGGCCCGGAGACGTGCCCCTGCTCGCCAGCCTGTTTCTGCGCCGCGCGGCGCAAGGCGAGGCGCGGTTCACGCCCGATGCCCTGACCTGGCTGGCGGCGCGCCGCTGGCCCGGCAACGTGCGCGAACTGCGCGCCGCGGTCGAGTGCGCGGCAGCATTGGCCCCGCGCGGCGCGGCGGGAATCGCCATCGCGGCGCAGGACCTTGCCTTCGCCACCGGAGAGGCCATCACGGCGGCGAAGGCGCCGCCTGCCGCGATGCCTCCGCTGTCGCTGGAGGCTGAAATCACCGCGCTCGAACGCCTGCGCATTACCGAAGCGCTGGAGCGGACCGGCCACAATCATACCCATGCCGCCCGCGAACTGGGCCTGTCACGGGTCGGGCTGCTCAAGAAAATGGACCGGATGGGCCTGCGCTGAGGGATCGGGTGAAAGCGAGAGGCTCGGCCGGGGGGAGCGGGGGCGGGTGCGACGATTGATACAAATGTCCAGCTTGCGCGGCCCGGTTGTCGCTATTAATAATCGCTCTCAATAGATAACGAGTCAGGCAGGACAGACATGAGGATCACGGCCGGTTCCAGCCCCGCGTGCCGGAACGTCAGGGTGTTTTTACGCCACGGCCGCGCCATGCGCTGAGCCCGTTCTCGCGGCGATTGCGGAGACCTGCCGCCTGCCGCTCCTGCCCCGATTTCCGTGGATCGAAAGCCGTTTTCGCCACCGATCCGCGCATCCATCGCAAATAATAATCATCTGCAACAAGGAGGCACCGTGTCCACTTCCCGTTTCCGTCATTCGTCCGCCACGGCAGCGCAGGCCTATCTCGCGCTGAGCTGCATCGGACTGGCGACAAGCGCCGCGCCCGCGCTTGCACAGGACAGCACCGAAGCCGCGCCCGCGCGCCTCGGCGGCATGACCGTGTCCGATACCGCGATCGACGATGACGGCTACAAGGTCGACACCCTCTCCAGCCCCAAGGCCACCGCGCCGCTGATCGATACCCCGCGCTCGATCACGGTCATTTCCAGCCGGCTCTTGAGCGACACCAATTCGACCTCGCTCGCCGAGGCGCTGCGCACCGTGCCGGGCATCACCATGGGCGCGGGCGAAGGCGGCAACGCGCTGGGCGACCGTCCGTTCATTCGCGGCAGCGACAGCCAGGCCTCGACCTATCTCGACGGCGTGCGCGACATCGCCGCGCAGAGCCGCGAGACCTTCGCGGTGGAAGCCATCGAAGTCACCAAGGGTTCGGACAGCGTCACCAACGGTTCGGGCAATGCCGGCGGTTCGATCAACCTCGTCTCCAAGGCCCCCAAGGCCGACCGCTTCGCCCATCTCGACGCCAGCTACGGCAACGACGACTACAAGCGCGTCACCGTCGACGTGAACCAGCCGCTCAACGACTTCATCGGCGTGCGCATCAACGGCATGTGGCATGACCAGGACGTCGCCGGCCGGGATGCGGTGTGGCAGAAGCGCTGGGGCGTGGCGCCGTCCATCAAGTTCGGCCTGAACGGCCCGACCAGCCTGCAGCTCGACTGGTATCACCTTCATACCAGCGAACTGCCCGACACCGGCATTCCCTACCTCACCACCATCTCGAACCAGCCCGGCGCCAATGACCAGACCGCGCCCGCCGGCACCTCGGTGCGTTCGCGCGATGCCTATTACGGCCTCGCCGACCGCGATTTCCGCAAGACCACGGTCGACCAGTTCACCGCGCGCTTCCAGCACGAGTTCGACAACGGCCTGACCCTGCGCAACACCGCGCGCTTCTCGGATTCGAGCCAGAAGTACCTCTGGACCCAGCCGGACGATTCCAAGGGCAACGTCTATAGCTACGGCACCGTCTCGCGCCGCGTGAACTCGCGCTATTCCAAGCAGCAGGGCCTCGTCGACCAGCTCGACCTGTCGGGCACGTTCGCCACCGGCGTGCTGGAGCACAGCTTCACCGCCGCGCTCGAATACAGCTGGCAGAAATCGGGCTACGGCAGCTACTATGCCGATAGCACCAGCTACACCGCGCTGCCCACCGCGGTCACCTGCGCCACCGCCACTTCGGGCAGCAACGCGATCTGCACCGATCTCGCCAATCCCAATCCTTACGACAGCTGGACCGGCTCGATCGTCAAGGGCCCGGCCAACTCGCGCACGCTGGCCAGCAGCGAAACCTATTCGGCCTCGCTGTTCGACACGATCAGCCTGGGCGAGCACTGGAAGCTGAACATCGGCGGCCGCTACGACCACTACGACACCGACGCCTCGGCCGCCGTCGCCAAGCCCTTCACCGCCGCCCGTACCTGGCAGCACCGCACCGACGACCTGTTCACCTACCAGGCGGGACTGGTGTTCAAGCCGGTGTCCAACGGCACGATCTATGTCTCGACCGCCACTTCGGCGATCCCGCCGGGCTCGTTCCTTGCCCAGGGCAGCGAGGACAACGGCCTGACGACCGCCGGCGTCAGCACCGACGATCTCAAGGTCGCCAAGACCACGAGCTATGAAGCGGGCACCAAGTGGAACCTGTTCGGCGAGGCGCTGGCGCTCAGCTTCGACGTGTTCCAGACCCGCACCACCAATTCCCGCACCACCAACCCCGACGGCGGCGTGCTCAATGTCGGCACCAAGCGCATTCGCGGTTTCGAACTGGGCTTCAGCGGCAACATCACGCCGGAATGGAACGTCTTCGGCGGCTACACCTACATGGATTCCAAGGTGCTGAACGCCGGCCTGACCGCCACCACCGGCACCGATGCGAGCGGCGCGGCGGCCAAGTACTACGCCCCGGCGGCGGCCACTGGCCACGCCTTCCCGAACACGCCGAAGAACAGCTTCACGCTGTTCACCAACTACAAGGTGACACCGCAGCTCACCCTGGGCGGCGGCGCCATCTACATGGACAAGGTCTACGGCGGCTTCTCGGACACCCGTACTTACACGAACGGCGTGTTCACCATCGTCAAGACCCGCGCGACGTACGTGCCCAGCTACTGGCGCTTCGATGCCAACGCCAGCTACGACATCACCGACAATATCGCGGTGCGCGTCAATGCGCTGAACATCACCAACAAGCTCTACTACGACCAGGCCTATTCGACCCACTATGCCCACCAGGCAGCGGGCCGTACGGTGATCGGCACGGTCAGCTTCAAGTACTGATCCGCCGTCCGGATCGATGCACGGCCGGGGCGGGCAGAGTTCCCGCCCCGGTCATGCGATGCCGAGGCCCCGCATTTCCGGGGCCGCGCATCCGGCTCGGGGTCGTTTCCAGTCTATAAATCCTCAGACGGCCCGCATCCTTGCGGGCGATGGATTTTCTGGAGGCATGTCATGAACGCCGGCACGGCAGGATTCTTTAGCGAGGTAAGCCGGCAGCTCGGTGCCGGAAACGTCGGGCGGCTCGAAGCCCGCGGCCGCGAGATCCGTTACATGGCGCAAGGCTCGGGCTGGCGCTACGAAACGCTGCTCCAGAAGGAGCCCGAGACGATCGAGTGGATCGACAGCTTCCGCCCGGGCGAAACGCTGTGGGACATCGGTGCTAATGTCGGCATCTACAGCGTCTATGCCGGGGTGCGCGGCACCCGCGTCCACGCTTTCGAACCGCATTTCGCCAACTACTACCAGCTGTGCATCAACATCGGCCTCAACGGCCTGCAGGACCGCGTCACCCCGCTCTGCCTGGCGCTGACCGACCGCAAGGCGATCGCGGCGATGAACCTGGCCAGCGTCGACTTCGGCACCTCGATGAGCAGCTTCGGCGAAGCGCTCGACTTCCGGGGCAATCCTTACGCTCCCGCCTTCCGCCAGGGCATGGTCGGCCAGGACATCGACAGCCTGATCGGCGAATTCGGCATGGCGGTGCCCAACCACGTGAAGATCGACGTCGACGGCATCGAACTGCCGATCGTGCGCGGCGCCGCGCAGATGCTGGCGCGCGAGGAGGTCAAATCGGTCTCGATCGAACTGATCGAAACCGACGCCGCGCAAGTGGATGAAGTGACCGAGATCCTCGCCGCTGCCGGGCTGCAGTTCCAGCACAAGAAACAGAACGCCGCGTTCGCGACACCCGAGACGCGCGACGTGCTGAACTACCTGTTCCGCCGCGATGCCCCTGCCACCAGCGTGGCGGTGAACTGGGATCCCAGCCCCGCGGATGTCGAAGTCGAAGTCGAAGTCGATGTCGACGCCGTGGTCGCGGGCATCGTCGGCCGCATCGCCGAGGCCCCGATCGACGCCGTGCCCAGCGAGAACATCTACCTCGAAGAGGTCTTCCCCGCCGATCTCTACGCACAAATCGTCGCGCGGCTGCCCGCCGATGATGTGCTCGATCCAATCGTCCACCCCGATGCGGTTGCCGCCGACGGGCGCATTACCCGCCGCCTGCTCGACCTTACCGAGGCCACGCTGGGCCGCATCGCCCCCCAGGACCGTGCGTTCTGGCAGGCGATGACGCAGATCTGCACCCATCCCGCGCTGGCCGCCGCCCTCGTCGACAAGTTCGGCAAGACCCTGCGCGCCCGGTTCGGCGAGGAACTGCCCGAACTCGTCGCGGTGCCGCTGCTCTACCGCGATTTCCCCGGCTACCGCATCGGCATCCATCCCGATGCCGCCTCGAAGATCGCCACATTGCAGTTCTACCTGCCCGCGGACGAGAGCCAGCGCCATCTCGGCACCCGCTTCCACACCCGCACGCCGCAGGGCTTCGCGGACTACAAGACCAACGACTTCAAGCCCAACGCCGCCTATTCCTTCGTCCGCAGCGAGGAAAGCTGGCACAGTGTCGGCGAGCTGGGCCCGCAGGAACACGCGCGCAACACGCTGGCGCTCACCTTCTACATCAAGGGCCAGGAATACCGCTCCGAACCCGACATGATGATGGGCACTCCGGTAGCTGGTCCGGCTTCGGCGCCAGCCCCGCTTGCGGCCTCGATCGCCGAGGTGCCCCTCGCGGCGGCGCCGACGGTCCCCGATGCCGAGGACTACGTCCGGATCAACCGCCGCCTGCGCGATGTCGCGGCGCGCTTCGCCCGGCACGAGGACGTCGCCCGGCTGATCCCGCCCGGCAGCGCCGCGGTCGCGCTCGATGCCTCCAGTGCCTTCTCGCGGCATGTCCTCGACCAAGGGCAGGCAGGCTATCTCTTCACCGTGGGCTGGAGCGAGTGCGAGGGTGAAGGCGCCCGCGACGAGATCGTGCGCTACAAGCAGGCCCTGCTCGACCTCGATCCCTATCGCGAGCGCAATTCGCTGGTCCGCATGGGGTTTGCCGATGCGCTCGAGATGTTCGATCCCGAAACGCTCGACTTCATCCACGTCGACGCCTGCCTGCACGAAAGCGCCGCGGCGGCGGAAACCCTGCTGGCCGACTGGTTCGCAAGGCTCCGTCCGGGCTGCATCTTTGCCGGAAACGGCTATGGGCCAGAGCGTCCGGACATCGTGGCGGCCATCGACGCGCTGGTGGCGGCGAACGGGCTGGAACTCCACCGCATCGACGCGGGAGCAGGCGGCCCGACGCCGCGATACTCGGGATGGTTCGTGCTGAAACCGGAATGACGCCGAAAGGCGCCAAACCCGGCCCACTGAAGCTGGCCCCCTGAAACCGGCGCCTGAAACCCAATGACAAGGCCGCAACCGCTTCCCCCGGTTGCGGCCTTTGCCGTTCGCCTTCAATCGCCGCCGACCGTCGCGTCCGGCGCGCGCCGGCACCACAGCGATTGCAGGCGCAGCGCCGCAATCGCCGCCTCCCGCTCCCGCCCTTGCAGCGCCACCAGCCCGAGATCGGCGGCACGGCCCGCCACCTTGCGCACGATGTCCCGCACCGCCGCGGCGGTCAGCCCGTTCTCGCCCACCACATAGTCGGTCCGCGCCGCCCGGGCCTGCCGCTCGCCCAGATGGCCATCGCCGGCGCGCGCATTCCAGGCGAGCTTGGCGAGCGGAACCGGGCCGCGCCCTTCCCTCCCCTTCGCACGGACGACGGCAACGCGGCGGAACAGCGCCCCTTCGGCAATGCCCGCCGCGCGGCACCAGCGGTCGACGCGCTGGAAGGTCTCGCCCGTCAGCACCCGCTCCTGTACGCCCGCCAGCCGCAGCAGGCCTTGCCCTTCGGCAGCGGGGACCACCTGCCCCGCCTCCAGCGCGAGGACCTGCGAGACCTTCAGGCCCGCCTCGCAGGCCACCGCCAGCAAGGCCGCATCCCGCAGACCCGGCGGCGTCTCCTCGCAGGCCTCCAGCAGGATCTCCAGCGTGAATGCCGGCTTGCGGCTGCTGACCTGCAAAGACGCCGCTACGCCCTGCGCCGCCAGCCCCCTGAGCATGGCACGAAGCTGCGGCGATCCGGTCGGGTCCGCCAGCCCGGCGAGCCCATGCAGCGCCCGCAGCGACGCAAGCCGCCGCCGGATGGTCGCCGGTTTTTGCCCATGCACCCGGCAATCCTGCACATAGGCCAGGACCTCGGCCGGATCTGCGGGCAGCAACGTGCGCCCATCGATGCGCCCCTCCATCCTGGCGATGAAGGCCCGGTAATCAGAAAAGTCGTTGACCAGGGCCTTGAGGCTCGCGGGCGCGCGCGCCGCAAGGACGGACCGCAAGTCGGCATCGGCGGCACCGGCATGGTCGCGCACGAGGGCGACGACTTGCGCCAGCCGGTCCGCGGCCTGTCCGCTGCCGCGCACCGGCACGCTCGCCTCACCCGGCGCATAGATGCTGACGATCCTGTCCAAACCGGGTTCCCGTACCTGCGCCCCGACTATGCGAGCCCCCCTTCTAGCGCAATTTCCGATCCGATTGCACCGGACCGGCCGCTCCCGGTTTTCATCCAACGCATTTTGCAAGCTACCGCGTGTGTCACCCGCCGGGAACGGATCAGCGCAAGCCGGTGAAGTCCAGGTCGAACCGCGCCAGATACTTGCGCAGGCGGTCGGCGTCGTTGGTGCTGGCGCGGCGTTCGCGCGAGGCGGCGAAAAGGCGCCGCCCGGCGCCGGAAAGCGAAGAGCTCTCACGGCATACCGCCACGACATAGGCCAGCTGGACCCGGTCGAACGGATCGATCGCGGCCAGTTGCGACGGATCGAGCACCGCCGCCAGCCCATCATCGCCGGCCGGGCCCCCGGACCACAGCCGCGCCAGCCGCGCGACTTCGCCGTCCACCGTCGCCACGTCGATCCGCCCCTTGGGCGCAAACGTCGCCATGCGGGTCACACTGGCGGCAAGATCGCGGAAATTGCCGTTCCACGGCGCTGCCGGGGATACGGCAAAGGCAAGGAAGCGGGCGCGCGCCTCCTTGTTGAAGGAGACACGCTCCCCCTCGCGCTCGGCGTAGCGGTCAAGCTCGTAGTCGAGGTTGGGCTCGATGTCCTCGCGCCGCTGGGCAAGGCCGGGCAGCGCGAAGGTCCACAAGTTGAGGCGGGCGAACAGATCCTCGCGGAACGTGCCTTCCGCAACGCTGCGGGCAAGATCGCGGTTGGTGCCCGCGATCAGCTGGAAATCGCTCGCCACCTCACTGTCGGCACCGACCGGCAGGAACCGCTTGTCCTCGATCGCCCGCAGGATCATCGCCTGCTCGTCGAGGCCGAGTTCGCCGATCTCGTCGAGGAACAGGATGCCCTTGTCGGCACCGCGCAGCAGGCCCGCGCGGTCCGAGGCGGCGCCGGTGAAGGCGCCCTTGCGGTGGCCGAACAGCGCCGACATCGCGCTGTCGCCGCGCAAGGTGGCGCAGTTGACCTCGACGAACGGCCCGGCGACCTGCCGCTTCACTTTCTTGAGATCGTGGATGCGGCGCGCCAGCTGGCTCTTGCCCGCCCCGGTCGGCCCCATCAGCAGGATCGGCGCGCGGGTGCGCGAGGCGACCTGCTCGATCTCGTCGATCATCGCATTGAAGGCGCCATTGCGTGTCTCGATCCCGGATTTCAGGAACGAGGTGCCGGTCGCGCGATCCTCGGCAAAGCGCGTGGCGATGGAATCGTAGCGCGACAGGTCGAGATCGATGATCGACCAGGTGCCCGGCGCGGTCCCGTCGGTCTTGCGGCTGGGCTGGGTCTGCAGGAGGCGACCCGGCAGGTAATGTGCCTCGGTCAGCAGGAACAGGCAGATCTGGGCGACATGGGTGCCGGTGGTGATGTGGACCAGCACATCCTCGGCATCGGGGTCGAGCGGCAGGGTACGGGTGAAATCCAGCAGCTTGCCGTAGACTTCCTCGAAATCCCAGGCATCGGCGAAATCGATGACGTGGCGCTCCACCGTGGTTTCCGGCGAGACATCGGCGATATCGGCGGTGACGTATTCGGCCAGCCGGCGGTGGGCACTGCCATGGATCATGACCAGACGATCGACCCGCAAGTCCTCGTGCATCGTCAGCGCGACCGATGGGCGCCACTTCATCCAGCGCGACGGGCCGAACTTGGCGGCATCCAGGGTGGATCCGAGAAACCCGATGACGGTAAGCGACTTCATGATACGATCATATATCCGCTTATATAAACATATACAAATCGCGGGACCGGCGTCGGCAACGATCGTGGCCGAACCGGATGGATTCCCGCTCGAAATCCGCGAAATTCCGAGGTTTTTGAGTTTTTTCGCGGAACCCTCCGGGCATTTGGCACGCCTCCTGCAATTCCATCCTCGTCGGGTTTGTCGAACAGCCCGGCAGCAGGAAACGGGAAAGCGGGGCGGCCGGAATGGGCCGGCCGCCTCCACTCCCCGGACGAAGGATTTTCGCCATGGCCGTGAAGCGCCTTTTCGCCGGCACCGCATCGCGGTTCCTGCCGCGCAGGCCCGCAAGGCCCGAAGGGAGATGCGGGTTCGCCCCGCCCCTGAGCATTCAGGGTGTCTCGCCAAACCTCGTCGCCAGCATCTATGACGTATTTTCAAGGAGATCGGCGATGACCGACACCAGTTTCGAATTCCGGCAGGTCGAAGGCGGCGTGCCCATCAAGATGTGGACCCGCGGCGTACCCGTGGACGAGAAGGCGCAAGAGCAACTCGCCCGCGCGGCAAGGATGCCGTTCATCTTCCGCCATGTGGCGGGCATGCCCGACGTGCATGTCGGCATCGGCGCCACTGTCGGCTCGGTGATCCCGACCAAGGGCGCAGTGATCCCGGCGGCGGTCGGTGTCGACATCGGCTGCGGCATGATGGCGGCACGCACCTCGCTGATGGCGCACGACCTGCCCGACAGCCTCGAAGGGCTCCGCTCCGCCATCGAGCAGGCGGTGCCGCACGGGCGCTCGGTGGGACGCGGCCAGCGCGACCACGGATCGTGGGGCGCGCCGCCGCCCGCCATCGTCGAGGCCTGGGCGACGCTTGCCGTGCGTTTCGAGCGCCTGTGCGACAAGCACCCGCGCCTGAAGAACACCAACAACCTCACACACCTGGGCACGCTGGGGACGGGCAACCACTTCATCGAGCTGTGCCTCGACGAGGAGGCGCGGGTCTGGATCATGCTGCACTCCGGCTCGCGCGGGGTCGGCAACGCCATCGGCACGTTCTTCATCGAGCTGGCCAAGCAGGACATGCGCAAATGGCACATCAACCTGCCGGACGAGGACCTCGCCTACTTCCCGGAAGGGACCGATCACTTCGACGACTACGTCGAGGCGGTGGGCTGGGCGCAGGACTTCGCCGCGCTCAACCGGCGGATGATGATGGCCAACGTGATCGCGGCCCTGCGCGGCCGGATCGCCAAGCCCTTCGAGGCCGAACTGGAAGCGGTGAACTGCCATCACAACTACGTGACCCGCGAGAACCACTTCGGCGAGAACGTGCTCGTCACCCGCAAGGGCGCGGTGCGCGCGGCGAAGGGCGCCATGGGCATCATCCCGGGTTCGATGGGCGCGAAATCGTTCATCGTGCGCGGGCTCGGCAACCCGGAGAGCTTTGACAGCTGCTCGCACGGGGCCGGCCGGGTGATGAGCCGCACGCAGGCCAAGAAGCTCGTCTCGCTGGAAGAGCATGTGGCCGATACGGCGGGCGTCGAATGCCGCAAGGACGAAGGCGTCATCGACGAGACGCCGCGCGCCTACAAGCCGATCGAGGCGGTGATGGCGGCCCAGGCCGACCTCGTCGAGATCGTCCACACCTTAAAACAGGTGGTTTGCGTGAAGGGGTGATCCCCTTCACGCAGACCATCGCCCCGGAGGACAAGATGCGCGATTTCGTGAGCGAGTGGAGGCAGCAGGGCCAACTGTTCGTGTGGCGCTATCGCCAGCCTCGGCAAGCTTATCGGGGATGGCATTTCACCGGTGATCCGGCGGGATGCCGCTCCATGCGCAATCTGGTCGATCGCATGGTCGGCGGTGCTCCGTGCCACCGCACCGTGGAGCTGGCGCGAGTCACACAGGCCGTTCATGAAGTGCCGGGGTTTCTCGGTCCGATCGACCGCCAACATTCGCGCCTGCGTATCGAGTACCACCCCGAGGCGACGGAGCTTCGCCTCGGGGTGGAAGGCGATCGCCTGACGATGACAGCAGGCGGACCGATGCTCCGCAAATTCGGCGCTGCCCTCGCATCGGTCGAGATCGGTGACGGCGACTTCGGCATGAAGCCGTCCGACGACAGGAAAGCCGATCCGTGGTGGTTCTGGTGGATGCCAAGGGCCAACCCTGCAAAGACGCACGACGAGAGGACGACATGATCGAGATCGACGGTTCGGACGGTGAAGGCGGCGGGCAGGTGGTGCGCAATTCCTGCGCGCTCTCGCTGGTCACCGGCAAGCCTTTCCGCATTATCCATGTGCGCGGCCAGCGTTCGAAACCCGGCCTCATGCGCCAGCACGTCACCGCCGTGGAAGCGGCGGCGCGGATCGGCGGGGCGGAGGTGACCGGCGCCCAAGTGGGTTCGCACACACTCGAATTCCACCCCGGCACGGTGCGACCCGGCGAGTACCACTTCGCCATCGGCACCGCCGGCAGCACGGGCCTCGTCCTGCAGACGGTGCTGATGCCGCTGGCGCTGGCCGATGCCCCTTCCCGCCTGGTGCTGGAGGGCGGCACGCACGCCATGCTGGCGCCGCCGTTCGACTTCATCGAGCGCACTTTCCTGCCGGTCGTCAACCGCATGGGCCCGAAAGTGGAAGCGCGGCTCGTGCGCCACGGTTTCTACCCGCGCGGCGGCGGACGGATCGAGGTGGACATCACCCCGGCGCCCTTGCAGCCGCTAGATCTGCACGATGGCGGCGCGTTCGATGGCGGCACCGCGCAAGTCCTGTTTGCCGGACTCCCGCGCGACATCGCCGAGCGCATGATCGCGCGTGCCCGCAAGGAACTGGCCGAATGGCCCGACGAGGCCTTTGTCCTGCGCGAACTTCCCGCCGACCAGGGCCCCGGCGTCATCCTGATGATCGCGGCCCGCAAGGACGCGGTAACCGAGTTGGCCAGCGGCTTCGGCCAGTTGGGCGTACCGGCCGAACGGGTCGCGCGGGTGGCAGCGGGGCGCCTGAAGGGGTACCTCTCTTCAAGCGCCTTTGCCGGGCCCTATCTGGCCGACCAGCTGGTGCTGCCCTTTGCGCTGGCCGGCAGCGGCTCCTTCACCACGGTGAAGCCGAGCGGCCATCTGCTGACCGCCATCGCACTGGCCGAGCGTTTCCTCGGCCGGCCGATCGCACTGCGCCAGGAGCCCTGCGGGCGGCATCTCGTCGCCTTTGCCGGATGCGGCTGAAGCGCCCCTTCAGGCGAGGTGCCGGCGGAAAAACGCCTCCAGCTTGTCGAAGGGGATCACATCCACCTGGTCGTAGAGATCGGTGTGGCTGGCCCCGGGCACGATCAGCAATTCCTTGGGCTGCGCAGCGGCAGCATAAGCCGTCTCGCTGAAATAGCGCGAGTGGGCCTTTTCGCCGTGGATCAGCAGCATCGGTCGCGGCGAGATGTCCTGGATATAGGAAAGCAGCGGCATGTTCATGAACGACAGCGGCGTCGTCAGCGTCCAGGACGCGTTCGAATTGATCGCGCGCGGATGGAAACCGCGCTGGGTCTTGTAGTATTCGGCATAGTCGACCACGAACTGCGGCTCGCCGCCCTTCAGTTCGAGCGAGACCGGGCCATGGGCAGGCGCGCCGCGCTGGGCATCCTCCCAACGCTGCCGGCCAAGTTGCTCCAGCGTCTGCCGGCGCTGTTCGGGCGTGACGCTGTCATTGTACCCCTTCGACATGACCCGGCCCATGTCGTACATCGTGCTGGCGGCAACTGCCCGGACGCGCTTGTCGGCAGCCGCGGCATTGAGCGCCATGCCGCCCCATCCGCAGATACCGATCATGCCGATCCGCTCCCGGTCGACGAACGGCAGCAGGCCGACCGCATCGACCGCGGCGCTGAAGTCCTCGGTATTGATATCGGGCGAGGCGAGGTTGCGCGGCTCGCCGCCACTCTCGCCGGTAAACGAGGGATCGAATGCCAGCGCGACAAAGCCGCGCTCGGCCATGATCTGCGCATAGAGACCGGACGCCTGCTCCTTGACCGCCCCGAACGGTCCACACACCACGATGGCGGCGAGCGGCTCGCCCGCGCGATCCCGGGGAAGGTAGAGGTCACCGCTGAGAGTGATGCCATAGCGATTGGGGAAGCGGAGCTTCTGGTGGTCAACCCTGGTGCTTTGGGGGAAGGTCTTGTCCCATAGGTTGGACATGGTCTGGGCCTTTGCTGGAAGAACGGGAAGAACCGTGCCCGCCGCAAGGGCCAGCACGGCGGCACCGCTGAGCTTCACGGCGTTTCTGCGTTGCATCTAGGGTGCCTTGGTGTCGCTTGACCCCGGCGGAACGACCGGTGCCAAGGGAAATAGCGCCCCGGCAGCATCACCAACAGACTGGGGGGACTTGATGGAGCAATGAGGGAATCTCAACGCTGCAGTCAGATATAGCCGGTCCCAAAAGCATCGAAACACCCAAACGATGAGCTTTACTCATTACCTCATCAAACACAGGCCCGATTGTCCCAGCCGCGGCGACCGCATAATTCCCGGCGCGGCACCGAGGCCCCCCGCTCCGCTGCCACGCACGCCCTGCCCGGCAGATTCTCCGGTTTTGGCCCCTTGGTTCGCACCAAGGCCGACAGGTGCGCCGCCCACACCAGACATCGGAGAGCCCATGGCCAGCTTCAACACCGTCCAAACGGCGACGTCCGGCAGCAATCCTGCCACCCACGCTCCGGCCAGATGGAGCGCCGTCTACGCGATGGCGCTGTGCAGCTTCGTGCTGGTCGCATCGGAATTCCTGCCAGTCAGCCTGCTCAGCCCGATTGCCGCAACGCTTGCCCTCACCGAGGGACAGGCGGGCCAGGCCATCGCCATATCGGGACTGTTCGCGGTCATTGCCAGCCTGACGATATCGGCGCTGCTCGGCCGAGCGGACCGGCGCCGGGTGCTGCTTGCGCTTATCGCCATGCTGGTCGTTTCCGGCACCATGGTCGCCTTTGCACCAGGCTATCCGGTACTGATGGTCGGCCGCGCCATTCTCGGTATCGCGATCGGCGGTTTCTGGTCGATGTCCGCCGCGATCGCAATGCGACTGGTTCCAGCGCAGGACGTGCCCAAGGCCCTTGCCATCATCAACGGCGGTAACGCCCTGGCTTCCACACTCGCGGCACCGATCGGCAGCTTCATGGGCGGCCTGATCGGTTGGCGCGGCACGTTTTTCTGCATCGTCCCGACCGCGGTTCTGGCCATCGTCTGGCAGGTCGCCAGCCTGCCTCCCTTGCCCGGCGAAAGGGCGCGCAACGAGAGTGCCATGCTGGGCCTGCTCCGCCGCCCGCCGCTGGTATTCGGCCTGCTCACCGTAGCCCTGCTTTTTGCGGGTCAATTCGCGCTGTTCACCTACCTGCGGCCCTTCCTCGAGCAGATCACGCAGATCGGCGTGTCGATGCTCTCGCTGATGCTGCTGATCATCGGAGTATCGGGGTTTATGGGCACGATCGTCATCGGCCGCGTACTCGGGCAAGTGCAACCGCAAGGACAGGTGCAGGTGCTGTTCCTGACGCTCGGCGTTCTTCCTGCGGCCATGGCTGCCGCCGCCATCCTGCTCGCCGCGTTCGGCGCCTCGCTCCCGATAACGGCGATCCTCCTGGCCATCTGGGGCTTTGCAAGTACGGCGGCACCCGTGGCATGGTGGACCTGGCTCGCGCGCACGGTGCCTGACGAGGCGGAGGCCGGCGGCGGCTTGATGGTCGCGATCGTCCAGCTTGCCATTACCCTAGGCGCTACGCTGGGCGGCGTCGTTTTCGACATGGCTGGCGCCCGGGTCGAATTCCTCACCAGTGCAGGGCTGCTCGTCGCTGCCACACTGGCCGCCTTCGCGCTGGCCCGGAGGCTTGGAGCCTGACCGGTATCGCCCGGCTTTCTGGGCCGGGCCGGACCAAACGGGAGGGCTCCGCCCGGACTTGCCCCCACTTGTCCGGACGCCGGAGTTGCGATGATCGCGCGGATCGAACATGATGCCGCGATGCCGTTGAACCGCACCGATCTTGCCGATTTCTCCTACTTCCTCGCCATTGCACGGCATCGAAACTTTCGCCTCGCCGGTCTTGAACTCGGCATCACCGCCTCGGCGCTGAGCCACGCGCTCAAGGGCCTGGAAGGTCGCCTCGGCGTGCGACTGGTCAATCGCACCAACCGCAGCGTGACGCTGACGTCTGCGGGCGAGGAACTCCGTTCGGTCATCGCGCAACCGTTCGACATGATCGAAACCGCTGCCGAAGCCCTCAATCGTTTCCGGGATGCCCCGGCCGGGCGCATTCGGCTCAACGTGATCGGCGATGCGGCGGAACTGCTGCTGGCACCGGTCATGCCGTTGTTCCTCGAACGCTATCCCGACATGGAGATCGACATCGTCGCATCCGACAGGATGGTCGACATCGTCGGGGAAGGCTTCGATGCGGGCATACGTCACGGCGGCACCGTTCCGGAAGACATGATCGCGCAGCGCCTCTCGCAAGACCTGCATTGGTGCGTCGCGGCCGCGCCTGCCTATCTGGAGCGTTATGGCACGCCCGAAAAACCCGAAGACCTGCGCGAGCATCGCTGCCTCGGCTTCAGGCTGGGCGACGACCGCGTCTACCACTGGGAATTTGCAGGCCCCGACGGCGACATGGCCATCGCCGTTCCCAACCGCATCACGGTGCGAGGCGGGCGAGCCATGATGCCCCTGGCGCTTGCCGGTACCGGCCTCATGTATGGAAACGAGGCCATTTTCCAGCCCTATCTCCAGCGGGGCGAGCTTCGCCTCGTGCTGGAATACTGGTCCTGCATGGGGCCGGGCTATCACATCTATTACTCGAGCCGGCGCCAGGTACCAGCGGGGCTGCGGCTCCTCATCGAACTCATTCGCGAAGTCAAGCCGCTCGGCTATTAGGTCGTAAACGCATGAACGGCACCATCGAGGTTTGAGGCCAAATAGATCAGAGACAGGAGGGAAGGCCCTGGAATATTTCGATATTTCAAGACTTCCCGACGCGGCGCTGGGCGTTTTGATCAAGCGAAGCTCACCGTAAGGTAGATCTCGCAGGGACGCCAAAACGGCTTCCATCTCGAACCGACGCGACCTTGGATGGGCAACCAGCCCGCCCGGCGACACCTTCGGCCCGAGTTGTTCGCCATTTGGGCACCTCGATGGTCCGTTGATGAGTTTGCGGCCTAGGAACAGCGGTCTTAACTCCGGTTGGGTTGAACGAATCCCTCCAACACTTCGGTGGTTCCCGTGATCATGGGGATTTCGCCGGTTCGGGATACGCCCTGCCCGGCTGACGGCCAAACCGCGACCCATTTGTCCCGCGTTCGGGCCACGGTATGAAACGGGCAAAATGCCTTCGCGAAAAAGCACCGCACCGTGCCGCCCGCCTAGCGGTTTCTCTAAAGGCAGTTGGGGGGCTAAAGGCCGCCCCTATCATTATCGATAGTGCCTTCTGCTTTGCTCAAAGAAGGTGTATAGCTATATACATTTAATTATACACCTTGGAAAAACCCCCAGAAACCGGGACTTCCATCATGTCTGCACCTCTCGAAACCCCGTCCGGCGCGGTTCTTGCCGCACTCTATCTCGGCCGCCTTCAAAGTGCCCTCCGAACAGCCTCGCAGGGCTGCCTGCAGATCCTAGGGCTCCGGGTCGTCCGTGAATGCCTGATCGCAGCCCTTCGGCAGGAGGGACATGCCTTTACCGAACAACGCTTCCACGAATGGTTCGCGGGACTAAAGACGCTGTCCGACCTTCCTCAGCACAGATTACGCCCTGCCAGGGCCATATGCCAAGCGATATTGACTGAGCTTTTGCACAGTTCATGGCCCCTCCTCGCCGATGCCGCCGAGAAGATCCAACGTGCGTTTCTCGCCCTGTCCGATGTTCCGGACGCCATGACATCCCCCTCGCCCACTGCCGCCCATGCAGAGATCAATGCGACTATCGAGGAGGCACATCAACTGCTCGCGGCGATCCCTGTTGAGGCAGAGGACCTGCCCTTCAACGCAATCTCGGCGCTCCTGCAAGCCGTCGGCGCGAGCACGCGGTTCGGCCAGCAGGAGCGCGGATACGAACTTCTCGAGACCGGATCCGGTCGTATCGCCCGCGAAGCAGATACCCCGACCAATTGCCGATGGGCACTCGACTTGCTGGTCGGCACAAGGCTTGCGTCGGACTGGGCCTCGCCGCTTGGGCGCCTGCCGCTACCCATTCCCCTGCCTGGCTTCCTCTCCTTTCCCGGTCATGGACAGTGCAACCAAGATCCAAGCGATGATGACCTGTGGGATACGCAGCGCCGCTTGCAACAGCAGAGCACCGACGCGCTGCGATCCGCCTTGTGGCAGCTAGAGCAGTGGCTATGGGAAGCAGAGCGCCGCGCCAGCACGATTGCCGAACGGAGTGCCGGCCGCCGTTCGACGGGCAGATCCGGTCCGGTGCTGGAAATGCTGGCTGGCTTTGGGTCCATGCGCGGCCGCCAGATCGAGCTTGTCCTGGGCGCCTCCCGCCTTGGTGTGCGCACGATCCTTGCGACGATTGCCGAGTCCGGCCAGTTGGTTACCGAGGCAGCGCACAACCGCACCATGCTCTATCGCTATGCCGAATGTCCGCCGAAAGCGCCGGGGCCGCAACCGAACGAAGAGAGCTTTGCATTCTCGCAGCAATCGCTCGACGAGTTTGAAGCTTCCATGAAGGCTCTGGAGGCCCTTCTCGACAAGGCCTCACCACCCGCGGGGGATTAGCAGTCAGACGTTTCAAGCGCGTCTCGAACGGGCCTGTACGCCAGTCCGATCTCAAGTTTGAGCTACTCCCACCACGTCAAGCTGCCGTAGTCAGTCGGCGGGCGAGCAGGATCATGGCCCAGGTATCCTGCCGGCAATAGGCTCTAAGCGCCGCCTCGATCTCCTGACGGCGCTCCCGGGTGGTGGAAGGGTCAATGGCTTCCAGGAACCTGTCCTGCGCCATGGCACCGCCTTTTACCTCCAATCTGTCGTAATCAAGATCAGCGACGCTGGGCAGCACGGCTTTCATAGACCACGAACCGCGTTGCGCCCGATGATACCAGCAACTGCGGGCCACTGGCTGCAAGTCGACTGTCCGTTCCGCCATGGACAGCAAGGGCGCCGCATGGTCGGGCACATCGCGCGCAAGTCGTCGCAGGACGCTGCGTTCGAAACCGGCATTATAGGCAATCAATGTGGCGTCGACGGGAATAGCGGCGACCAGTGCTTGCGCGCATCCCTTTCGCGGATCGCTTCCGTCGCAGCATAGATACTCGTGGTGCGACATGCTCCCGTCAGCCTGCTCGAGGTGCAGTGAGAACTGAAAGGGCACTTGTTGAAATGGCTGTGTCCCGATCCACCGCGGAAGTGCCGGCGATGCCGCTTCGAAGTCGATCCATGCACGGGGATAGGTCCATTGCCCGATTGCTTCACGAGCGCCCTCGAGGTCGTGAAAGGGCCTGCCCGATCGGGTAGCTGCAACGATCATCGCCTCGCGCGGCTTCATCTCGTGCTCATCCAGAGCAAGCAGATCATCGTATCCTTTTCGTTTCCACTTTTTCCAGCCGCCATCCGGGAGGATCGTGACCGGCCATTGCGGTTCGGGCGCGTGTGCCGTGCAGTGGGGCAGGAACCGACACGGTGCCGGGTTGGTACAATGGGGGCCTAGGGGTAATTTCGGCTCGGGTTCTTTCATGACAGCTTGGGCTGCTTCCAGTATTCCCGGGACGTCGTTCACGAGGTGACGGACCCGGCCGAGAACATGATGGTCGCTGAAGAGCCCCCGATATTCCCCCGGGCGTTCGAGAACAAAATCCGGGTTGATCGTGCGGATAATGGCTCCGGCAATTTCAATGCCGCAGCGTTCGAGTACCGCGATCTTGTGGGCGACCCGTTCGAGGCTTCGCTCGCGAATGCGCAAGGCTGGCAGAATCTCGACCAGGATCCAGCTGTATTCTCCTGCAGGTAACAGCATATCGGCGGTTACGGTGATGGCGGGTGCCGGATCATGGGTGACCGCGTCCGCAAGGCCTGCGGCAATGAAGCACGCGTTGAACAAGGGACGATGATCGTTGTGGGCCAGATGGCGGTTGGTTTCGTTTACGGCCGCTTGCAAGTCGGGGCCATCGCAGATCCGCTGTCCTTCCGGGGTGGCTGCTAGAACTGCATGCAGGATCGGATCACGTTCCGGGTGTCCGGCGAAGGCAGGCTTTGTCGTTTCAGTCTCAATATTCCGTTCCAGCCAAAAACGCTTTGGGCATGCGGCAAAGGTGTCGAGATCGTGGCTGGTAAAAGGTGATCTGGCGGGCATCCGCTAGGGCCTGTGTGCGGAGGGAGACGGATCGGGCCTCATTGAAGGCTTGCCGATGGCAGTGAGATGCTGGGTCTGCCGCTGTGTCGCGGGCATCGCGCCCATCTAAAAATCTCCACAAGACTGAGACTTCTGCGAGGTTAGAAAGCTATTTAGGGAATCTGTTACAAGGTTAGGGAGCCCGCTTGCTTCCGAAACCGCAGGTTTCCCGATGAGTCGCGAAAAAGGGCCGTTCCCGAAATGTCGTGAATGTGTTCCCGGAGTGTCGACAGCAACGTTCCCGGAGTGTCGAAGGGGTGTTCCTGAAGGGTCGAAGATCCACCTCAAGCTGTTCCCGGAGTGTCGAAGGTCCCGAAAAATCGCCGATTTTGCAGGCTGAGTTGAATCACTTTGAAGAGGACGCTTGCGAACAAGGTTCAATCGGCAAACGAAGCCCGAAGCGCTCATCGCCGATTTGGCGGGGTGGCGGGGGAGACGCGACACTTCGGGAACGCTCTTTGCCGTTCGGCTGAAACGGTCGCGGGATCGGTGCATCTCCCCCCTGCCCTCAACCGCGGATCTGGCGACCGTGCTTGGCGTGATGCCGACGTACCCAGCCGATGAACGCGCGCTGCCAGTCCGCCGGAGTACGTTCGGAGCTGGCAAAAACCCAACGTTCGAAATCGGCATGCAGGGCGTGGAGATCCCAGCCCGGGCATTCGCGGCGCAGCAGATCGATCGTCTCATCGGTCATGAAGCCGCGGGTGGCCGCATCGGAGAGGCCGGCCACGGTCGAGCGAATGAGCTTGCGGGCATCGATGGCGGCGTCATCACCCACCTGGCCGAGCGCCGCCGCGGACGAGGTTTTGGGGGATACGGCGGCAGGACGTTGTCTGTGAGCCTCTGCGGGTTTCCCCGGGGAAACGGGTGATAGCGCCTTGGCCTCGGGCGTGGAGGCGGCGCCGTCGGAAAGTACGGTTCCTGCGCCGCCTTTGCCGTCCACGCGGCGCATGCGCAGCATCGGTTCACCGTCCTTGGCGGTTTCGACGCTGAGCGCATAACCAGGTAGCTCGTCCTTCTCCGCCAGTTTGAGCATCTCGAACTTGAAGCGGCGATACTGCCCTTCGGCACCGGATTTTTCGAACAGCACAGGCATAGAAATGGCAAAACCGCCCTCCCCTGCCCCGCCGGCGTGCTTGCGTGCGACGCGATAGAGCCAGCGTTCGCGTCCACCGGTGATGTCGAAGTAGGCGCGGTCGATAGACAGCACACCGCCCTTCATCATCACGCCTTCCCAGAACCAGTTGGATAGCTCGATGGTCATTCCGCGCGATCGTTCGGTCTTTTCGTCAACCAGCTGAGTCCAGCCGTCGAGCCAGGAAAAGGTCGCCTCGCGGCGGTTTTCGGCCCGGATGTTGGTCTTGATGGTGGTTGAGACGAGACGATCCAGGGCCTGGGCGAGCAATTCGTAGGCACGCCCGGTGGTCGGGCGACCGATGGCGCGCAGCAGGTCGTAGGGCATCAGATGGAGCTTGCGGGGCACATCGTTGGTTCCCCGCCTGGCCATGTCGGCAAGCGTGCTGGCGCAGTAGATCAGGATGTCCGCGTCCCAGATCGTCGCCATGCCATAGTCGGGATTGGCGCTGACATGGACCCAGAGCTTGCCGTCGGGGCTGGTGTAGTCGATCGGCTTCACACGCTTCGACTTGGCAAGGCTGAAGAACGGACGTTCCATCATCTCGCGCTGATCGCGCAGCGGAAGCTCGACGATGTAGGGCAGGAAGATGTCGAACTGCTCTGTTGCCGCTTCGGGCTTCTGGCGACTCATGTTGGGTTTCCGACTGGCGTTTTGACGTGGTTGGACGGCACTGATCCGCACAACGCGGTGCCGGTGTTTCCCCAGGGAAACGCCGGTGTTCGTGAGAGCGGGTGATTCCCGGGTATCATGGCGATGCGGGCAGGGGAGGGCAAATCGCCGGGGTGTTGCGGCTGTGAAGAACTCGGCCAACTGGGAACGGGGAGAGCCTGCGCTTGCTGGAGCGATGTCGCCAAGCGGGGGGAACTGGGAAACTGTTTCCCCGGGGAAACCACTGGAGCTTAGGCAAGAAAAAAGGCAGGGACGTTGTGCCCCTGCCTGTCAACAAACCTATATTCGAGTGCCTTGCGAGACGGTGTTTGCAAGGTTGCGGCATCACGATCGCAAGCCGCGGCCGTCCTCGTCAAGCTGACCTAGCAATTCGCGAACCGCTTCGAGGATCTCCTCGCGGGTGGCGCCGGAGCCGGCGTGAAGCCGCATGGTCACGCCCTGGCGGTTGCTCGACTGGACCGAAGCCATCTGACGACCGTGCCGTGAGAAGACCGCCATCGTATCCTGGCGCGCTCGATCGGTATCGTTGGCCGCGAGAAGGGCCTTTATTACGTCAGCAGCGGCAACTGCCGGGCGATTGCCATTGCGGCGGGCCATCTGCTCCTTGGCCAGACGCTGTGCCTCCTTGCGGATTGCCGGTGCCTTGCTGGTATCGTCGAGCGCCTGGGCGAGGGGATAGGCCGGCTTGAGCTGGACATCGGCAGGCGACGCAAAGGCCTCCAGCACATTGTCCGGGATTGCGGCGACCTTCAGCATCTTCGACAGCCAGCCCTTGGAGAGCTTGAGGCGTTCGGCCATGCGGGTCATGTGATTGCCGTAATGTTCCTTGAGTGCAGCCGCATAGTTGCGCGCGCGCTCAAGGTCGGACACGTCCTTGCGGGCACGGTTCTCCAGATCGGCGAGCCGGAAGGCGGCTTCGTCGTCGAGCTGGACCACTTGCGCCACAAACTGCATGTCCGGATAGGAATGCTGGCGCAGCCATGAAATCGACCAGTGCCTGCGGGTTCCGGCGATGACCTCGAAGTCGTGCTCCGGGTCGCCCTCGATGCGGCGCACCACCGCAGGAACCTTCTGGCCGCCTTCCGCGATGATGGAATCGATCAGTTCGCGGCAGGATTCTTCGGTCAGGTGGACATAGCTGCGGGCATTGCCGGTCCAGATACGGACACGCGCGGGGTCGAGCAGCAGCTGCGTGACCTGGCGTACCTCACCGCTGGCGACGCGGGCGAGGGCGCTCTCACGTCCGAGCAGCGTTGTACCACGCGATCTTTCCGCCCTTGTAGACGCGACTGGAGGGGGAGCGGTGGACTCTGCCTCATTCTTGGGCGTGAGATCGGCCGTTATTTCGTCGTCCGAGAGCAGTGCGGCGAGATAATCGGATTGCTTGCGGGCCATGGGCTTACCTCGAGCGACACTCTGCCACTCGACGGGCAGAGATTTTCGTGAAGAACAAACAGGGAACTGCGCGATGCCACAAGGCCGCGCTGTCGAAGGAGAAAGGCCTCAGGTCAGCCATTGACGAGCATGTCCTCGTCGACTTTCTGGCTGCGTCCCCAACCGGCACGGACCAGTTGTTCGATCTGGCCCAGCGCTTCGTCCAGGTTGGCACGGCAGCGCTTGTGCGTTCGCGGCGTGCCGATCGGCTTTTCCAGCTCGTAGACCGTCATCATGCGCAGCGCTGCGTGGCTGATTTCGGCACTTTCGAGAATCGGCACGGGCAGGAGGGCAGGGCCGAAAGTCTGCTCCATGATGGTGCGGACCATTTCATGGCTGGGATCGTTGCCGTCGAACTTCGAGCAGATCAGCCGCACGAACGAATAGTCGACCTCGATGCCGACACCGGTGAGCTGGTCGAGTACCTGATCCATCATCGAGAGGAACTGCACGGTCGAGCAGAAGTCCGGCGTGGTTGCGGCCAGCGGCACCAGCAGGGCATTGGCGGCCTGCATCACGGCCAGGCTGATGGTCCCCAGCGCCGGCGGCGGATCGAGAATCACCACGTCGTAGTCCCGCGCAAGGTCGGTCAGACCCTTTTTGAGCTTGCGGAAACGGGCGGCGAGCACCGATTGGCCGTCCGAACCGGCCGCAGCCAGTTCGTATTCGACGTCGAACAGTTCAAGGTTCGACGGGATCAGGTCGACGTTAGGCCAGGGCGTACGCTTGACCGCGTAGAGCAGGTCCGCCTGGGTCGGATCGATTGATAGATAAGGGTAAAGGGTCTCTTCGCGGGTGATGTTGAAGTGCGGATTGAAGCCGAACAGCGTGGTTGTGGTGGCCTGGCTGTCGCAGTCGACAACCAGTACCTTGTAGCCATGCACCGCGAAGAAGTGGGCAAGATGCGTGGTGACGGTGGACTTGCCGACGCCGCCCTTGAAGTTCTGAACCGCGATCATTGCCGGCACATCGAGCGGAGCGCGCGCCGGCGAAGCGCCAAGCACTTCGCGCATGTGCAGCATGTCCTCGATCGAATAGCCAAGACGGCGGCCATTTTCGCCGGCCGGGGGAGGGGGCAGGCGGCCGTCTTCTTCGGCCATGCGGATGCGATTGGTCGAACAACCGAGCAATTGTGCGGCTTCGGCAATGCCGGTACGCACGTTGAGGCCCTTGCGGCTTTCTGGCAGAAAGGCTTTGCGCCGCAGCCGCTCGATCATTTTTTCGCCGGCTTCTGCAAGATCTCCGATCTGCGAAATTACGGCATTCGATTCAGCCACGCGGGACTCCATTGAAGCACTTTTGCGGACAGAATATTCAATTTCATTCAATTGAGCAATGGGACAC